>CAIYMN010000085.1 GCA_903927295.1 uncultured beta proteobacterium | reverse complement strand
GGACTTTGGCGAGTTGCGCCGCCACGAGGTCGATGATCGCCTGGTCAGTGAACGCCGCATTTCAGCCGGCGACATCGCCGCCTACTTCCATACTGGGGGCACCACGGGCGCACCCAAGCTGGCTCGCCACAGTCATGCCGCTCAGGTCTTCACGGCGTGGGTCTGCGTGCAGCTGCAGGGCACGCTGGCCTCCGATGTCGTGATCAACGGCTATCCGCTGTTCCACGTGGCCGGCGTGCTGCCAGGCTCGCTGACATCCTTTGCAGCCGGCTCCGAAGTAGTGATTCCAACGACCGCCCTGTTTCGCAACCGGGAGGTGCTGCGCAATTACTGGCGCTTGGTCGAGTGGCATCGGGCGACGGTGGTCTCCGCGGTGCCCACGGTATTGGCAACTCTGGTCGATATCCCCGTGGCAGCGGCGGACATCTCGTCCTTGCGTTATTGCCGCACGGGCGCAGCGCCAATTTCGCCGGAGATGGCAGCGCGCTTTGAGACTTTGTTTGGCTTGCATGTGCATGAGAGCTTGGGCATGACGGAGATGGCCGGTATCTCCACCATCACGCCGCCTGGCGTCAATGCCCCGGCGGGCTGCGTCGGTTTCAGGCTACCTCATACGCAGCTGTGCATCGTGGCCTTGGATGAACAGGGCAACCCGAGCGAGCGCGAGATGCCGCGCGGTGAGCAGGGTATGGTGACCTTCAAGTCCCCGAATCTGTTTTCGGGTTTTGTTGACGCGAAGGACAATGCCCACGCATTCACAGCGAATGGCTGGCTGGCCACCGGCGACCTGGGTTGGCTCGATGATCAAGGTCGCCTCCACTTAAGCGGGCGCTCCAAGGATCTGATCATTCGGGGTGGCCACAACATCGACCCAAAAGTTATTGAAGACGCCATGTCGGCCCACCCCGCTGTGCAACATTGCGCTGCCGTGGGTGCGCCTGATGCCTATGCAGGTGAATTGCCCGTGGTCTTTGTCACGCTGATCCCTGGCGCCACGGCCTCGGAAGCGGAACTGCTCGAATTCGTGCGTGACCGGGTCGACGAACCGCCAGCCCGCCCCAAGTCTGTGACCGTGCTGCAAACCATGCCGATGACCCTGGTGGGCAAGATCTACAAGCCCGAGCTGCGACAGTTGGCGGCATTTACGAAACCTCAGCCCTCCTGAACGCAACCCACAAAGCCAGGTCGTAGGCGATCTTGAGCACGCCACATGCCACCAGCGGCGCCGCTGCCCAGCCAGACTGAAAGAGCCACCCTGCCAGCAAGGGGCTCGCGGCCGACGCCAGGCTTCGTGGCACGGCCGTAAAACTTGCCGCAGCTGCGCGCTCATGGGGCTGTACCACCGACATGACAAACGCGCTTCGGGCTGGCACATCCATCGATGAAATCAAAGCGCGAACCAGCAGAAGACCGAGCACCCACCGGACGTCGGTCGAAAACGCGGCCGCGATCAGGCACAGGCTCGCCGGAATATGCGTAAACACCATCGTATTGACCAGTCCGATGCGCTTGGCCAACAGCGGAGCGGCAAGCTGTGATGCAGCGCCCAGCAGCCCGGAGACGAAAAAGAACACACCGGCGGCCCAAAGTGACAAACCAAATCGCTCGAACAACCACAGCGCCAACAGCGAATTAACTACCAAACCACCCGCGAAGGAGTCCACCGCGAACAGTGCCGCGAGCTTGACAACCACCGCCTTCGATGGCCCCAATGGTGCAGGTTTGGTGTTGCTGGACGCCTCGTTTTCGGGCAGCTTTCGATACAGCATCCATACGCTGACGCCAGTCAGTCCGTAAAGGATGAACATGGCACGCAGCGCATCCAGTCGCGCCAGCCCTGTCAGCGTGACGACGTGGTCCGGCAAGCCGGAGGCCAGCGCCCCGAGCGCTGCGCACAGGGCACCGGTCAGCGCGTACCGGGCAAACAGCTCGGTCCTGGTCGTCACATCAGATGCTGCCGCCAATCTGGCATGTTCCAGGGGCAGGAACACGCTGACATCCCCTGAACTCGGATTGAGCGTCCCGACGAATGCAAGCAGCAGCAAGAGCCAAAAGGACGAAACAAGCGAAAAACCCAGACCCGTCGCAGCCATGACAATCGCCGCGCCGAGCAGGAGTCCCCTTGTGGTCCAACGATGCCCCCAAGCTCCAATGGCGAGCGTCGCCAGCGCGGACCCGAGCAGGGTGGCCGTGGCGATGGCTCCTACTTCCAGCCCTCCAAGCCCCAGCGCAAGCAGATAGACCGGCAGCAGAACGGCGACAAAACCGTCGGCAAAACCGCGACAGGCCCGCGCGGCAAAGATCGGGATGACGCTGCGGTTGGCACCCTCAGGAAGTAATCTGTGGATCAAAGCCGATTGACGGTGCGAACATAACTGGGAGGCCGGCGCCTTCTGGAGGCTTGCTCGTAGGCATAGGCCATGGCAATCAGGGTCGGCTCACTCCACGCCTTGCCGACAAAGGACATGCCACACGGAAGGCCTTTGGCAAATCCTGCCGGCACGGTGATATGCGGATAGCCGGCAACTGCAGCGGGTGTGGTAAAGCTGTTGCCTGACGAATCGCCGTGGATGAAATCGGTCAGCCAGGCCAACTCGCCTGTTGGCGCAACCAGGGCGTCGAGCTGATTCTCCGACATCACCTTGTCGATGCCTTGCTCCCGAGAGAACTTCTGGTTGTTGGCCAGCGCGTCCTTGTACTCCGCGCTGTCGAGGTCGCCTTTTGCCTGGGCATTGATAAAAAGCTCCTGCCCAAAGTGTTGCAGTTCTTTGGCGCTGTTCTTCTCGTTGTAGGCGATCACGTCCGCCAGCGATTTGATGGGCGAGGCGGGTGCATAGGTGGCGAGATACGTCGGCAGACTTGCCTTCAACTCAAACAACAGCACCGTCAGTTCCGAATCTGCGTATTTGGCTGTATTGGGGATTTCGGCCAGCTCTACCAGCACGGCCCCCTGCGCTTTCAGCACCGCCAGCTCGGCTTCCACGACCTTGGCCACCAGATCGCTTTGCCCGCTGAACTGACTGCGTACGACGCCAATGCGTTTGCCTCTGAGGCCATTGAGATCGAGGAAGCGGCTGTAATCCTGCCGATGTTGGTCGGCTTCTCGGGTGGCCGGGTCTTGCACATCCGTGCCGGCCAATGCCGTGAGCAGCACGGCCGCCTCGGCCACCGTGCGGGTCATGGGGCCAGCTGTGTCTTGCGAAGGCGCAATCGGGATGATGCCGGCCCGGCTGACGAGGCCCAAGGTGGGTTTGATGCCCACCAGACTTGCAAGTGACGCCGGTGAAGTAATGGAGCCATCGGTTTCGGTGCCAACGGCAATGGCGGCAAGACTGGCTGCAATGCTGGAGGCGGAGCCCGAACTTGATCCGCTGGTATTGCGGTCCAGCGCATAAGGACTCTTGGTCAAACCGCCACGTGCGCTCCAGCCGCTGGTGGCGCGGGTGGAGCGAATATTGGCCCATTCGGACAAATTGGTCTTGCCGAGGATGATTGCGCCGGCATCGCGCAATTTCTTCACAATGAACGCATCTTCTGCAGCTATCGCTCCGAGCAGCGCCAGGGAGCCGGCGGTAGTCTGCATGCGGTCGGCCGTGGCGATGTTGTCCTTGACAAGCACGGGAATACCGTGCAGGGGTCCGCGCGGTCCCTTCGCCTTGCGCTCCCGGTCCAGATCCGTCGCAATCGCCTTGGCATCGGGATTCAATTCGATAATGGAATTGATCTTGGGCCCCGACTTGTCGATGGCCTTGATGCGCGCCAGATAGGCATTGACCAGTTGCAGCGAAGTGAGGGTTCCTCTTAGCATCGCGCCTTGCAAATCAGCGATGGATGCTTCTGCCACTTCCAACGACTTTGCCGGTGACGCCGTGGCATCACTGGTGTTGGCGGCAAGAAGAGCGCTCGTAATAGCCATTTGAAGTAGATCTCGACGTTTCATTACAGCTTTGTCAATTTTGTGGGCAGATTTTGCGACGGTAAGCGTATGCGGCGTATTGAAGTGGCTACCTCTTGCGCGGGTAAAACGGCAGTGGCTGGGCGGAGCTGGCGACTGCCTTCTGCTGCAAGTCACGCTTGATCAAGCCTTGATCGCAACCGCTGCAATGGCAACCACCGCAAGCGCGGACCACCCTTTCCAGATTTTGCCGCAATAATGCATGCAACGGTAGACGCAACAAGCTTTTTGCCACGATTCGGCGGGCAACTTGCGGCGACAGCGTCCAGGCGGCGTAGCCAAAGCAGCCGGTGACCACAAGTAAAACGATCAGGGCCTGCAAGGTCATGGCTCAGGACCCCAGCCACAAGGTGATACGGTAGGTGGCAAAGGCCGCTGCATAAGCGAGCGCAAAGAGATACGACGCCATCAGGAGCGGGTAACGCCAGGAATTGGTTTCGCGCCGCACGACCGCCAGCGTTGACAGGCATTGCGGTGCAAAGACAAACCAGGCCAGGAGCGAGTAGGCAGTTGCCAGCGACCAGCCCTGTACAAGCACTGGGGCCAGAGCATCGGTGACCGACCTGTCAGCCGCTGACAAAGAATAAACCGTGCCCAAGGCCCCGACCACGACCTCGCGTGCTGCCATGCCCGGAACTAGTGCCACGGAAATTTGCCAGTTGAAGCCGAGCGGTGCAAACAGCCATTGCAGTGCGTGACCAAGCATGCCGGCCACGCTGTAGCTGATGGCCGGTCCCTGACTGGCATCCCACGTGGGCGGCGGCCCGGGATAGGTGGACAGGAACCACAACACGACCATCAGCGCAAAGATGATCCCACCCACGCGACGCAAAAAAATTCGGGCCCGCTCCCACAGGCCCAAGCCAATATTGCGCAGGTTGGGGACACGGTAGGGTGGCAGCTCCAACATCAGCGGCTGATAGGCGCTCTTCATCCAGACCCGCTTGTAGACCCAGGCGACGCCCATGGCCGAAACCACGCCAGCGACGTACAGGCCGAACAGCGTGAGGCCGCGCAGGCTGAACCAGCCGACATCGCGCGCCGGCACAAAGGCGCCTATCAGCAAAGCGTAGACCGGAAGGCGCGCCGAGCACGTCATCAAAGGTGCCACCATGATGGTGACAAGGCGATCTCGCCAGTTGACGATGGTGCGGGTGGCCATGATGCCCGGAATGGCGCAGGCAAAACTTGACAGCAAGGGAATAAAGGCACGACCTGACAGGCCCACTTTGCCCATCAGGTTATCCAGCAGGAACGCGGCGCGCGGCAGGTAACCCGAATCTTCGAGCAGCAAAATGAAAAAGAACAGAATCAGGATTTGCGGCAAAAATACCAGGACGCCACCGACACCGGCATAGACACCGTCCACCAGTAGGCTGCGCAGGGGCCCCGCAGGCATCACGGCCAAGGTCGAGTCGCTGACGGCCAGCACTACTGCCTTGATGGCATCCATGGGCCAATTGGCCCAGGAAAAGACCGCCTGAAAAATCAGGAACAGGACTGCCGCCAGCACCACCAGACCCCAGAACGGGTGCATGACCACGCCGTCGAGCCGGTGCTGAAAACGACCCAAAGGCGGCGCCATGGGGGCGACTAGCGCCAGGATGCGACGCACCTCGCGTTGCAGGTCGGTGGAACTGATGGCACTCGCATAAGCCGGAGAGACGGTGGGTGCTGCGGTGGGCTTGGCAAAGTGCTGTTCTAGCGTCGCCAGCAGTCTGGTATGCCCGTCGTGCTTCACCGCGACGGTTTCGACGACCGGGCAGCTCAGTTCATGAGCCAGCCGGTGCACGTCCACTTTCAGCCCCTGCGAGCGGGCCACATCCGCCATGTTGACTGCCACCAGCAAGGGCCTTCCAAGGCGTTTGAGCTCCAGCACCAGACGCAGATTCATGCGCAGATTGGTGGCGTCGACAACCGCCACGATGAGGTCGGGGGCGTCTTCGCCGGCTCGCCGACCTTCGACCACGTCGAGCATCACCTGCTCATCAGCCGTCGCTGGCGTCAAACTGTAGGAACCAGGCAGATCGACCACTGATACGGTCTGCCCATTGGGTAGCCGGGCCGATCCGACCTTGCGCTCCACCGTGACACCGGCGTAGTTCGCGACTTTCTGACGGGCACCAGTAAGGAGATTGAAAAGCGCTGTTTTGCCGCAGTTGGGGTTACCAACCAGCGCGATGCTCTTGATGGCAAGGTCAGGACCGAGGGCGCTGGCGTGTGACATGGACCGATCAGGCGGCGCTGACCTCAAGGTGGCGCACTTGAATGCACTGCGCTTCGAGCAGGCGCAAGGCAAACAGGGTTTCCCCGACCTGCACCGCCAGTGGCTCGCGTCCGCCAGGCCCCCTGCGCAGCAGGCGAACCGGTTCACCGGAGATGAAGCCCAGTTCCTCAAGACGCCGCAAAGTTGCCGCACCGACCTCGGCAGAACCCGACACCACGCGCTCGACCAACGCATGGGTGCCCTTGGGCAGATCAGATAACAACATCAAATGAACCTCACTAAGTCGCAAATGCAAATGCGATTCTATCGCATTTGGCGGGATTGGCAAGAAGATCCCGATATGTCACCACCAAGCTCTTAGCTGCAAAATGCGGCATGTCGAGGCACGGACGCTGTCGCCCCTCTAATCCAGAAGTTAGTGTTTACTGCGTCTTTGTTTGCTGCCAAACATCACGCTACAAGCCGCAACCACGAAGAATCAATGCCACGACATGCTCTGTGGCGCGTGCGTAGTCCGGCGCCTCCAACTCTGCACGGCCCAACACAGCGCTGACTTGCACGCCAAAATCGGCGTAGGTCTGGGTTGCAGCCCAGATCGTGAAGAATAGGTGCACCGGGTCCACTGGCGCCATGCGACCTGCGCTGATCCACCCTTGGATCACCGCTGCTTTGACCAGAACCAGTTCACGCAGTTCCGTACCGAGCAGCGCTTTTACAACCGGCGCGCCGTGCAGGAGCTCATTGGCAAAGACCCTGGAGGCGTGTGGGCGCTGCGCCGACAAAGCCATCTTTGCGCGGATATAGGTTTCGATCGCGACTCGGGGATCGGCCATCGGTGTGATGCCATGGGTCGGCACCAACCAGTCTTCCAATGTGCGCGCAAGCACTGCGTGGTACAAAGCCTTCTTGCTGCCAAAGTAGTAGTGCAGATTGGCTTTGGGCAGGCGCGCCGCCTCGGAGATGGCCGCCATCGTGGCGCCGGCAAAGCCAGCACCGGCAAAAACACGCTCGGCCGCAGCCAGAATAAGTGCCTCGTTGGTCTGACGTATCTGGCCTTTGGCTACCTCGTCGCTTGAGGGTGCCGATGGGCTGATCGAAAAAGGAATCATAGGACGCAAAAAAAAGGGGCCCCAACCGCAAAGACAGGCCCCAGATCAAAACCAAGCGTGCGTTGGGTACGGGTCAGGACTTTTTCGCGGTGATGAAATAGTAGGCCCCCGACACCGCCAGACTGAAGAACCAGCCAAAATCGAACAGGCTGACGAGGCTTGGGTTGATCGACGCCTTGTCCAGTACACCGGACACGACGAGGTATCCAGGCAAACACGGCAATACACCCAATGCAAAGGCGATCAAGGCCTGCATGTTCCAGCCACCGCTGTACTCATACGCGCCGCCCCGCCGGTAGAGATCGTCCACCTTGAGTTCGCCCTTGCGTACAAGGTAATAGTCAACCATCAGGATGCCAGCAATGGCGCCCAGCAGGGTGCCGTAGCCGCCAAGCCAGGTGAAGAGGTAACCGCCAGATGTGGCCAGCAATTTCCACGGCATAAACAGCAGCCCGATGACGGCAGCGATCAAGCCACCGGAGCGGAAGCTGATCTTGTCGGGAGCCAGATTGGAGAAGTCGTAGGACGGAGAAACCAGATTGGCGGCAACGTTGGTGGTTAGATTGGCCAGCAAGATGACGATCAAGCCCAGCGCTGACGCAAAGGTTCCCATTTGTGACAACAAGCCATCGGGAAACAGTTGGGCTTTTCCGTACAAAATTTGGGAAACCGAGAAACCGATGATGCCAACCATTGAAAACAGCGCCATTGGAATCGGCAATCCGACCGCCTGTCCCAGCACCTGTTCACGGTTGCTCTTGGCAAAACGCGTGAAGTCAGGGATGTTGAGCGCCAGCGTGGCCCAGAAGCCTACCAGGCCGGTCAATGCAGCCCAGGTCTTGGGCCCGCCTGCAACCACCTTGGCTGGCAGGTCAAGCAATTTGCCGGACGGAACCGACATGAACGCCCACACCACCAACGCAACGGAGGCCAGGATCATGAGGGGCGCGGCCACCACCTCCAACTTGCGGATCGACTCCACACCGTTCCAGATGTAATAGATATGCACCGCCCAAAACAGGTAGAAACAAACCAGTTGTGAGGTGCTGATGAACTCTCCCTGGGCCGGACCAGCCAAACCCATGCCGACGACGTTGAAAAACCCGTGCAAGGCCAAGGCGCCGAAATAGCAGTTGATCGAAAACCAGCCACAGGCCACCAATCCGCGAAGAACGGCCGGCAGATTCGCTCCCTTGACACCAAAAGAAGCGCGCGCCAAAACGGGAAAGGGAATGCCATAGCGGGTGCCGGATCGGCCTAGTAACAGCATCGGAATCAGCACAATGCAGTTGGCCAGGAAGACCAGCCAGATTGCCATCTGCCAGGTGAAGCCCTGATCCAACATGCTGCTGGCCATGGTGTAGGTTGGGACGCAAACCACCATGCCCACCCAGAGTGCGGCGAAGTCACTGGCTCGCCAGTGACGTTGCGCTTCGGTGGTCGGTTTCAGGTCGTCGTTGATGAGCGGGTTGTCGCTTGCCAGTGAACTCATTCCTATCTCCGGTTAGTTGTTAGAAACTTCCTTGATCAGGCGCGAACTCATACACCCAACCACACCTTTGGACGAACACTGTTCGCCGACGAAACATGCGCAGCAAACTGATGCGCCAAAAACGAGATGCCGCGCACCAGATCGATACGAAACAGCCGAAAACCAACCAATTGGTCAGGTTATTCTAATGAGTCAAGCCATTTCCGTGCCACAAACTTCATCGGGGTTTGTACGGGTGTCTGCCCGTGAGGAAGTGCTCTTTTGCTGAAGATCACTGGCGCGATCGAGCCAACTCCACGTACCAGTCCAGACAAGCGGGGTTCGCCATCGCCTCGCGGTTCACCACCTTCTCAAGCGATTGGCCCAACAGCAATTTTTTGATTGGCAGCTCTTGTTTCTTTCCTGACAACGTGCGCGGTATCTGGGCTACCTGAAAGATCTCGTTGGGGACAAAGCGTGGCGACAGGGCATTCTTGATGGCTTCCACGATTTTGACGCGCAAAGCCGGGGTCAACGTCAAGTCGGATCGCAAGACGACAAACAAAGGCATATAACTTTCGCGACCCAGGTATTCCAGGTCCACCACCATTGAGTCGAGCACCTCGGGCAACGCTTCAACCGCGCTATAGATCTCGCTGGTTCCCATGCGCAACCCGTGACGATTGATGGTGGCGTCACTGCGGCCATAGATGATGCAGGCCCCATGGCTTCCGATCTTGAGCCAGTCGCCGTGTCGCCAGACGCCCGGGTACATGTCGAAGTAACTTGACAGATAACGCTGATTGCCTTTGTCACCCCAGAAATAAAGCGGCATGCTCGGTATCGGCTGAGTACAAACCAGTTCGCCCACATCATCGATCACTGGCTGGCCCTGCTCGTTCCAGGCCTGCACGGCGCAACCTAGCAAGCGGCATTGCATTTCACCCGGCACTTGCGCCAGTTCGCGGTTGCCGCCAATGAAGGCGCCGCAAAAATCGGTGCCGCCGGAGATGTTGCACCACCAGATGTCGCCCCCCGACGGGGCAAATATTCCTTGGGGCGGCCCGGCGGGAAATTCCTCGCCTTCGTGTTGATGCGGGCTCTTCAAGCGGCGAAATTGTTCGGTGCCCCAAGCCTGGGCATCGGCACTCAAAGGCGAGCCGGTCGTGCCAAGGGCCCTCACTTGGGAAAGATCACCGCAGCGGCTCAGATCCACACCCGCCTTCTGGCAATTGGCGTAAAACGCGGCACCAGCCCCAAAAAACGTTACGCCGAGCTCGGCAGCGAAGCGCCACAGGGTCGTCCAGTCGGGCTCGATCCTGTTTCCGCCGACATCGATCGTGCGACCAGCCGGATTTCCGTCAAAGATGCAACAGGTCACGCCGCCGAGCAAGCCGCTGACCTGCGCATTCCACATCACCCAGCCGGTCGAGCTGTACCAGTGATAACGCTCCCCCAAGGAGTTGGGCGCATAGCTGCACCCAACGTCGTTGTGCAGGCACAGCAGCGTGCGCCCGACCAGCACCGTTCCACCATGACCATGCACAATGGCTTTGGGTAATCCGGTCGTGCCGCTGGAATAGACGATCCACAGCGGGTGGTCAAAGGCCAGCCTGAGCGGCTCAAATGTTTGCGTCTGGGCATCGTCCCGGCTGATGGCTTGCCCGAAATTGACGCTGCCTGGAAGAATCTTGTCGCAATCCGTCACGGAACCGAGGTTGCTCTGCAGCACCAGATGCTGCACTGAGGGCAGAGCAGCACAGAGTTCGGCAAGCACAGGGACGCGATCGATATCGCGCCCGCCATACGTCACTCCATCGCACGCAAACAGTACCTTGGGTTCGATTTGCTTGAAGCGATCGAGCACGGCATTGGTTCCCATGTCCGGCGCGCAAATGCTCCAGACAGCACCAATACTTACGGTAGCCAGGAAGGCGACGATGGCCTCTGGTGCGTTTGGCAAATAGGCCGCAACCCGATCACCCGGTTGAACGCCGTGGTCGAGCAAATGCAGGGCAAGCGAGGCGACCTGGCGGCGCAGCTCAGACCAACTTGTTTCCCGGGCTGCAGAGTGACCCAAACTCTTTTCGTTGTGGCTAAGAATGGCGGGAAATCCAGCAGCCTGCGCCGCCTGGGCGTGGCGCAACACTTCTGCGGCGTAATTGATTTTGGCCCCGACAAACCACCGGGTGCCGGGCATCGGTGCCCCATCACAGACCATGCTGCAAGGCGAGGGCGAGCGCAACTCAAAGTAATCCCAGATGCTTTGCCAGAAAGCGTTCAGGTCAGTTATGGACCAGTGCCAAAACTCATCATAAGACTCAAAGGACAGCCCGCGCTGCACCTGAAGCCAGTTTTGATAGAGACGAATCTGAGGCACGTGAGGCGGCATGGCGGCTTGAATCATGTGACTAGGTTAATACAATGCCAAGCTTGCCCTTCTGAAAAGAAAAAAGCAACCTCTCCAATTAAGGCCTGAATGCGTATCTGGAAACAATCCTTCTCAATAGAAACGCTGCAGGCGGCTCATGTCGATACAACGGTGGCCCGGCTCGGCATAGAGTTTCTGCAAGTCGGCGATGACTTCATCCGGGCACGGGTACCAGTAGACCACCGAACGCGCCAACCCTATGGTTTACTTCATGGTGGCGTGAGCGTTGTCTTGGCAGAAACCCTGGGTTCCTGTGGCGCAGCATTCTCCAGCCCGCCGGATCACCGCGCCGTCGGACTCGACATCAACGCCAACCACATCCGCAGCACGAGCAGCGGCTGGGTCACCGGTGTTGCCAGACCAGTGCATCTGGGTCGCACTACTCAGGTCTGGCAAATCGACATGCACAACGATGCCGGTGAGCTGACCTGCGTTTCACGCATCACCATGACGATTCTGGCACCTCGCTAGCTGCCGCTACTTCAGGCCGGCTTGCAAGAGACGTTCACTCTTCCAGTACACATCGTCGCCCTCAGTGCCGTCGGTGCGGTACCGGTTGAGAACTCGGGCTAACACAAACAGGAGGTCGCTCAAACGGTTCAAGTACTGGCGCGGCGAGTCATTTAAAGACTCCTTGTCCTCCAGAGCGACCACGGAGCGCTCAGCGCGTCGCGTCACGGTGCGACAGACATGGGCCAAAGCAGCTGCTCGCGACCCCGCAGGCAGGATGAACTCCTGCAATGCAGGCAGTGTCGCGTTATATTGCGCCAGGGCTTGATCCAGCGCCAATACGGCTTCTGGCTTGAGAAGTTCAAAACCTGGAATTGACAATTCACCACCCAGATTGAACAACTGGTGCTGAATCTGCACTAGCAGTTGACGCACTGCTAGCGGCATATCCTCACACAGCAGCACGCCCAGATTGGAGTTGAGCTCATCCACATCGCCCATGGCATGAACTCGCAGACTGTTCTTGGAGACACGCGTGTTGTCACCAAGGCCGGTGCTGCCCATGTCACCCGTGCGCGTGGCAATTTGTGTCAGTCGTTGTCCCATAAAGCGTCTCCTTGATTGGTGCCATTGTTGCAGCAAAATGGACGGAGTTCCCCAGCCCAACAGCCAATGGCAAAGCCCGGTTTGAACCTGAATTGAGTCGAATGGCTTAGGATACCCCCGTGAACACACTGACTGAAATGCCCACCATGACTCCTGAAATCTGTCAACGCGACGTACCCCCAGCCTTGATTGACAAATTGAGGTCGCGCTTTGCAGACCAGTTCTCGATCGCACTGGCGGTGCGCGAGCATCATGGTCGAGACGAATCCTCTTTTGCCGCGCCACCGCCGGCTGGAGTGTTGTTTGCGCAGTCAACACAAGACGTTGTTGATGCCGTCAAACTGGCGAGTGAATTTTGTGTTCCGATCATTCCATTTGGCGTTGGAACCTCGCTCGAGGGTCATTTGCTGGCCGTGCAGGGTGGCATCAGTATTGATGTAAGTCGCATGAACCGGGTACTGGCCATCAACGCCGAAGACCTGACAGTGACAGCAGAGGCCGGCGTGACCCGCAAGCAGCTCAATGAGGCGGTCAAGAGTACCGGGCTGTTCTTTCCAATAGATCCTGGTGCCGACGCCACCTTGGGCGGCATGAGCGCGACCCGCGCCAGTGGTACCAACGCCGTGCGTTATGGCACGATGCGCGAAAACGTCCTGGCCTTGAAAGTAGTGAGCGCCGGCGGCGACGTTCTGCGCACGGGCACGCGCGCCAAAAAGAGCAGCGCCGGTTACGACCTGACTCGCCTGATGGTGGGTTCGGAAGGCACACTGGGCATCATCACCGAAGTGACGGTCAAACTCTACCCACTGCCTGAAGCGATCTCGGCAGCGATCTGTTCCTTCCCCAGCATCGAAGCAGCAGTGCGCAGCACGATTCAAATCATTCAACTCGGTATTCCAATTGCTCGGGTGGAGTTGATCGATGGAAATACGGTACGCATGGTCAACGCTCACTCCAAGCTGAGTTTGCGCGAGGAACCACTGCTGCTGATGGAGTTCCATGGTTCCCCGACTGGTGTCAAGGAACAAGCTGAATCCGTGCAGGAAATTGCAACCGGTTTTGGTGGGACTGCCTTTGAGTGGGCCACCACGCCGGAAGAGCGTACACGCTTGTGGGCCGCTCGGCACAACGCCTACTTTGGCGCAATTCAGTCCAGGCCTGGCTGTCGAGCCATTTCGACAGATACCTGCGTCCCCATTTCCCGCCTTGCAGATTGCCTACTCGATTCGGTGGCAGAAGCCGATGCCAGTGGCATTCCGTACTTCCTGGTTGGCCATGTTGGAGACGGCAACTTTCATTTCGGCTATCTGATTGACCCCAACATTCCGGAAGAGCGCGCGATAGCAGAAAGACTAAATCATGCTCTTGTCACCCGGGCTCTGAAACTGGAAGGGACATGCACCGGCGAACACGGGGTTGGCCTGCACAAAATGGATTTTCTGGTGTCTGAGGCGGGCGCGGCAGCGATGGACATGATGCGAACCATCAAACGCGCACTGGACCCGAAAAACATCATGAATCCAGGCAAGATCTTTACACTCTAATTGACTGGCAGCTGGGCTTCTTCCGCGATGGCATTGGCCATGTATTCGATCATCCGCTGCATATCCTGATCGGTATCGGCATAGCGAAGTGCGATCGCCCGAAAATCATCCTGGATTTCAATGAAAGCGTCGACGATATCAGGATCAAAATGACTGCCTCGGCCCTGAAAAATGATGGCGACCGCCTGATCATGAGGCACTCCAACCTTGTAGACCCGGTTTGAAATCAGCCCCTCATATACGTCCGCTATGGCCAGCAAGCGTGCTGCCAGCGGGATCTGCTCTTCGGTCAGTCCTTGCGGATAACCACTACCATCCCACCTTTCGTGGTGCGAATGTGCCATGTCCTTGAGTGTTTTGAAGGGTTCTCCCTTGTAGCCATAGGTCTTCTCAATCTGCTCAATGACATCTCGCGCGAGCGTCGTGTGAGTCTTCATCACCGCAAGCTCAGCTGGCGACAATCGGCTTGGCTTCAGCAGAATCCAGTCAGGAATTCCAATCGTGCCGAGGTTGTGCAAAGGTGCCGAGAAAAACAGCAGGTCAATGTACGACTCGGTCAATATCGGTGCAAACCTTGGGTGTCCTTTAAGGTGTTGTGCCAGGCACTTGAGATATTGCTGGATGCGCCAAATATGATTGGCGGTATCTGAACTGCGGGCGCCTGCCAACTTGGCCAAGGCGAAAGCGACGACCGACATTCCTTCGAGCACTGCATCGGGAACGTTTTCGCGCTTGCCGTCAGTTAAGTTCAAGGCTTCGCCCCAGTAAGTAGAAGTTTCATAGACCGCCAGTTTAGGTCACCCTGAAGTTTGCTGCAAAGACTCGGCATGACCAGGGTTGGTTCGTTCATCAAATTAGTTCGCGCTCAATGAGCAGCGGTGCGTCCCAATTTCTCAATCAACCCATTGAGTTCATCAAGGGAAGAAAACCGGATGCCAATTTCTCCAATTTCCTCCATGCGCCCGGCACGCTTGACTCGCTTCTTAACGCGAACCTCGACCTCGGCGGTGAGCAAGTCTGACAATTCTTCTTCGACTCGCTTGATGTCACGAGACTTCTCTTTCTTTTGCTTGACCGAAGTCAATGTGAACTCGGCGCCGAACTTCTTTACCAGGCTTTCGGCCTCCCGAACCGACATCTTGCGCGCACTGATCTGGCTCGCCGCCGTGATCTGTGTTGCACGGTCCAGGGCAAGCAGGGCTCGTGCGTGGCCCATGTCGAGGTCACCGGCCATCAACATAACTTGTACCGGTTCGGCCAGGTTGAGCAGGCGCAGCAAATTGCTGGCAGCGCTGCGCGAACGGCCTACGGCCTGCGCAGCCTGTTCGTGAGTGAGCCCAAACTCCTTCACCAGGCGTTGTAAACCTTGGGCCTCCTCCAGGGGGTTGAGGTCTTCTCGTTGAATATTCTCGATCAACGCCATCGCTGCCGCGACTTCATTGGGAACATCTCGCACCAGCACGGGCACACTGTCCAGTCCGGCAAGTTTGGCAGCGCGAAAGCGGCGTTCACCGGCAATAATTTCGTATTTACCCTGATTCGGCCCGTCCGTTAATTGGCGAACCAGTATCGGTTGCAAAATCCCCTGGGCCTTGATGGATTCAGCGAGCTCATACAGGGCGCCCTCATCCATCCGGGTGCGCGGCTGGTAGGTACCTGGGAGCATGTTGGTAAGCATCAATGACGCCGGTTGGCCCGGGCTGACCGGATTACCGGCAGAGGCATCAAATGCCGCCCTATCGCTCACATTAGGTCCAAGCAATGCCTCTAGGCCGCGGCCTAAGCCTTTGGGTTTTTTGGTAACCATCATTTTCCTTGTCAGTTCTTTTCGGCAGGCGTTTTCAAGTTTGTGGCAACTGATTGCACTTTATTAACAATTGGTGCCCCTCAGGCCAGTCACCCAGGTCAGACTCGGCATTGATGTGCCCTTTGTGACCATAGTCGATGTGATCGGATCCCCATGCGCGGGCCAGCTGACGTGCCCGCAGGTCGGTGCAAAATGGATCATTCTGACTCCCGATCAAAATCGTCTTGAAAGGTAGCCGCTTCAGGGGAATGGGTGACCATGTGGCCAGCGTCGGGCGCAACTCGTCTCGTTCCGCATCTCCCGGCGCGACCAAGAGAGCCGCTTTAACCAGGTGGCTGTTGCGCGAACATCCGGCCCATGCCGCAACCAAGAGGCACCCCAGACTATGTGCCACCAGTAGTGCTGGCTCACTACGCAGCAACAGCGCCTCTTCCAATCGGGCGATCCAGTCTCCCCGCAACGGGCGCATCCAGTCATGCTGTTCGACGCGCGCGTAACCATACAACGACTCCCATCGGCTCTGCCAGTGAGCAGGGCCGGAGTTTTGCCATCCGGGCAAGATCAATACATCTGCAGGCTTCAATTTCGTTAGAGTTTGTTGGCGCGTTCTACTATTTCTTGAGCAAACGCCACAAACGCCTGTGCGCCTTTGCTTGGGGGGTCAAAAAGTACGCCCGGGACACCATAACTTGGCGCCTCTGCCAAACGCACATTGCGCGGTATAACAGTGTTGAAGACCTTGTTGCCAAAATGGCCCTTGAGCTGTTCGCTGACCTGTTGCTGCAAAGTGATGCGCGCATCAAACATGACTCGCAACAGCCCGATGATGGAGAGTTCCCGGTTCAGATTTGCATGCACCTGCTTTATGGTATTCACCAGATCCGTCAAACCCTCAAGCGCAAAATATTCGCACTGCATAGGAACAATGACGCCCTGTGCGCAACACAAGCCATTGAGTGTCAACATGGACAGCGACGGCGGACAATCAATCAAAATGAAGTCGTAGTTGTCTTGAACCTCAGTCAACGCCAGTTTGAGGCGTTTTTCTCTGCGCTCTACATCGACCAACTCAACCTCGGCGCCCGACAGTTCGCGGTTCGCTCCAAGAATATCGTAGCCGCATCCGCCAGCAATCAACTTGTCACTTGTGACCTTCGCTTCAGCAATGGAGACCGTTTCAAGCAGAACATCGTAAACCGTCATTTTCAGTTGACGCTTGTCAACGCCCGAGCCCATGGTTGCGTTGCCTTGCGGGTCAAGATCAACCATCAGAACTCGTTGCCCGATCTTGGCCAGACCAGCCGCCAGATTGACAGTGGTGGTGGTTTTTCCAACCCCCCCCTTTTGATTGGCGATGCAGAAGATTTGGGCCATGAGTTACTTCGTTAGGTAAGGGCAAACAGTTCGTTCTGTCAAACTCACCGCGACATTGCCAGCTTGACACCAAAACCAATCAGAAACACACCGGCCACTTTTTCCAATCCGGCAGATATCAATGGATTGGCCTTCAAACGCTCGGCCAAAAAGTGGGTCAATAGGACCACGGTTAAACCATAGGCAAAGGTGAGTGCGGCGATAGTGATAGCCATGAATCCAAAAGTACTCAGCCCTTGATGCCGCGTCGGATCGACAAACAGCGGAAAGAACGCCATATAGAAGACAATCGCCTTTGGATTCAACAAGGTGATCATCAATGCCTGCTTCATGTAGTGATGCGGCTTTATGTGCAAAACCGGGGCCGATCCAGGCTTTGCCAAAAGCATTTTTCCGCCAAGCCAAGCCAGGTAGGCCGCGCCCAACCATTGCACGGCACTGAACGCGGTCGGATAAGCGCCCAACAGCGCCGCAACGCCAGCCACCGCGAGCCACATCAAAACCTGATCGCCCAAGATCACTCCTAAAGTGGCGGCCAGCCCCCCTTTCATGCCACCTTTTCCGGTCGATGTAATCAAGGCCAGATTGCCCGGCCCGGGGATCAGCAGGAAAACAATGATTGCAACAACAAATGCGCCGTAGTCGGCAATGCCAAACATTAAGTATGTTCCCCTTAGTAAGTCACAGAGTTTACGTTAGGTCTTGTGCATCCAAACAATACACCGATCTGCGCTCAAACCGGGCACTTTTAGTTGTTCCACGTGAAACACGCGGGTGTTTCCCGGCAAAGCAGCCATTTCATCATCAGGAACCCTCCCTTTCATTGCCAACCAAATCCCGTCCGACGCCAATAGACCACTCGATAAACGAGCAAATTCGGTCAACGAAGCAAAGGCCCGTGAACTCACGACCCGGTAAGTACCTGACAAATCCTGCACCCGTTGGTGCAAGCCACCCAGGTTCGTGAGTTTCAAAACGCCCGCCACCTGTCGGATAAACGCCACTTTTTTTGCCACGGCATCGACGCAATCGACCACAACATCCGGGCAACAAATTGCAATTACAACTCCCGGCAATCCGGCACCAGAGCCAACATCAAGCACCCGTGTTGGACAGTCGGCGGCCTGGTCCTCCACTGTCTGGGCCCTAGGCAAGTCTGCCAACCTGCGGCGCAGCGGCGCAATCACGGCCAAGCTGTCCAGCAAATGATGCGTCATCATGCCAGCCGGTTCCCGAACCGAAGTCAGGTTATACGTCTTGGCCCACTTGTGGATCATGTTCAGATATTCCAACAGCTTGCCGACTTGATCATCCACAAGGCTCAGCTCGAGTTCCGCCAGACCACGCCGCAACTCATGTTCTAAGGACAACATCATCCTGACACCCCTCCAGGCGCAAGCAAATCGCCGCTTGCTGCACGCCCCAGAAAATTGTTCTTCTTCAAGTGGATCAACAAAAGAGAGATGGCCGCCGGAGTAATACCGGAAATCCGCGAAGCCTGTCCAAGGGTTTCCGGCTTGTTTTTGTTTAGTTTTTGGCGAGCTTCAATGCTTAAAGCAGATACCTGCATGTAGTCCAGTTCTCGTGGCAATCGCAAGTTTTCGTAGTGTGCCGAGCGAGCTACTTCGTCCTTCTGGCGATTGATGTAGCCCGAGTACTTGGCGGCGATTTCCACTTGGTCGACTACCGTCGCAACAAAAGCATGATCGTCTGACTGCTCAAGTCCCGTCGAATTGGTCGGGCGCGCAGCCAACTCCGGGCTCACGTAAGCCCCGCCACCCAAAGACATAAGATCGGGATAACGCACATTGGGGCGACGCAACAGTTCGCCAAAACTGTACTCGTGCTCAAGTACTTTACCGAACAGACGCTCCGAGTCGGTGTCGGCCAGTTTCCCTGGGCCAACCCAAATCGACTTGAGCCGCTCTGTTTCACGTGAAACAGCGTCCCGCTTGCGGCAAAATGCATCCCAACGTTGGTCATCCACCAAACAAAGTTGGCGGCCCACTTCAGTCAATCGAGCGTCAGCATTGTCTTCGCGCAACTGCAATCTGTATTCGGCGCGGCTGGTGAACATGCGGTAAGGTTCAGACACCCCTTTGGTGATCAGATCGTCTACCAGCACACCCAAATAAGCCTCATCCCGCCCAGGCAACCAGCGGTCAGCTTGCCAGTTGGTCTTGGCGCCTGCTTGTAGTGCAGCATTGACGCCGGCAAACAGTCCTTGTGCTGCCGCCTCTTCGTACCCGGTAGTCCCATTGATCTGGCCGGCAAAGAACAAGCCCGCAAAAGCCTTGGTCTCGAAATTGCTCAGGAGCTGCTGAGGATCGAAGTAGTCGTATTCGATGGCATAGCCCGGTCGCAAGATATGCGCATCTTCGAGTCCCTTCATTGATCGTACCAGCGCGTACTGGACATCAAAAGGCAGGCTCGTCGAAATACCGTTGGGGTAATACTCGTGGGTTGTCAGCCCCTCTGGCTCGAGGAAAATCTGGTGACTGTCCTTGTCGGCAAAGCGTCCTATCTTGTCTTCCACGCTCGGACAGTAGCGCGGACCAACACCTTCAATCTTGCCGGTGAACATCGGGCTGCGATCGAAGCCACTGCGGATAATTTCGTGCGTGTTCTCATTGGTATGTGTAATCCAGCAAGACCTCTGCCCAGGGTGTTGTTCAACGCGCCCCATGAAGCTGAACACTGGCGTGTCCGCTCGCATACCGCCCGGCATACCATCGCCAGGTTGTTCGACGCACTTGCCAAAATCAATCGTGCGCCCGTCAAGACGCGGTGGCGTTCCGGTCTTCAACCGCCCCTGCGGCAATTTCAACTCTTTGAGCCGGTCCGATAGACGCAGCGCCGGGGGATCTCCGGCCCTTCCTGCCGCATAACTGCTCATGCCAACGTGGATCTTCCCATTCAAGAAGGTCCCCGCCGTCAACACGACCGTCCTGGCAAAGAATTTGATGCCAGACTGGGTGATGGCGCCAACGACCCGACCCCCCTGCACCATCAAATCATCCGCCGCTTGCTGAAACAAACTTAAATTGGGCTGATTCTCCAGACGATGACGGATCGACGCCTTATACAAGACTCGATCTGCCTGTGCGCGGGTGGCGCGAACAGCGGGCCCCTTGCTGGAATTGAGTATGCGGAATTGAATACCGGCTTCGTCCGCCGCAGCGGCCATGGCCCCACCCATGGCATCCACTTCTTTCACTAAATGCCCTTTTCCAATGCCGCCAATGGAGGGGTTACAACTCATCTGCCCCAGGGTCTCAATATTGTGGGTCAACAGCAGGGTCTTGCAGCCCATGCGTGCTGATGCCAGCGCAGCCTCAGTGCCAGCATGCCCGCCGCCAATCACAAGCACATCAAACTTCTGTGGATAAAGCATGGTTAATTAGTGGATTGGGTGGTCGGCGGAAATCCGGTCAAACGCTCTATACACCAGCGGATGGTTCGCTGATTTTACCGGGCACACCGAATTTCACCCAGCAGCCACATTGAGCCGTCCAATAGAACGGTCTGCCAGCCGCTGACAATAGTGACAGACAACCCAAACACCCCACGAATAATGGCTTTGCTGCTATTGTTTTTATAGTTCTGGTGTTTGCCAGTGAACTCATCAACCTTCGATCGTTGTGGGGACCGCTTCTTTGTTTGACAAGGCTCCCTATTTCCCCACGGTGATTACCCTAAATTGTCAAATATGGCCAAGATCGAGATCACACTAGGGATTGCGCTCACGACTCCGTCTTGCGGCAAAGGGGAAAGGCGGCAACAAGCGTCGCAGCCACCCACTGCAAACTTAAGAAAACACAATCATGAATGATATCCAGTCACACCACCCTCGCGCTGCCAGCACGATCAGCGAAGAGCTCAACACGACGCTTACCGCACAGTGCGACGCCAACTTCACACACCCAGTCCACAGTTATCGCGTTCCTCGCGCCGATTTTCCGAAATTGCTGATTTGGCCGCTATAGGGGAAGTTCGCGGCCAGTCAACTTGGTTTTCTTACCAAATCATCCTCTCTTTTTAAAAGGCTCTCTATGCAAGATCGCGAATTTGATTACGTTGTTGTCGGCGGCGGCGCTGGCGGATGTGTCGTGGCCAGCCGTCTGTCCGAGGACCCTGATGTTTCGGTTTGCCTTCTTGAAGCCGGTGGTTCCGACGCGTCGGCCTTCATTCAGGCCCCGCTCGGCTTCGCGGCAACCGCCGCGCTGGGCATTCACAATTGGAATTTCAACACCACCCCCCAACCGGGTTTGAATGGCCGTTGTGGTTTTCAGCCACGCGGCAAAGTTATGGGTGGCAGCAGTTCGGTTAACGCCATGGTCTATACGCGTGGCAATCGGCTGGACTACGACAATTGGGCCACAATGGGAAATCCCGGGTGGTCATATGAAGATGTGCTTCCTCTCTTTAAGCGGGCCGAGAACAGCGAATGTTTTGGTGCCGACGACTATCATGGCATTGGTGGCCCGCTTAACGTAAGCTATTTGCGCAGTCCAAGCCCAATCAATCAAGCTTTTCTTGAAGCCTGCGACAAACAGGGATTGCCCAAGACCAAGGACTACAACGGCGCGACCCAGTTTGGCTGCGCGCCAGCGCAGGTGACGCAAAAGAATGGCGAGCGCTGCAGCGCCGCCAAGGCCTATATCACCCCCCATCTGGGGCGCCCCAACCTTACCGTCATCACGCAGGCGCATACACAACGCATTTTGCTGGACGGAAAACGTGCCGTCGGTGCTGAATTCCTGCACGATGGGCAATCCGCTCGAGTTAGGGCTCGGCGCGAAGTCATCTTGTCTGGTGGCGCCTATGGGTCGCCGCAGTTGCTTATGCTCTCGGGCATTGGTCCTGCGACGCACCTGCAGGAGCATGGCATCCCTGTTGTTCACGACTTACCAGGCGTTGGTCAAAACCTGCACGACCACGTTACGGCCGTTCTGATCTACCGCACGCAACGCAAAGAATCCACATTTGGACTTTCGCTGTCCGGGTTGATTCAAATTGTGCGCAGCATTTTTGAGTGGCGCAAGAAGCGCAGCGGGATCATTACCAGCAACGTCGCCGAATCACAGGCCTTCATGTTTGCCGACAAGACCGAGAATGCCCCCGACATCCAGTTGGCGTTGTGCACCGGCATTGTTGACGATCACACCCGAAAGAACCACTTGGGCCATGGCTATACGCTACACGTTACGCTGATGCGCCCCAAGAGCCGTGGCAGCGTCAAACTGCAAAGTGCGAACGCGAAAGACGCGCCATTGATAGATCCGCAGTTCCTGTCTGATCCCCGTGACATGGCCAGCCTGATCAAAGGAACACAAATCGGATATGACATCATGCAAGAGCAGGCTTTTGCTCCTTATCGCGGAAATATGCTTTATCCACTTGAGCGCAACAATCCGACCCAAATCGAGCAGTTTCTGCGAGATCATGCAGATACCGAATATCACCCCTGCAGCACCTGCAAAATGGGCCCTTCCAGCGATTCCACGGCCGTAGTTGACTCCAGCCTAAGGGTCCACGGTATGCAAGGGCTGCGCGTGGTGGATGCATCCATCATGCCTCAACTGGTCACGGGCAACACCAATGCCCCTACGATCATGATTGCCGAGAAGGCTGTCGATATGATTCGCACTCAATCTGCGTAAATGGGCCCTTGCAGCAACCATTCACGCCAACCTTATTCATATCAAGGACAGTTCATGAAACTCTATTATTCGCCAGGTGCTTGCTCACTGTCAGTACACATTGCTCTCAAGGAGTCTGGGTTGGACTTTGTGGCTATTGCAGCCCCCACAAAGACCCACAAATTAGCCGATGGGACTGACTACTACGCAATCAATCCTCTGGGCTATGTACCCCTTCTCGTGCTCGATGATGGCAATCAGTTACGTGAAGGTCCAGCGATCGTTCAATACATCGCCGATCAAGTCCCGTCCAAAAATTTGGCACCAAGTAATGGAACCTTTGCTCGCTACAAACTTCAGGAGTGGCTTACCTTCATCGGGACAGAACTGCACAAGGGTTTCTCACCCTTGTTCACCCCCGGCATGCCTGAAGAGGCCAGAGACATGGCCAAGACACGTCTGGCCTCTCGTTTGCAGTGGCTGGAAGGTGAGCTTGCCAACACGCACTACCTAATGGGCGACATCTTTACAGTGGCTGACGGATACCTTTTTACGGTGACAAATTGGCCTCAATATGTTGGTCTTGACCTATCTGCCTATCCAAACCTGCTTGCTTTTCGTAGCCGAGTCAGTGCCAGACCCAAAGTGATTGAAGCGATGAAGGCAGAGGGTTTGATCAAATGAGAGGGTGCGAATAAGGCTGTGAATAGATCCCGCATAAGTTACCACTTATCCACACAAATCCTTAACTCTTGAAGTTATTCAGATTAGCGTAGCAACCTGAAAGCAGTGTCACCCACACCTGTTGATGTTATCTAACTAATTGAATTTTATAAATATTTTCTTATTTTCCACAGAAGGCAAAAGCCTCTATCTACTACTACTATCTTTAAATACCTACTTCAAAGAAACAGCCTTGTTTGGAATCCAGCGTTTCAGAAGTAAGGCATTGCTCATCACGCTAATGGAACTCATTGCCATTGCTGCGCCAGCAATCACGGGATTCAAGAATCCAAAGGCCGCTAGCGGAATTCCGGCAATGTTGTAGGCAAACGCCCAAAAAAGGTTTTGCCTGATCTTGGCGACGGTTCGATTTGAGATGTCGAGCGCTGCTGCTACCAACAAAGGATCTCCACGCATGAGAGTGATGTCAGCGGCATGCATCGCAACGTCAGTACCGTTTCCCATCGCCATACCAACATCGGCGAGAGCGAGCGCAGGTGCATCATTGACGCCGTCACCAACCATTGCTACCACGTGACCACCGATCTTCAACGCAGCCACTCTTTTCGCTTTTTCGCCAGGTAATACTTCAGACATAACTTCACCATCTTCGGGCCGCAGTCCAAGTCGGCGTGCCATGGTTTCGGCAGAACCCCGGTTATCGCCGGAGATCATCACAGTCTTGATGCCCTGAGCCCGCAACGCGGCTAAAGCCTCCGTCGCACCAGGTTTTGGTTCATCAAAGAATGTGAGCAGGGCGCACAGGAACAACCCCTGTGAGGCTCGTTCTGCTAATACCGATACCGTGGCGCCTTGCGCCTGAAGATGGACTGCTTTGCCTTCCATTGCGCTGGTATCAAGCCCTAACTCATTCATCCAACGCAGACTTCCGATCAGAAAATGACGAGATCCAAGTTCACCTTCACTGCCGCGACCTGGTACAGCGCGCACATTGTTGGGATTTTGGTAAGTCAGACCACGCTCCTGCGCAAGTCTCACAACAGCGCGTGAAAGAGGGTGTTCACTGCCACTTTGCAGACCGGCTGCAATCTTCAGAATTGCGCTTTCAGTGATGCCCTGTGCAGGCAATATTGAGGTCAGCCGTGGATGGCCCAATGTTAAGGTACCGGTCTTGTCAAACGCAATGATGTCTACCTTGTGAGCCAGTTCCAGCGCCTGAGCATTCTTGATCAGAATGCCATGCTGTGCAGCAACGCCCGTGCCTGCCATGATGGCTACGGGAGTTGCTAACCCTAAGGCGCAGGGGCAGGCAATGACCAGTACCGCAACGGTATTTAACAGGGCTTGTTCAAAAGAGTGACCGGACAACCACCAACCAAAGAGCGTCAACAAACCAATCAATAAAACAATCGGAACAAATATTGCGCTGACCTTATCCACCAAACGCTGAATCGGCGCCTTGGCTGCCTGCGCGTCTTCCACCAGGCGAATAATGCGAGCGAGCACGGTCTCACTACCGACCGCTCGCACCAGCATCACCACACGGCCATCACCGTTGATGGAACCACCAGTGAGCATTGCATGCGCAGCGGAGGCCGGTTCTGCTGAAGGATATTTGTCCACCGGCAGCGGCTCGCCCGTCAGCATCGACTCATCGACTTGCGTGTACCCTTCTACCAACACTCCATCAACCGGAATCCTCTCACCAGGCCTGATCACCAATCGATCGCCTAGCAGCAGATCGGCCACGGGAACATCAATTTCGCCGTCGGGTCCGATAAGATGAGCCTCGATCGGGCGCAGCGCATACAGGGCCCGAATGGCGGAGGTGGTTTGTCGTTTCGCGCGCAACTCAAGCCATTTACCCAACATCACCAGAGTGATGACCCAAGCCGAACCCTCAAAGTACAGATGAACTACGGCACCGCGAGCGGCTGTCATCCACAACCAAACAGACAGCGCCCAGCCAGCGGTCGTTCCAATAGAGACCAGCAAGTCCATATTCCCGGAAAGAGCCCTGACTGAGTGCCAACCGGCCCGGTAAAAATGACGACCCAAAATAAACTGAACCGGAGTGGCCAGTGCAAATTGAAGCCAAGCAGGCAGCATCCAATGCCACCCAAATAGTTCCGCGACCATGGGCAACATCAATGGCAAAGACAAAGCCAGGCCCATTGCGACCGGTGCAAAACCCGCCCATGGTGTGTTCGGCTCTGCCAATAGCGAAGTATTGACGGCTCGCGGCTCGTAGCCGGCGTCACGCACAGCTCGACGTAGCCGGGTTGGCATATCTTCGCCGGGAGCGATCACAATGCGCGCTGATTCGGTAGCCAGGTTGACGGTGGCTTCCTGAACGCCAGGAACCCTCCTCAAGGCTCTTTCCACACGCGCAACGCACGAGGCGCAGGTCATACCGTCAATTCCAAGATCGACCGAAGCCGGCTCAATCGGGGCAGAAGTGGGGTTGTTCATGAGGCTAAGCCTAAACCCTCCTATCATGGGAAGGTCAAGGCCGAAATTTTAACTTGACCTTCCCATCATAGTAAGGTTCAACATACGCTCCTCAACACCCAATGGAGATCACCCATGAAACAGATATTTACTGTCAGCGGCATGACTTGTGGTCATTGCGAGAAAGCAGTCACGCGCGCAGTGAAACAAACCGACCCGAAGGCCGAAGTCACCATCGACCGCGCCGCCAACACGGTGGAAGTGCAGTCAGAACTCGCTCGCGACAGACTGGCCAAAGCGATTGCCGAAGAAGGCTACGCAGTTGTTGTATGAGCGGTTGCGACAAAATTGCGACGCCAACAGGGGCGCTTGACGACAGGTCCTGGCCGGTCACCATTGGCGGTGCGGCGCTTTTGTCGGGCGTGTCGGCGAAAATGGTTCGCCACTACGAGTCTCTCGGATTGTTGCCACCGGTGGCGCGCACCGACAGTGGCTATCGCCAGTACGCCCAGTCTGACGTGCGCTCGTTGCAGTTCATCAAGCGAGCTCGGCAACTTGGGTTTTCCATGGCGGAAATTGCGGAACTGGTTGGCCTTTGGAATGATCGTAAGCGCGCGAGTGCCAGCGTCAAGCGCATCGCTCAGCGCCATGTGGATGACTTGACGCAGCGGATTGAGGCCATGCAGGCCATGCAACACACACTGGTCGTCCTGCTCGAACACTGCTCGGGGGATGAACGACCGGATTGCCCGATATTGGAAGACTTGGCAGGTAGCTGCTGCCGGCCGGCATGATGGACTTGGTGCAACTTCCTTTCGCCCTTTACCCGACGTTGAAACAGGTGCGGCCGTCGCTCGCCGAGTTGAATCCGGCGCTGGCCCAGATGCAGGCGCCGGGCGGAGCCGTACTGTTTAGCGAAAATGCGCCGTGTCAGGGCTTTCCGCTTGTGCTTCAGGGTGAGATCAAGGTTTCGCGCAGTTCGATGGATGGGCGCTCTTTGGAGTTGTACCGTGTTGCACCAGGGGAGTTGTGTCTGGTTTCATCGGCCTGCCTGTTTAGAAAACAACCGCTGTCCGCCCGTGGTGTGACCACGAAAGCCAGCTCCCTGATACTGATTCCTCCCGACATCTTTCTGCGCTGGCTGGAAACACCCGCCTTTCGCGACGAGGTGCTTGGCTTGTTTGCGGCGCGCATGGCGGACCTCACCAGCCTCATCGATGCAGTAGCCTTTCAAAAACTTGACCGTCGTTTGGCGGCCGCGCTCTTGGGGCGAGGACAGCACCTGCCGGTTACACACCAGGCGCTGGCCGATGAACTCGGGACCGTGCGGGAGATCATTACACGCCTGCTACGCCGTTTTGAGCGGGAGGGCTGGGTAAGTTTGGGGCGAGAACAAATATTTATCACCGATGCCACGGCGTTAAGTGACTTCTGTCACAGACTCGGCGCCTGATGGCGTATCCAATTCAAACCTCGACAACTTTTTGAGGAGTGCGCAATGGAATTGAATGTTGGTGGAATGGACCGTATTTTGCGTATTGTGGTCGGCCTGGTGCTGATTGGACTGACCGTCACCGGTGTCGTTGGCGCCTGGGGCTGGTTGGGGGTTGTGCCGTTGGCCACGGGAGCCATCGGCTGGTGCCCGCCCTACGCCATCTTTGGCTGGAATACCTGCTCTACGAAAACCAAGAGCTGAACTTTACAAAGCTTCGATCAAGCATCACGCAGCAGATACAAGTGCGGAGCAAACTGCTAGCCGGCTGATGCCACGTTTGAAGCGTCAGACATACCTAAAAGGAAGCTCAAATGAAATCAGTTTTCAAGCCCTTGTTGCTTGCCGGTATATTGGCTACCGTCGGACTTGGCGCCTACTCACAAACGCCCGGTGCGGGGCCTGCTGGAATGATGGGTTCTGGTGGCCCGATGCATGAAGGGATGGCTCATCCGGGTATGGGGCCGGTGAATCCGGCACGGATGCAGGCCCGCGCGGAACGGCGCCAAGCTGCACTGAAGGCGGCCCTCAAATTGACCCCGGCGCAAGAAGGTGCCTGGACCACTTTCACGGCAGCCATGAAGCCACCTGCCGACTTGAAGGCCAAGCGACCGGATTTCGCCGAACTGGCAAAACTTCCAACACCAGAGCGAATCGACCGGATGAAGGCTCTGCATGCGCAGCACGCGGCCGACATGACGGCCACCATGGACAAACGAGGTGAAGCGACCAAGTTGCTTTATGCGGCGTTGACGCCTGAGCAGCAAAAGGTGTTTGATTCGGCCACCGCGCGTCATTTCGGCCCAGCTGGCCGTATGGGCGCTCCGCGCGATGGCAAAGGCCCGGTCCAACCAAAACCCTGACTCCTGTAACGAGCCGGGCGGACAGAGCAGCTCGTGGTCAGGTCAGCATTTTCTTCAGCGCGCCGCTGTCGATAAGGCCGACCAGATCGTCGGCGCCACCGACGAGCGTTCCCTTCACAAACACCATCGGCAAGGTGGGCCAACCGGTCCACAGCTTTAGTGCATTGCGCTGGCGCCACGTATTAAAGTAGTTGCCGTATTCCAGATACTTGTGCGTTACGCCGGCGGCGTCAAGCGCTTTGCGAGCCTTCTTCGGAAAGGGGTTCATACCCATTCCGACCACCACCACCGGGTGTTGTGCGACAGCGGCTTGCACTTCACGGACAATGGCCTGTTCGTGGTTGGCAATCTTGTCGCGGACGGCCGGGTGGATGTTTGACTCGTCAAGAATGGCGCGGGGCATGGCAATATCCTATGGAATTAGAAAAGTGCATTATCCGTTCCTCGCGCCCAAAGCCTACACTTGCAACACTCATGCCTACACCGTCACTCCCAAACGCTGGCACAAGCTCCATAGGCGAATATCCAAGCATCCGTAGTGTCTCCCTGACTCGGCCCTTGCGCTGGCTCATGCTCGGGTGGCAGGATATGGCATTTTGCGGGTGGATCAGCGTTGTACACGGTTTGGCACTCTTTTTTATAGGTGCAGCCGTCGTGATGGTGGCGTACCAGCAATTCTGGTGGCTGGCAGGAGCGCTCTCCGGTTTTCTGTTGGTGGCACCGGTGCTGGCGACCAGTCTGTACGCATTGAGTCGGGCACGGGAGCGCGGAGAAAGACCCGACCTTAGCGTGGTCCTGAAAACCTGGCTGAACTGGCAAGACAGCCACTTCAACAAATGGGGTAACGACTACTGGTGCCTCTTCCAATTCGGCGCTCTGCTGGCCCTGGCTACAACCGGTTGGGTTCTCACATCGGCAGCCCTTATCACACTGTTGGCTCCGTTGCCGGTTCAGAACCCAGGAGATTTTGTCCAACATGTGGTCTTGGCTAAAGACGGGGTGCTGTTTGAACTTTGGCTGGTCCTGGGTGGTGTCCTGGCGGCGCCAATTTTTGCGTCTACAGTGATTGCCATTCCCTTGTTGCTTGACCGCCGGGTCACTTTGATGCGAGCGGTCCTTACAAGTTGGCAGGTGGTTCTGTCCAATCCGGTAGCAATGGCGTTCTGGGCATTTCTGATCATGGGCTTGACCGCTCTTGGCATGGCTTCGCTCCTGTTGGGGCTCATAGTGGTTATTCCTGTACTGGGACACGCCAGTTGGCATGCGTATCGCGATTTGGTTGATGTCTCAACCTTGGCGGAGCGGGAGTCGCCCTGATGTTTGGTTATTCGGAGGAGCAGATTGCCGCATTCGGTCTGACCTTCGGCGTAGGCGGCTTTATGCTCTACATGTTGTTCATCATCGGCCACTTGGCATGGTCATCGAAAGCCGGAAAATTCGGAACTTTTGTGATTTTTCTGGGACTGGCTTTCGGAATGACGGGCTTCGTGGCGAAATACCTCATTCAATGGGCGCTGGGTATCAAATAAACGCAAGAAGATCGTTTCGTGCGCACGCGAGTACCTGAATTGCGGTAATTGCCAGAACCGAAATGGCAACTCATCAACCGAACGGCCGAACCCCGATCAGCAGGCCATGCAGCCACAGTGCAAAGGCGAGCCATGCGCCGAACCCGACAATCATTGTGATGACGGTGGCGCCGACGCTGCCCTGCGGGTACTGGATGACACCAGAACGGTCACGCCGGCGGGCCGCCGCGAAGTCGAAAATGGACCACAGCAAAAACAGGCCGAACATCAACACGTGTGCCAGATTGCCATTGGCGACCAAGTGCGCCATTGCCCACACCTTGACTGCCAGCACCGTTGGATGGTGAAGACGTGCCTTGATACTATTGCGCGGAACGTAGGCAGCAGCGAGCAGGACAAATGAAACCAGAGTCAGCAGCGCAGCCAGGTGACGCATGCCTGTTGGAGGGCTCCACAGCTGAACAGGCTGCTGCCGCGCCAGACCAAAGCCCCACACCAGCAAACCCAAACCGAGCACCGATACTACTGAATAAACCGCCTTCCACGGCAACTCGCCGCTTTTCCCAATGGTTCGTGTGCGCCAGTCATCGGCCACAATGCGAACGGAATGCACGCCAAGGAAAACAAGCAGTCCGAGAATAAGATAGGTCATTGGAGTCCTCAAACAAAATCATGATTGCCCGACTATAGTCCGGACCGGCAAGCGACGCTCGGGCGGACGCCTATTGCAATGCAGTACATTTTGTTTACACTGGACGTTTGATATCAACCCACAAACTGGAGCCAACATGAAACCCGTTCAAGACCTAATAAAGGGGCGTAATTCAACGGTTTTTCAGGTCAAGCCGTCGGTGACCGTCTTTGAAGCATTGAAGTTGCTGGCTGAACACGGGGTCGGCGCCATGGTGGTCATGGATCAGGGCAAACTGGTCGGCGTGGTATCGGAGCGCGATTACACGCGCAAGGTTGCTCTGCAGGGAAAAAACTCCAGGGAAACCAAGGTTGCAGAGATCATGACTCGCGAGGTCGTCACGGTGACGCCCGCCACTGGCACGCTGGCCTGCATGGCTCTGATGAGTCAGAAGAACATCCGGCATCTGCCGGTACTGGATGGATCAGTGGTTCTGGGGATGATCTCGATACGCGACATCATGAACGACATCATCTCTGGTCAAGAACAGACCATCTCGCAGTTGACGAGTTACATCAATAGCTAGACGTCAATATTGCCGGCTCGCAACGCATTGGTTTCAATGAAGTCGCGGCGCGGCTCTACTTCGTCGCCCATCAACATCGTGAAAACACGGTCAGCCTCGATGGTGTCGTCAATCTGGACTCTGAGCAGACGGCGCACGGTCGGGTCCATGGTGGTCTCCCACAACTGTGCCGGATTCATTTCACCCAGGCCCTTGTAGCGCTGGCGTGCGGTGGCGTGTTCCGCCTGCGCGATCAACCAGGCCATGGCTTCGCGGAAATCGCTTACTTTTTCTTCCTTCTGGCGCTCACCCTCGCCGCGCATGACCTTGGCGCCTTCGCTCAGCAGCCCCTTGAAGGTGTTGGCGGATTCAGCCAATGCGGCATAGTCAGAACCATGAACAAAGTCTTGTGTTAAGACGCTGCTCTTGATGTTGCCATGGTGGCGGCGGCTGATGCGCAGAATGGGCTTGTCGGTGCGCACGTCGAACTCACCGCTTACCTCGGCGTCCGGGAGTTTGGCTTGCAGTGCCGCGGCCGAGAGCTCGGCGTCTGCCACCGTGTCGAGGTTCAGCGCGACACCGTCAGCTACGGAGCGCAATGCTTCGGCATCCATGAAATTGCGCAATCGTGCAATCACGCCTTGCGCAACCTGGTGCTTGCGCGCCAGTTCGGCCAGAGTGTCGCCGGTGAGCAGCGTGCCAGCGCTGCCGCCGGTGTGCACTGAGGCGTTGACCAACGCGATGCGCAGCAGGAAACTGTCGAGTGCGCTGCCGTCTTTCAGGTACAACTCTTCCTTGCCGACCTTGACCTTGTACAGCGGTGGCTGAGCGATATAGATGTGACCGCGCTCGACCAACTCAGGCATCTGACGATAAAAGAAAGTCAGCAACAGCGTACGGATGTGGGCACCGTCAACGTCAGCATCGGTCATGATGATAATGCGATGGTAACGAAGCTTGGCGATGGTGAAATCGTCATTACCGGTACTGCCGCCGGCCTTGCCGATGCCGGTGCCCAGAGCGGTAATAAGCGTCAGGATTTCATTGCTGGTCAACAGCTTCTCATAACGCGCCTTCTCCACGTTCAGGATCTTGCCGCGCAGAGGCAGAATGGCCTGGAATTTGCGATCCCGCCCCTGCTTGGCGGAGCCGCCCGCCGAGTCGCCCTCGACGATGTAAATTTCGCACAGCGCGGGGTCCTTTTCCTGACAGTCGGCAAGCTTGCCGGGCAAGCCCATGCCATCCAGCACGCCCTTGCGTCGCGTCATGTCACGTGCTTTGCGGGCTGCTTCGCGAGCGCGGGCCGCCTCAATGATCTTGCCAACGATTATCTTGGCATCGGCGGGCCGCTCCTGCAAGTAATCGTAGAGCAACTTGCTGACGATGTCTTCGACCGGGCCGCGCACTTCCGAGCTCACCAGCTTGTCCTTGGTCTGGCTGCTAAATTTGGGTTCCGGAACTTTCACCGAAAGAACACAAGTCAAGCCTTCGCGCATGTCGTCGCCGGTAACTTCAACCTTGGCTTTCTTTGCCAGTTCGTTGTCCTCAATGTATTTGTTGATAACGCGAGTCATGGCGGCTCGCAAGCCCGTCAGGTGTGTTCCACCATCGCGTTGCGGGATGTTGTTTGTGAAGCACAGGACCTGCTCGTTGTAGCCACTATTCCATTGCATCGCCACCTCGACACCAATGTTGGTGTTCTGGTCGCTTTGGCGGTCACCCATGGCGTGGAAGATATTCGGATTGAGGATCGATTTCCCCTTGTTGATGAAGTTGACAAAGCCGCGTACGCCGCCTGCGCCGGAAAAGTCGTCTTCCTTCCCTGTACGCTCGTCTTTCAATCGGATGCGCACGCCATTGTTCAGGAAACTCAGTTCACGCAGTCGTTTGCTCAGGATTTCGTAATGGAAATCATTGTTCTGCTGGAAGATATCGGTGTCGGGCAGGAAGTGCACTTCCGTTCCACGTTTTTCCGTCTCGCCGATAACTTTCATGGGCGAGACCTCAATGCCGTTGATGGTCTCGGTGATGCGGTGTTGCACAAAGCCCTTGCTGAACTCCATGACGTGCACCTTGCCATCGCGTCGAATCGTCAGGCGCAGCATCTTTGACAGGGCATTGACGCAACTCACGCCAACACCGTGCAGACCACCAGAAACCTTGTAGCTGTTTTGGTTGAACTTGCCCCCTGCATGCAATTCGGTCAGGGAAATTTCGGCGGCGGAGCGTTTGGGCTCGTGCTTGTCATCCATCTTGACGCCGGTCGGAATGCCGCGCCCGTTGTCGACCACGCTGACGGAGTTGTCCGAGTGGATGGTCACCAGTATGTCGTCACAGTGGCCAGCCAGAGACTCATCGATGGAATTGTCAACAACCTCAAATACAAGGTGATGCAGGCCAGTGCCGTCCGACGTGTCGCCAATGTACATGCCAGGGCGTTTGCGTACTGCCTCCAGGCCCTCCAGGATCTGGATTGAGTCTTCGCCATACGCCTCCGACGCTCCAACCTGGTTGGCATCAATGGCAGGTTGAAAGTTGGAACTGTCGGTGCTTCCCTCGCCTGTATGAACTGTACTTTGGTTGCTCTCGTGGCTTTGCGCTGGCTTGTTTTGTTCGGTCATCACTGATCTTTAGTCGGTTGAGGGCAACGCTCGCTCTGAACGGCAAGCGTTTATCCCACGGAGGTTGCAACGATCTTCAAATTCTCATTGGCATGACAACGTATTTGAAGGTGTTGTTGTCCGGAATGGTGAAAAGAGCCGAACTGTTGCTGTCAGAGAGTTCCAACTTGACCATCTCCTGCGTCATGTTGGCCAGCGCGTCAATCAGGTAGGTCACGTTGAAACCAATTTCAATGCTGTCACCGTGGTAATCAATGTCTAGTTCGTCCACCGCCTCTTCCTGTTCTGCATTATTGGACGCAACTCGCAAACTTCCGGGGTCAATATTCAGACGCACGCCTTTGAACTTCTCGCTAGTCAGAATGGCCGTTCGTTGCAAGGTTGCCAGTAAAGGCAGGCGGCCCAGTGTGATGCTGTTCTTGTGGTTCTTTGGAATAACGCGGTTGTAGTCGGGGAACTTGCCCTCGACCAGTTTGGTTACAAACTCCATACCGTCGAAGCTGAATTTGGCTTGATTGTTGGCAAACTGCATTTCAATGGCGCCCTGCGCATTAGAGAGCAGACGCTGCAGTTCAATCACCGTCTTGCGTGGCAATATCACTTCCTGCTTGGGGACATCCACATCCAGTGTGGCCGAGGCATAGGCCAAGCGGTGCCCATCTGTCGCCACCAAGCTCAGTTGCTTGCCTTCTGCTACGAACAGAATACCGTTGAGGTAGTAGCGAATGTCGTGTACTGCCATTGCGAAAGACACCTGACCGAGCAGATCCTTCAGTGTTTTTTGAGGCACACTGAAGACCGGCCCAAAGCTGGACGCTTCCTGAACCAATGGAAAGTCTTCCGCCGCCATAGTCTGCAGCGTGAACTTGCTCTTGCCGCCGCGCAGAATGAGTTTGGCGGCGTTCGATTCCAGCGACACCGTCTGATCAGCGGGCATCGTGCGAAGAATATCGATCAGCTTTCGAGCGCCAACGGTCGTAGCGAAGTCTCCAGGGTCGCCAGCAATTTCAGCGCTGGTGCGGATTTGAATCTCAAGATCGCTGGTGGTAAGTTGCAGAGAGGGGCCGGTTTTTCGAATCAGCACATTGGCAAGAATCGGCAAAGTATGCCTGCGCTCCACAATGCCTGCGACGGATTGCAAAACTGCCAGGACTTTGTCTTGAGTGGCTTTCAGAACGATCATGTCAACCTCTGTATTGGATGCCGGTAATTCAATTGGCGTGGTATGAATAGGGTGTATTTGCCAAATACTGCTATTTTCCCATTTTTATTCTTTCACTTATCCCTTAAGTGTTTGTTCCAGTACATGAAGTTGCTGGTTCAGTTCAGTCATCTGTTGGCGCTCGCCGCCGATCTTGCGTACTGCATGCAAAACGGTCGTGTGATCGCGTCCGCCAAATAGTTCCCCAATTTCAGGCAGACTCTTTTGTGTCAACTCTTTAGCCAAGTACATTGCAATTTGTCGTGGTCGTGCAATGCTTGCAGGCCGCTTCTTGGAATACATGTCGGCTATCTTGATCTTGTAGTAGTCGGCTACGGTCTTCTGGATGTTTTCCACAGAAATCTGTCGATTTTGAATGGACAACAGATCACGCAACGCCTCACGCGCCAGAAGGATCGAAATCTCCTTTTGGTTGAATCGGGAATAGGCCAAAATCTTGCGCAAGGCCCCTTCGAGTTCGCGCACGTTGGAGCGAACGTTCTTTGCTACAAAAAAAGCCACCTCTTCCGGCATCTCAATGCCTTCAACTCGCGCCTTGTTGATCAGGATCGCCACCCGCATCTCCAACTCCGGCGGCTCTATGGCAACAGTCAGTCCGGAGTCAAATCGCGACACCAGCCGCTCATGAATGTCCGCGAGACCCTTGGGATAGGTGTCGCTGGTCATGACAATGTGCGACTTCTTGGCAAGCAGCGCCTCGAATGCGTTGAAAAATTCTTCCTGGGTGCGCTCCTTGTTCGCGAGGAACTGAACGTCATCAATCAGCAGCAGATCAAGCGAATGGTAGCGTTCCTTGAATTCGTCAAAAGTCTTGCGCTGATAAGCCTTGACCACATCTGAGACAAACTGCTCTGCATGGATGTAGAGAACCTTGGCTGTGGGCCTGTCGCCCAAGAGGCGGTTGCCCACGGCATGCATCAAGTGGGTTTTACCCAACCCGACGCCACCGTAGATAAACAGAGGGTTGTACAAATGACCCGGCATTCCAGCCACGTGCATCGCCGCCGCGCGAGCCATTCGGTTTGCTGCTCCTTCGACCAGCGTGTCGAAGGTTAGCGATGTATTGAGCCTGTTCTTGAGACCGCCAGGGTTTCGGCCTTCCTCAATCTCGTTCGACTCTTCCATCGCAATAGGTTCGACCAAGCGCTGAATAGAATGCTTGTTTACAACACTTTCACGAAGAGCAAGCGCTAACTCCAGTTGAACTGGTTGACCAGAAAGCTTGCCCAGTAGACTGGCAATCCGACTGCTGTACTGTGCCCTGATCCAATCCAGTTTGAACCGGTTGGCAACAAAGATGGTGACTTTGGCCAGGTCGATCGCTACCTCGGCCGAGAGAGGTTTTATCCAGGTGTTGAACTGCTGTTCAGGGAGTTCCTGTGCCAGCAGATCGACGCAACTCTGCCAGAGGTCTTGGCCGGCGCCACGCCCCCGCAAGCCGGACTCGCCGGCGTATTGTCCCTCTGTCATTGCGTGTACAACCTCTGTGGATAGTTCTCAATTGTGGCGACAGGAATTGTAGATTATTAAAGTTTTATCCACAAGCTCGTCAAAACCATGCAAAGTTCCAGCGGTACACGCTGTATGCAATGTAAGGTATTGCCGGAATTGGGAAAGTTTGCGATAATCTAGGGTTACCCTGCCTTCGTTAGGCTCGACAAGACGGTGACTTGCTGCAAGATTGGTGGCGGGCTGTCCTTGATCACTTTAGGATTTTCACTATGAAACGCACGTACCAACCTTCCAAAATTCGCCGCGCCCGTACTCACGGTTTTCTGGTGCGCATGAAGACCCGAGGGGGCCGGGCTGTAATCAACGCCCGTCGTGCCAAGGGCCGCAAACGTCTGGCAGTCTGATTTTCACGATCGGCGTAGCGCGTAGCTGAACAGCTGTTGTGGCGCCACTTGCAACGTGCAGCGACTGAAGACGAGAAGCCAGTTTCAGGCTGCAATGACGGGCGTCACCGTGGCTCGTACGGCGCATTTTGCCTTGCACCGAGTCGGTTTGACTCAGGCTGGCGCAGAGTCTGACGTTGCTGCTATTGCCACGCAGAGCTACCCAGCGCAAACAGGGTTATCTGATGTGGCCATGGGGGCGATGGTACCGAAGCGCTGGGCCAAACGCGCAGTTACGCGGAATGCGATAAAGCGGCAAATCTACAGCGTTGGTGCGGAATTCGAGTCGATGCTTCGCGCTGGCTCCCATGTAGTGCGGCTGCGCGCAAGTTTCGACAAAGCACAATTTCCAAGCGCGACTTCCGATATGCTCAAGACTACTGTGCGCTGCGAACTGCAGCAACTGTTCACAAATTCTGCTGAGCGAACCAGCAGCAGAGTTCAAGGAGCCTCACGATGATCAGGGACATGTTGCTTGGTTTGGTCAAGACCTACCGCCTGTTGTTTAGCCCTTGGCTGGGATCATCCTGTCGATTTGAGCCGACTTGTTCGCTGTACTCCCTGCAGGTCTTGCAGTTGCACGGTGCGACGGCGGGCGCTTATCTGACTTTGGCGCGACTTGGTCGTTGCCATCCTTGGTGTGTGGGCGGGTCTGACCCGGTTCCAACCGAGAAACCCCGGCTCTTTACCCAGTTCCTTCTCTCCCCCACTCAAAAGAAATCTTCATGAACGATATTCGCCGCACCATTTTGTGGGTGATTTTTGGTTTTTCCATGGTCTTGCTGTGGGACCAATGGCAGGTTTACACCGGTCACAAGGCAACCTTCTTCCCCGGTGCTAACAAGTCTGCGACAACGCTTGCTCCAGCAGTGCCGGCGTCAAGCGTCCCGACGTCAGCGTCCACCAATGGCTTAGTGCCGCCCGCTGTGCTGGTGCCCGGAGTCACAGCCGGAGCAACGCCGGTGGCGAACGCGTCGATACCGCGCGAGCGCTTGGTTGTGACGAGCGACGTACTGAAGCTGACCTTTGACACCGAAGGCGGATCGCTGGTGCAGACGGAGTTCCTCAAACACGCTGACATGTCCGACAAGACCAGGAAAACAGTCTTGCTTGATGAAAACAAGGAGCGCACTTATGTTGCGCAATCGGGACTGATCGCTGGATCTGCTGGGGGCGCTTTTCCAACTCACAAAACAATCATGAATGCCGTGGCTGGCGAACGCAATCTCCGGGGGGACGACAAAGAACTCGTGGTTCGTTTTGAGTCGCCGGAAGTGGGTGGAGTGAAGTTAATAAAGACTTTCACGCTGAGTCGTGGTTCGTACTCGATTGCGGTCAAGCACGAGGTGACCAATCTCGGTGTCGTCCCTGTGTCGCCGCAACTTTATCTGCAGTTGGTCCGCGACGGCAACAAGCCTGTCGGCGAGTCCTCTTTCTACTCCACGTTCACTGGACCGGCGGTCTATACCGAAGCCAAGAAGTATCAGAAGGTTGAGTTTGCTGATATCGAAAAGAACAAGGTTGACATCGAAAAGACGGCGGAAAATGGCTATGTCGCGATGGTGCAGCACTATTTCGCCAGCGCGTGGTTGCTCGGCGATGGTATCAAGCGTGATTTGTTCATGCGCAAGGTCGATACCAATCTGTATGCCGTGGGCATGATCACGGCCTTGAATGATATTGCGCCGGGTGCCAGCAAAGCCCTGGAAGCCAAGTTTTTTGCTGGCCCGCAAGAAGAAAAGATGCTGGAATCGCTGGCGCCGGGGCTTGAACTGGTGAAGGATTACGGCTGGCTCACGATTCTGGCCAAACCGCTTTACTGGTTGCTTGACAAGATCGAAAGTCTTATCGGCAACTGGGGTTGGTCGATCATGGCGCTGGTCCTGCTGCTGAAGGCGGCGTTTTACTGGCTCAACGCCAAAGCCTACGCCAGCATGGCGAAGATGAAGGCCATCAACCCCAAAGTGACCGAAATGCGCGAGCGCATGAAGGACAACCCGCAGCAGATGCAGCAGGAGATGATGCGAATTTATCGCGAAGAAAAGGTCAATCCGATGGGAG
>CAIYMN010000084.1 GCA_903927295.1 uncultured beta proteobacterium | reverse complement strand
CCCAGCATGGATAGCAGTATCTTTGCGATTCACATCCTGGGCGCCTCCAGCATCATGGGCTCGATCAACATCATCGTCACCATTCTGAACATGCGTGCGCCTGGCATGACCTTGATGAAAATGCCCATGTTCTGCTGGACCTGGCTGATCACTGCCTACCTGCTGATTGCCGTGATGCCTGTGCTCGCAGGTGCCGTCACCATGACGCTGACAGACCGCCACTTCGGCACCAGCTTCTTCAACCCGGCGGGTGGTGGTGACCCCGTGATGTTCCAGCACATTTTCTGGTTCTTTGGACACCCCGAGGTCTACATCATGATCTTGCCGGCGTTCGGCATCATCAGTCAGATCGTGCCTGCTTTTGCACGCAAAAAGCTATTTGGTTATACCTCGATGGTGTACGCGACGTCCAGCATCGCCGTTCTTTCGTTCATCGTGTGGGCGCACCACATGTTTACGTCCGGCATGCCGGTGGCCGGACAGCTTTTCTTCATGTACTCCACGATGCTGATTGCGGTTCCGACTGCTGTCAAGATTTTTAACTGGGTCGCCACCATGTGGCGGGGATCCATGACGTTTGAGACCCCGATGCTGTTTGCTGTCGGCTTCATCTTCGTGTTCACTCTGGGCGGCTTTACGGGATTGATTCTGGCGATGGCGCCGATTGATATCCAGATTCACGACACCTACTACGTGGTGGCGCATTTCCACTATGTGCTGGTGGCCGGATCCCTGTATGCGCTGTTTGCCGGCTATTACTACTGGAGCCCGAAGTGGACCGGCGTGATGTACAAGGAGTCGCGCGGCAAGATTCATTTCTGGTGGTCGCTGATTTCGTTCAACATCACCTTCTTCCCGATGCACTTTTTGGGACTGGCCGGCATGCCGCGCCGTTATGCCGATTACCCGATGCAGTTCGCGGACTTCAACGCCATTTCTTCGGTTGGCGCATTTTTCTTTGGCTTTGCGCAGGTGTATTTCATCTTCTTCGTCGTCGTGCCGACAATGCGCGGACAGGGCAAGAAGGCACCGCAAAGACCGTGGGAAGGTGCCGAAGGTCTGGAATGGGAGATCCCATCGCCCGCACCGTTTCACACGTTTGAAACACCGCCCAAGCTGGACCGCACTGCCACCAAAATTGTTGGTTGAACGATGACAGCAACAGAACAGAGGAAAGCCAACCTGAGACTGGGTTTGATCCTGGCCTCGGTGGCCGTTGTGTTTTTTGTCGGTTTCATGGCAAAAATGTATCTGCATAGCCACTAGAACATGAAGCTGTTACGCGGAAACGTCCCCATGGTGAGCAAACTGATCGTGATTGCGGTCGGGATGTTTGCCTTTGGCTACGCGATGGTGCCACTCTATAAATCGTTTTGTGAAATGACCGGGATCAACATCCTCGCCATGGGGGATCGAAACATCCCTGGCGCCGCTCCCGACGTCGCAATCAACACGCAGGTGGACACCAGTCGGACCATTACCGTGGAGTTCGATGCCAATTCACGAGGTCCGTGGGAGTTCAAGTCCAGGCTGCGCTCGCTGCAAGTGCATCCGGGCGAACTGGCCACCGTGATCTACGATTTTCAAAATGTACAAAACCGGCGCATGGCTGCGCAGGCAATACCGAGTTATGCGCCGGCGCAGGCCGCTGCCCACTTCAACAAGGTCGAATGCTTCTGCTTCAAGCAGTACACCCTGGAGCCGGGCGAAAAGAAGTCATGGCCGGTGGTATTTGTGATCGATCCCAAGTTGTCTCCGGATGTGAAGACGATCACCTTGTCCTACACGTTCTTCGAGGTTGGCGGCAAGACACCCGCCGCCCCGGTAGCGGATTCTGGTGCTCGGGTCGCGGCTGGAGGTGGCACATGACATCCTTCCTTCGCAGTCTGCGCATGGTTGCCTGGTCATTCCTTGGCATACGAAAGAGCAGCGAATCGCACGAGGAAACAGCAAGCCTCAACCCGCTTCACATCGTCGGAGCGGCGCTGGTCGGAGTAGCGGTTTT
>CAIYMN010000083.1 GCA_903927295.1 uncultured beta proteobacterium | reverse complement strand
TGCCGGTGAGTGAACATCCGCTTGATGCATCCTGGGGCTATCAAACCCTGGGCCTGTTTGCCTTGAGTGCCCGCTATGGAGCGCCTGAGGGTTTTGATGATTTCGTGCGAGCCTGTCATGAGCGCGGTCTTGGGGTGCTGCTGGACTGGGTGCCGGCGCATTTTCCTTCCGATGCGCACGGCCTTGCCCAATTCGACGGCACGGCGCTGTACGAATATGCGGATCCGCGCGAAGGCTTCCACCGTGACTGGAACACGCTGATCTACAACTTTGGGCGCAATGAAGTGCGCAACTTTCTTGCTGCCAGCGCTTTTTACTGGACCGAGCGCCATGGCGTGGACGGGCTGCGCGTGGACGCCGTGGCCTCCATGCTCTACCGTGACTACTCCCGGCCGGCGGGGCAGTGGCTGCCCAACGCCCAGGGTGGCCGCGAGAATCTGGAAGCAATTTCGCTGCTGCGCCGGATCAATGAACAGATTGGCGCTGATGCTCCCGGTGCCATCACGCTGGCAGAAGAGTCGACCTCGTTTCCTGGTGTCTCGGCACCAACCAGCGCGGGCGGCCTGGGTTTTCACTACAAGTGGAACATGGGCTGGATGAACGACACCTTGCGCTACATGCGCGAAGATCCCGTGCATCGCCGCTGGCATCATGACAAGATGACTTTTGGTCTGCTCTATGCCTTTAAGGAAAACTTTGTGCTGCCCCTGTCGCACGACGAAGTAGTGCACGGCAAGGGCTCGTTGCTGGCAAAAATGCCGGGCGACGAGTGGCAACAGTTTGCCAACCTGCGTGCTTACTATGGCTTCATGTGGGGACACCCGGGCAAGAAGCTGCTGTTCATGGGGCAGGAATTCGCACAACCGCTTGAGTGGAACCAGGATGCGCCACTGCCATGGGCACTGCTCGACGATGAGCGGCACGCCGGCGTTGCGCGACTGGTGCGCGATCTCAATTTTCTGTACCGCTCGCAGCCTGCACTGCATCGTCTGGACTGCGAGGCGCGCGGCTTTGAGTGGCTGGTGCCGGACGATCGCGAGCGCTCGGTGTTCGCCTGGCTCCGACGTGATGAGTTCGACGCGATGGTGCTTGTCGTGAGTAACCTGACACCCATGCTGCACACTGACTACCGTCTTGGTGTACCGCCGGGTGCCCTGTGTTGGCGCGAAGTCCTCAATACCGACTCCGCCCATTACGGCGGCAGCAATCAGGGACAGGGCGCAGCAACGCTGCCGACGCAGGCGATCGGCAGCCACGGACGCCCGTGCTCGCTCCGCCTCACCTTGCCGCCTTTGGCGACGATCTTTCTGGTGCCGGCATGAATCCCGTATCCCCTTGGTCAGAAGGTCGGCATGAACCGATGGGCGCTCATGTGCGCGACGGCGGTGTCAATTTCGCCGTCTTTTCGCTGCATGCCCAACGCATCGAACTGTGCCTGTTTGATGCTCAGGGCCAGCATGAATTGCAGCGCCACGATCTGTTGGGTCCGGACCATGGTGTCTTTCACGGCTTTCTTGCCGGCGCCGGACCCGGACTGATTTACGGCTTGCGTGCACACGGCGCTGACGATCCACGGCACGGCCACCGGTTCAACGCAAGGCACCTGCTGCTGGACCCGAACGCCCGCGAAATCGTCGGACGCTATCGCGGTGATGCGCAGGAGAACGCCGCAACGGCGCTCAAGGCGCGGGTTGCCGTGCCCATCAGCGTCGCGCCCGGCTACCAGAACGCGCCGCGGCACGCGGTGGGCGATATGGTCCTGTACGAAGTGCATGTCAAGGGCTTCAGCAAGACGCATCCCGGCATTCCGGCTGCCCTGCGGGGAACTTATGCGGCGCTGGCGCATCCGGTCGCCGTGGCCCACTTCAAGTCGCTCGGTGTAACGACGCTGTCGCTGCTGCCAGTGCAGTATTGTCTGGACGAGCCGGCCCTGACGCAGCGCGGGCAAACCAATTACTGGGGCTACAACACGCTTGGCTTTTGCTGCCCGGATCCGCGTCTGGCGACGCAGCCAGATGACCCGACAGCCGTCACGGCCGAGTTCCGGCAGATGGTAGCGACCCTGCACAGCAACGGTCTTGAAGTGGTGCTGGATGTGGTCTACAACCACACGCCCGAAGGCAGTGAGCTTGGGCCGACCCTGAGCTTTCGCGGTTTGGACAACGCCAGCTGGTACCGACTCGATCCGGCTGACCGCAGTCGCTATGAAAACTTCAGCGCTTGTGGCAACACCCTGAACGTGTCGCATCCCATGGTCAGCCAATTTGTGCTGGACTCGCTGCGCTACTGGGTGCAGCAAATGGGGGTCGACGGTTTTCGCTTTGATCTGGCGACCGTGCTGGGTCGTACCGAGCGCGGTTTTGACCCCTGTGCTTCCTTCTTCGCAGCGCTACAGCAAGACCCGGTGCTGGCACGGGCTCACCTGATAGCGGAGCCCTGGGACAGTGGCCCGGATGGCTATCAGGTCGGGCGCTTTCCGGGAAGATTTCTGGACTGGAACGACAAGTTTCGCGACGCGGTACGAGGCTACTGGTTGCAGAGCGGTGTCGATCGCGCCGAGTTTGCCCGACGCATGACAGCGTCGAGCGACCTGTTTCATCACGGGCAGCGCCGACCCAGTGCGAGTGTCAATTTTCTCGCAGTGCATGACGGCTTCACGCTGCGCGATGTGGTGAGTTACAGCTGCAAACACAATCAGGCGAACGGCGAAGACAACCGGGATGGCCGCGACGGCGAACTGAGCGCCAATTTTGGTGTCGAAGGTGAGACCGCAGATGTCAGTATCAACACCCGGCGCCGGCGTGTACAGCGCGCCATGCTGGCCTCGCTGTTGCTGGCGCAAGGAACACCGATGCTGTGTGCTGGCGATGAAATCGGCAAGACGCAACAGGGTAACAACAACGCTTATTGCCAGGACAACGCTGTGGGCTGGCTCGATTGGCCCTCGACCGACTATGCCCTGAAGGACTTTGTATCTGCGTTGCTGGCGCTGCGCAGAGCCGAGCCGGCTCTGCGCAGCGATCACTGGTCGACTTCGTCGGTGCGCATCTGGCGCACGCCGACGGGACAGGAGATGCAGGTTCAGGACTGGCACGACACGCTCAAGTCTGCCTTTTCCTGTGAGGTTCTCGCGCCGGACGAGCCGCTTCAGGGCGCCGCACGACACGGCGTCCTGCTGCTGTTCAATCCGCATTCTTGCCCCACGACCTTCAGCTTCAATGGCGATTGGCAACTGCTGCTCGACAGTTGCGGCGAATTGTCGCCAGCTGTGCCATGCCAAAGCTGTTTGCTGGTGCCAGCGCACGCGCTGCTGGTGCTGCGCCGCAGCGACACTTGATTTCATTTTCTGAAGCCAACCATGATCGATCTTCAACAGCGCAGCGCCGGAGTGTTGCTGCACATCACCTCCTTGCCTGGACCACACGGTATCGGCGACTTCGGACCCGATGCCTTTCGATTTGTTGACTGGCTGGCGTCAGCCGGTCAAAGCATCTGGCAGCTGCTGCCCACGACACCGATAGGCCCGGGCGACTCGCCCTATCAAAGTGTTTCGGCATTTGCTGGCAGTCCCTTGATGGTGGCGCTGGAGCCCATGGTAGCGTCCGGCTGGCTGGCGCCACCTGAGCTGCCGCAAGAGCGCTTTGACAGCAGTCGGGTCGACTTTGCCCGAGTGGTTCCCTGGCGTCTGGCACAGCTGCGTCTGGCAGCGGCCGGCTTTGCACGCAAGGCGGATCCGGCCGAGCACGCTGATCTGGCCGCGTGGTGTGCCGAGCAGGCCTACTGGCTGGATGATTACGCCCTCTTCATGGCGCTGGAAACCGCGCACACCGGCCAACCCTGGTGGCACTGGGAGGCAGCATTGCGGCAGCGCAAGCCCGATGCGTTGCACAAGGCGCGGCAACAGGAGGCTGGCGAGATTGCCTTCTGGAAGTTTGTGCAATGGTGTTTTGACTGTCAACTCAAGACGCTCAAGACCTACGCGAATGAGCGCCATGTCGCCATCATGGGCGATCTGCCGATTTTCATCGCCCACCACAGCGCCGATTGCTGGGCACGCCCCGAGCTCTACTTGCTTGACGCGGACTGTCAGCCGACCGTGGTGGCCGGTGTACCGCCGGATGATCTGGGCCCGCTCGGTCAACGCTGGGGCAACCCTTTGTACGATTGGAAGCGCATGGCTGAAGAGGACTTCGCGTGGTGGACGGCGCGCGTGCGCCGCGCCTTGCAGCAGGCCGATGTATTTCGCATCGATCATTTCCGCGGCTTTGCCGGCTACTGGGAAATTCCGGCGAGTTGCCCCACGGCGATGCAGGGGCGCTGGGTGCCAGCGCCCGGCAAGGCGTTGTTTGAAGCGATCGAGCGCTCCCTGGGCAAAGTACCGATCATTGCCGAAGACCTGGGACTGATCACACCCGATGTGATCGAGTTGCGCGACCACTTTGGTTTTCCCGGCATGAAGATTCTGCAGTTCGGCTTTGGTGGCGATGCGACGCATGAGTTTCTGCCGCACAACTATGGCACCGCCTGCGTCGTCTACCCTGGCACCCATGACAACGACACGGCGCGCGGCTGGTGGGACCATGCGCCACAAAAAGAGCGTGAATTTGCCGGTGCTTACCTGGCTGCCAGCGCGCAGGACATCCATTGGGGCATGATCCGGGCTGCCTGCAACTCGGTTGCCAGCATGGCGATTTTTCCCCTGCAGGACGTGCTCGGGCTGGGCAGTGAGCACCGCATGAACCTGCCGGGCACGCTGGGCGGCAGCAACTGGGTCTGGCGCTTTGACTGGAGCATGGTCGGCAGCGAAGCGGGTCGTGTACTGGGACTGATCAGCGCGGCCAGCGGTCGCGCTCCGTTTGCGCTATTGGGCTTGTCCGGCAGCGCATGAATTCGCTCCAGTCGCGACCGCGCTTGCTGGCGCTCGCCTGGCCGATGCTGGCGGAGATGGTGCTGGGTTTTGCCGTTGGCATGTTGGGTCTGTGGCTGGCCTCACGCGAGTCCGATACCAGTTCGGCCGCCTTTGCGCTGGCCAATCAATTGCAGGCCGTCTTCTTTCTGCTGTTTCGCGTCATTGGCATGGGTGTGAGTGTCGTCATCACGCAAAACCTGGGTGCTGGCAACCGCCAGACCGCGCAGGCCACCGCCAGGGCGGCGCTGGGCGCCAGCAGCTGGCTCGGCCTGATCACTGCGCTCATCGTATTTACTGGCGCTGGCGCTTTGCTGGAGTTGCTCAATGCGCCGCCGGCAGTTCTGCTTTTGGGGCGGCCCTACCTGCAAGTTCTCGCTTTGGCGCTGCTGCTCGACGCCTTCAACGCCAGCATGGCGGCCGTGATGCGCGCCCACCTGCGCACGCGTGACACGATGTTCAATATCCTGGCCATGCATGGCGTTCATTTGCTGTTGTGTCTGCCGCTGATGCGCGGCTTTGGTGCCGTGCCGGCGCTGGGCCTGGTCGGCTTTGCATTGGCCATGGCCTTGAGTCGGCTGTTCGGGCTGTTCGTTCATTTGGCACTATGGCGCTGGCGCTTGCAGATCATCCCCTGTGCTGGAGACTGGTGGCGTCTGCAGCGCTCACTGCTGCGTCCCGTGTTACAGATCGGCTTGCCAGGTGCGGCGGAAAACGTAGCCTACCGGCTTGCCATGCTGGCGTCGGTGACCGTTGTGGCGGGTATGGGCTCGCAGTCATTGGCTACCCAGACTTACGCCTTTCAACTCATGAATGTGGTCGTGCTGTTCAGCGTGTCGCTAGGCTTTGCCAGTGAAATCCTGATCGGCCATCTGATTGGCGCCGGGCAATTGCAACAGGCGCATCGCCTTTTGCGCAAGAGTCTGTTGTGGGGTTTGCTGATGGCTGTCACGATGGCATTGCTGGTGGCTCTGACGGCGCCCTGGACCTTGACCCTGTTCACGCACGATCCGCAGATCATTGCCAGCGCCACCACCTTGCTGTGGCTTACCGTGCTGCTCGAGCCAGGGCGCACCTGCAATATTGTGATCATCAACGCCCTGCGTGCCACCGGTGATGCGCGCTTTCCGGTGGCTGCCGGTGCGGCGTCGATGTTGTTCGTGATGGCTGGCGGGTCCTGGTTGTTGGGCGTACATTTCAAACTGGGTCTGATGGGCGTGTGGCTGGCCTACTGCGCCGACGAATGGTTGCGCGGACTGACCATGGCAGCACGCTGGTTCGGACATGGCTGGGTACCCTCAGCCAGGGCAACCCGACGCCGTGTCCTGCGCTTGGGACGCAACTAGAGAAATGCGATGGGGTCAAGAACAGAGAACATGGACATGAAACACTTGCAATCTGGGTGGCACGCTTTCAACCACGCCTGTTGGCTGGCGGCGCTGAGCCTCGCCGCCAGCGCAGCCGCGGCCGACGTCGGGCCGACGCTGCAGGACTGCGACCAAACCGGGTTTGAGACCGTATTGCAGGCCGCACCGACCAACACCAAGGTGCCGGCGCGTGCCCATTGGTTGACCGGTCAGATCGTTCAATGGCCCGCAATCGATACGGGCGGGCGTTTCAAGCTCTATTACTCGGCCCGGGCGCAGGCTGTGGCCAGCGTCGGGCGTGCCGTCAAGGGCGCCGATGGTGCCCTGTCGATGGACGTATTTCACGGTGCCTTGCCGGCCGCAGTGGCAGCGCGCTTCAAGTTTGTCGCGCCCGGCGTGTTGCTGACCGTTCGGGTGCGCGACCGTATGCGGCTGAGGGCATTGCACACGCAACAACTGTTGCTGGTGCAGGAAGACAGCAGCGGACGGGTGCTTCAGGCGAGCGCGCTGCAAGCTGCCGGTGCCCTTGACGATCTGTTTGCCTCTGCGCAGGACGTCGATGATCTGGGTGTGAACGTCCGGCGCGGACAGACCGCATTCAAGCTCTGGGCGCCCACGGCCCAGCGGGTCTGGCTCTGCCGCTACAGCACAGGGGCGGGCCCGGCCATGGCGCTGCAAGCTCTGCAAATGGAGCGCCGCAGTGGCGTCTGGTCGGCAACCCAACGCGCCGATCTGACGGGACAGTACTACCGCTATCTGGTCGATGTTTTTGTGCCTGGCGCCGGCATTGTGCGCAACCGGGTGACAGATCCCTATTCGGTCAGCCTGACCAGCGATTCCAGACGCAGTTACATCGCCGATCTGGACAACGCTAGCCTTAAGCCCGAGGCTTGGGACAGCGTGAGCCCGCCGACCAAGGTGCAGGCGCAGACCGACATGGTGGTGTACGAGTTGCATGTGCGCGATTTCTCCATCAACGACCGCACTGTCAGGAGTGCGCGGCGCGGCAAGTACCTGGCTTTTACCGAAAGCCAGTCCAACGGCATGCAGCATCTGAGGGCGCTTGCGACGGCCGGCCTCACCGACGTGCATCTGTTGCCGGTGTTTGACTTCGCGACCGTTTCCGAGCAAGGCTGCACGACGCCCGTCGTGCCTGAGGCCGGCCCGGACAGCGAATCGCAACAAGCCAGCGTCATGGCCAGCGCCGGCAGCGATTGTTTCAACTGGGGCTATGACCCCTATCACTTCAACGCGCCGGAGGGTAGTTATGCCAGCGACGCGAGCGACGGCGCGGTGCGCATCCTGGAGTTTCGCCAGATGGTTCTGGCTCTGCATCGCGCCGGTCTGCGCGTCGGGATGGATGTGGTCTACAACCATATGGCTGCTTCAGGTCAGCAAGAAAAGTCGGTGCTGGATCGTATCGTGCCTGGCTACTACCACCGGCTTGACGCCAAGGGTGTGGTCGAGCGCAGCACCTGCTGCGACAACACGGCGACCGAGCATCGGATGATGGGCAAGCTGATGATCGACTCGACGGTGTTGTGGGTTCGTCATTACAAAATTGACTCTTTCCGCTTTGACCTGATGGGGCACCAGCCGCGAGCCGCCATGCAAGCTTTGCAGAAACGAGTCAATGAGGCAGCGGGGCGTGTCGTGAACCTGATCGGAGAAGGCTGGAACTTTGGCGAGATTGCCGACGGGGCGCGTTTTGTGCAGGCCTCGCAGCTTTCCCTCAACGGCACGGGTATTGGAACCTTCAGCGACCGCTCGCGCGACGCGCTACGCGGCGGCGGTGCTGCTGACGGCGGCGCGGCGCTGGTGAGCAAGCAGGGTTACATCAATGGTCTGGTGTACGACCCCAACGCTCTGGCCGCCGCACCCCGATCCGAGTTGTTGCAAACAGCCGACCTCGTGCGCGTTGGTCTGGCAGGTTCGATCCGTGACTACGTCATGACGAGCTATCTGGATCGCAGTCAGACCCTGAAGGAAATCGACTACGGCGGGCAAAGCGCCGGCTACGTCAGTGAGCCCGGTGAAGTGGTGAACTATGTGGAGAACCACGACAACCAGACCCTGTTTGACATCAACGCCTACAAGTTGCCTTTGAACACCAGCCGCGAAGACCGGGTACGCGTGCAAATGCTGGCTGCCGCCATCAATGCGTTCAGCCAGGGCGTGGCCTATTTCCATGCCGGCATCGATACCCTGCGCTCCAAGTCCATGGACGGCAACAGTTTCGATTCGGGTGACTGGTTCAATCGCGTGGACTGGAGCTATCAGGACAATTACTTCGGCAGCGGTGCACCGCCCAGGACAGACAACGCCAGCAACTACGACCTGATCAAGCCGCTGCTGGCAAACCCCGACATCAAACCCGGCGCCGTTGACATTGCGCTGGCGCGAGACATGTTTCGCGATCTGCTGAAAATCCGTGCCAGCTCGACCCTGTTTCGACTGCGCACCGCACAGGATATCAAGGAGCGGCTCAGGTTTTTCAATACCGGGTCACAGCAAAATCCGGTGCTGCTGGCCGGGCACGTCGATGGTGTTGACTACCCGGGTGCTGGCTTCAAAGAACTGCTGTGCCTGGTCAATGTCGGCACGACTGCGCAGTCCTTGCAGCTGCCTTCTGAAGCTGGCAAGTCTTATGTGCTGCATCCGGTTCATCTGGATGCCACGGCCGCCGACAAGCGCGTGGCCCAGCAGGCTCGCTTTGACAAGGCAACAGGCGCATTTGTGCTTCCGGCGCGCACGGCCATGGTCTATGTGGTCACCCCGGAGCGCCCGGGAGCGCCGTGAAATGAAGCGGCTCTGAAGAGACTCAGGGATTTTCGCCAGCCGCCAGCCGTGCATTGATGTCGGCAATGACGGCGGGCAGATCGCGCAGGTCGTCGATCACGTAATGGGCGCCGCTCTCGCGTACCAGCTTTTCCTTGGATGCCTGCTCTTTCGTTGCCAACTCGGCCGGGCTCATCTGCTTCACCGCATCCCAGCTGTCGGCCACGTAGTTGCTCCACTTGGAGACGCCAATGCGCCAGCACAGCGGCGCACCTTCACCGGCGCCAGACACGGTGTCATCAACCTTGACGGTGCGCCGCAGCGCATTTTCCAGGTTGTAGACGCCCATGCGTTCCAGGTTCTTGATCACCATGTAAGGTGTCGGACGCGGCATTTCCACCTCGTCGCCAGCGCAGGCGGTATCGGGCACAAAGCCCTGAGCAGCGGCGCCAGCCAGCAGCAGGTCCAGCATGTCGCGTGTGAAACCGGTCGTGACACCGAGCTTGATCCCTTGCGCTTGCATGCCCGTGACGACGTCAGCCACACCCGGTAACAGATCGTGGTAGCTGCCGGCGCGCAGCAGTGCCAACTGGGTTGGCACAAAGTCGGCGAACATGGCGTCCACGTCGGACTGGTTCGGCGCACGACCGAATTTGGCTGCAAAGCGCTCGCGTACCGACTTGATTTCGGTGATGGCCTTGATGTGCAGGTCCTTGCGCAGGCCCATGGGCTCGCGCGCTTCCGGCATGGTGATCTCGATGCCATATTTCTTGAACACTTCAACAAAGACGATGGCGGGTGCATCGACGTAGCGGTCCATGGTGGTGCCGGAACAGTCCAGCATCACATAGCCGACGCTGCGCTCGGTGTTCTCGTTATCGAACTTCTGCTGCTGAGCGGCAGCATGACGAATGTCTTCAGGGACACGGCCGACCTTGGTCAGCCTGGAAACGAGGGATTCGGTCATTTTCTTTCTCCTTGGATGAGCGGGGGCTTGATTTCAAAACAGGTAGAATTGTCAATGATAGTTTGTACATTGTCAACAATCAGCAAAAACACAATGCTCTGCACCAAGGATTCAGAAAGGTGATTGATCCATGACGCTCAGTTGGCCAGTGGTTGCCGCGGTGCTGTTCGGTGCACTGCTGCACGCCAGCTGGAACGCACTGGTCAAGTCCAGCAGTGACAAGGATCTGGACATGGCGGTGATCCACCTGATTGGCTCCTTTCTCGGCATTCCACTGGTGGCGCTGGCCGGTTGGCCGGTGGTGGAGGCCTGGCCTTACATTGCTGCCTCGGTCGTGGTGCACATCGGGTATTACCTGGCTCTGACCGGTGCTTATCGTCATGGTGAGTTGGGGCTGACTTATCCGTTGATGCGCGGTGTGGCGCCATTGCTGGTGGCACTCTCGGCCACTTTCACACTCGGTGAAACACTCTCGGCGCTGGCCTGGGCCGGTGTTCTTGGCATCAGTTGTGGTGTGCTGGTTCTCGGTCTGAACGCCCATGCCCTGACGGTGCCCAAGGCGGTCGGCTTTGCCCTGACCAATGCCGTCATCATCGCCATCTACACCGTGATCGACGGGCTGGGCGTGCGTGCTTCGGGCAATGCCATGCAGTACGTCGCGACGCTCTTCCTGCTCGACGGCTGGCCTTTTGCCCTGCTCATGTTTGCCACGCGCGGCCATGCCGTCGGGCGCTACGCACGGCAGCGCTGGCCGGTGGCCACGCTGGGCGCTTGTGCCTCTCTGGGTTCTTATGGCATTGCGTTGTGGGCCATGACTCGCGCGCCGGTGGCAACCGTCGCGGCACTGCGCGAGACGTCGGTGCTGTTTGCTGTGCTGCTGGGCGCCTGGTTTCTGAAAGAGGCGTTCACGCCCAGGCGGGTTGTGGGAGCTTGCGTTATCGTCGCCGGTGTCATGGCATTGCGGCTGGGTTAGGGTGAAAGAACGGTTTTGTCATACCGGGCTTGACCCGGTATCCATGGATTCGGACTGCATGGATTGCGGATCGAGTCCGCAATGACAGCCTTCTTTCGTCTTTCGGGGCGGCCCAATGGCCACGGCAATGAGTTTTAAGGAGTTCAACATGAGTCTTCCAAGTCACGCTCAAACCATAATCGTTGGTGGCGGCATTGTTGGCTGTTCCACTGCCTACCATCTGGCGAAGATGGGACGTACGGACGTGCTGCTGCTGGAGCAGGGCAAGCTCACCAGCGGCACGACCTGGCACGCTGCCGGTCTGGTCGGGCAGATGCGGCCGAACCGCAACATGACGACCATGAGCAAGTACGGCATCGAGCTCTACGCCTCGCTGGAAGCCGAAACCGGGCTGGCCACCGGCTGGAAGCAGTGCGGCAGCGTCAACGTGGCGCGCACGCCCGAGCGCATGCAGGTACTCAAAAAACAGACCGCCATGGCGACCAGTTTTGGCGTCGAGTGTCACCTGATCACACCAGCCGAGGCTGGCGCACTCTATCCGGTGATGCGCACTGACGATCTGCAGGGCGCGATCTGGCTACCCGGCGACGGCAAGGTCAACCCGGCCGATCTCACCATGTCGCTGGCCAAGGGCGCGCGCAACCGGGGCGTGAAGATCGTCGAAGGCATTGAGGTTACAGGCGTGCTCACGGAGAACGGCAAGGCGGTGGGGATTCAGACCACGCAGGGCGAGGTGCGCTGCGAAGTACTGGTCAACTGCGCCGGCCAGTGGGCGCGCCAGTTTGGCTATCTGGCCGGTGTCAACGTGCCCTTGTTCTCGGCCGAGCACTTCTACATCGTTACCGGCAAGATCGAAGGCGTGCTGCCAAATCTGCCGGTGATGCGCGACCCGGATGGTTTCATCTACTACAAGGAAGAGGTCGGCGGTCTGGTGATGGGCGGGTTCGAGCCCAAGGCCAAGCCCTGGAAGATGGACCCGATACCGAGCACGTTCCAGTTCGAACTGCTGGACGAGGACTGGGAGCAGTTTGAGCCCTTGATGACCAACGCCATGCACCGCACGCCCTGCCTGGAGACGGCAGAGATCAAGATGCTGCTCAACGGCCCCGAGAGCTTCACGCCGGACGGCAATTTCATCCTTGGCGAAGCGCCGGAACTGCGCAACTATTTTGTCTGTGCCGGCTTCAATTCAGCGGGCATTGCCAACAGCGGTGGTGCAGGACGGCTGATGGCCGAGTGGATCATCGGCGGCGAACCGAGTACCGACTTGTGGGATGTGGACATCCGCCGCTTTGGCGCTTTCACCGCGAATCGCAAGGCGCTGTCCGAGCGCACTGGCGAGACGCTGGGGCTGCACTACGCCATGCGCTGGCCACGGCAGGAACTGGAGACGGCGCGGCCGCTGCGCACTTCGCCCTTGTACGATGTGCTTGCAGGCAAAGGCGCAGAGTTCGGCGCCAAGAATGGCTGGGAACGCGTGAACTATTTCCGTCAGAACCAGCAGCCCAGACCCGACTATGGCCTGGGCAAGCCGGGCTGGCTGCCCTGGATGTTGGAGGAGCAGCGAGCCACCCGGGAGACCGTCGCCCTGTATGACCAGACCTCGTTTTCCAAATTGCTGCTGCAGGGGCGCGATGCGCTGGCCGTTCTGCAACGACTCTGTGCCAACGAGATCGATGTGCCGGTCGACAAAATGGTTTACACCGCTCTGCTCAACGAGCGCGGTGGTTTCGAGAGCGACCTGACCATCATCCGCCAGCAGCCGACGAACATGGGCGAGAGCTTTCTGATCATTAC
>CAIYMN010000082.1 GCA_903927295.1 uncultured beta proteobacterium | reverse complement strand
GGCCTGCACCAGATAGCGCTGAAGAAACAGCGCCTTGATGCGTGCGCCAAGTTCGGCCCAGGTCTGGCGCGTGCGCCCCTGCGCTGCATCGACTTCCAGGCTGGCAATATCGCGCCTGAGTTGGCGCTTGCCAATCCAGGGCAACTCCTGTGTCAGCGTGTAAGCAGTGCCGGCCACATTGGATGGCAGCAGGGTGATTCCCTGCTCGCCAGCCTTCGTGATGTCCTGCAATTCCACCTTCAGACGGGGGTCCATCAGTGCGCCCGCTGGCAGCACGCGCTCAGCCGCTGCCAGCGCTTCGTGGCGCATGGCGCTGAAGTCCGGGTTACGCTCTTTGGCCAACGACAAGAGGCCGTCCAGCGTTGCCCCCGGGATCACCTCTTCTGCGAAAGCAGCGGTCGGCACGATCAGGGTCAGGACCATCAACGCCGCGATGGCGCTGATACGCATTGCATATCGCATAGGGATACCTCAGCTCGTTTTGGCTGAGGCCAGCGCCTCCTCGACCAGTTTCTTTAGATCCTCGTAGCCAAATTTTGGCAATGGTTTGCCGTTCACGAAGAACTCTGGCGTCATGGCCACACCCAGCGTATTCGCGTCGGCCAGATCCTGTTGCACCACTTGAAGTGTCTCCGGAGAGTTCATGTCGGCGCGCAGACGGTCCATGTTCAGCCCCAAGGTTCCCAAGAACCCCCAAATCAGGTCCACCTGGGCTACGTGGTTCTGCACCCAGAGCGGTTGCGCGGCGAACAAGGCTTCGAGCACTTGCTTGAACTGTCCCTGCTTGTGCGCCGCCTGCAGCACTTTCACGACCTGGTCCGAGCCACGGTGAAACGGCGCGTAACGCACCGAGACCTTGATCTTCCCCGGGTGCGCTGCCATCAGCTCTTTCACAAACGGGTAGAAGTCGGCGCAGGTGCCGCAGGCCGGATCGAGGAACTCAACAATGTGCACCGGCGCGCTGGCGCTGCCGAACACAGGCGAATGCGCGCGCACCAAGGCTGCCTGATTTTGCGCCGCCTGCGCCGTCTGCTGATCGTTCTGGTTCTTGTACACCAGACCGGCCAGACCCAGCGCGAGAACAAGCAGAACCGCTGCCGCGGCGTAGAGCTTTCCCCGGCTCATTTCAGCAACTCGAATCGGACGACGGACATGGTGTCGGCAGGGTCAGTCGCAAAGCGAACTTTCTGACCCGTCTGCAACTTGTCAAGCCAGCTGGCATCTTTGACGCGGTAGACCATGGTCATGGCTGGCATTCCGTCCTTTTGTGCCCCATGCGCCAAGGCCACCTTGCCAGCCGCCTTGTCAATTTTCTTGACTACAGCCTCCTCCATCGCAGAGTTGGCGGCACTCGAGGCAGGCTTTGCCGCCATCGCGCCGTGCCCGCTGTGGTCCATCTGCGCCATGCTCGTCGTAACAGAAAAGGCGGCCGCAGCCAGCGCGATGGCCAGGAGAGAATGAATGCGCGGTGTCATGAGTTGATCCTTTGGAGAGTTGGCAATGGACAGAGTTTGCGCAACCGGCACCAACAGCAAGCTGACCTCAAGATTACATTCCTGTTATCTTCATCGCATTTGCGCCAGGCAGAGCAAAATAACGCCCATGAAGATTCTTATCGTGGAGGACGAACCCAAGACCGGGGACTACCTGAAACAGGGTTTGGTTGAAGCGGGCTTTGTCGTCGATCTGGTACGCGATGGACACGACGGTCTGCACCAGGCCCTGACCGAAACCTACGAGTTGGCGATTCTGGATGTCATGCTGCCAGGGTTGGACGGCTGGTCCGTGCTGGCAGGCATTCGCAAGGCGGGCAGGGAAACGCCGGTGCTTTTTTTGAGTGCACGTGATCAGGTGGATGATCGCGTCAAAGGTCTGGAACTCGGCGCCGACGACTATCTGGTCAAGCCCTTTGCTTTTTCCGAGTTGCTGGCCCGCGTGCGTACGCTGCTGCGCCGGGGTGCCAAGAGCAGCGCCGCTGAATTCCTGCGCGCGGCCGATCTGGAACTTGATTTGCTGCGCCGGCGTGTCAGCCGCGCCGGCAGGCGCATCGATTTGACGGCCAAGGAATTCGCACTGCTGGAACTGCTGCTGCGCCGTCAGGGCGAAGTGCTGCCGCGTTCACTGATCGCGTCCCAGGTCTGGGACATGAACTTCGACAGCGACACCAACGTCATTGAGGTAGCCATGCGCCGGCTGCGCGCCAAGCTCGACGACAATTTTGAGCCCAAGCTGATACGTACCGTGCGCGGCATGGGCTATGTGCTGGAGAATCCGGATTGCGCTTGACCAGCAAAGTCTCCATCACGTGGCGCCTGACGCTGCTCTTCGCCGCCGCTTCCTCGGTCGTGCTGCTGGCGCTGGGCATGGTCATCGCCAGCTCGGTGGAACAGCACTTCGAGGACCTCGACATGGAGGTACTGAGTGGAAAGATGGAACTGGCACGGCACGCACTGGCGTCGGTCAGGTCGCACGATGATCTGCAAAGTCTCGCACAGCAGTTGGACGACTCGCTGGTCGGTCATCATGGACTGGAGGTGCTGGTCATCAGTGCCAACCAGACGGTGATCTTCGCTACGCATCACGCGGGCTTTGCACCGCAGCTGGTCGCCTCCAGCGTCAGCCAGGCCCCGTACCGCCCGGTGCTGTGGACACTGGCAGACCAGCGTTACCGGGCGATCGCAGCAGAGCTACCTACCGGCACCAACAACGGCGCCAAGGTGATGGTCGCTGTGGCCACCGACATCGCGCACCACCAGGTCTTCATGCGCTCGTTCCTGCAGACGCTGTGGCTCTTTGTGGCCGGTGCTGCGGCGCTGACGGGCTTGCTCGGCTGGGGAGCAGTTCGTCGCGGACTGGCGCCGCTGCGTGCCATGCGCGAGCAAACGCAGGAAGTCACGGCGCAACAACTCGGCCAGCGCCTGCCAGTCGATACCGTGCCAATGGAACTGGCCGAGCTCGCTCAGTCCCTCAATGACATGCTGGCTCGACTCGAAGAGGCCTTTCATCGCCTGTCCGATTTTTCGTCCGACATTGCACATGAGTTGCGCACACCGGTAAGCAACCTGATGACGCAGACCCAGGTTGCTCTCTCCAAAGCACGTCATGCCGAGGAGTACCGTGGCATTCTCGAATCGAATGCAGAAGAGTTTGAGCACATGGCACGGATGATCTCGGACATGCTGTTGCTGGCCAAGGCAGAGAATGGTCTGGTGGTACCGAACCGCGAAGCGGTCAACCTGGCATCCGAGTTCCGTGCCCTGTTCGACTATTACGATGCCCTGGCGGAAGACAAAGGTTTGCAGCTCCGCCTCGCTGGCGACGCTGTGGTCAGCGCTGACCGGCTCATGCTGCGCCGCGCGCTGGGCAACCTGCTGTCCAACGCAGTTCGCCATGCCGAGGTTGGGACGGAACTGCGCGCGACCGTCACCAGCGAAGCGGACAAAGTTTTGATTGCCATCGAAAACACTGGCGATTCGATAGCACCGGAATATCTGGAACGAATATTCGACCGTTTCTTCAGGGTCGACCCGTCACGCCAGCGCGCCAGCGAAGGCACCGGCCTGGGTCTGGCCATCACCAGATCCATCGTGATTGCCCATGGTGGATCGATGGATGTCAGCTCGAACGAGGGTCTGACCACCTTCACCATCGCACTTCCACACAGCAACTGACAGTATCAGGATGTCCATCTTCAAACCACTGTCATTGACGCTTGTGCTGGTGTCGCATTTCGCCCTCGCCAGCACCACAGAACCGTCAGAGCGTGAGTTGCACACGGCTGGCTGCGTGGCAGCGCTTGAAGTGAAAGCCGATGATTTGGCCAGACAGGTCAAAAGCGGACAAACCGATTCGCGCCCTTTGTTGACGGCGACGCTGGAGGCCGGGGCAGCCTTCATTGGCAACGCATATCTGCAGGGTGATCGCGACGAGGCACGTTCGCAGTCCTTGCGCCTGGCGGCGCTGGAGGCACAGAAAGCTCTTGCTGATGCGGAACTGGCGGCGCGTCAGTCAGGCTGCGCGCAGGAAGGCGCCCATCTGCTGACGCAAACCGACTTCATCGGCCGGATCGTCATTTCGCGCCTGGTGCAGCGGCGCATGCAGAAACTGATCGGGGACTGAACCTCGCGTGACCTGCAGTGTCACAATTCAAGTCCGTTCACATTATCAGCAATCAATCAACTCAACCGACATCCAATGACATCCCAAGCCCAATCAAAACCCGTAGCTGTGGTAACCGGGGGCGCGCGCGGCATCGGTCTGGCCATCGCCCAGCGCTTTCTGAGCCAGGGGCACCGTGTGGCCTTGCTCGACATCGATGGTGAGACATTGAGTCGAACCGCCGTCATGCTCAATGACGCGGACCATGTGCTGGCGATTCACTGTGATGTGTCCAAGCCAGAGCAGGTCAAAGCGGCGGTAGCCGATGTGGTCGCAACCTTCGGCCGGATCGATGCGCTGATTAACAACGCTGGCGTCGCGGTCTTCAAACCGATTCTGGAAACATCGTTCGAGGAATGGCGCTACGTGATGGGGACGAATCTGGATGGCGCCTTTCTCTGCAGCCAGGCCTGCGCTCCTGTCATTTGCAAGAGCGGCGGCGGCAGCATTGTCAATATCGCCTCGATTTCGGGTCTGCGCGCCAGCACCTTGCGCGTTGCCTACGGCACCAGCAAGGCAGCCATTATTCAGTTGACAAAACAGCAGGCGGTCGAGCTGGGCAACGTCGGCATCCGCGTCAACGCGATTGCACCGGGTCCGGTCGATACCGAGATGTCGAAACTGGTCCACAGCGTAGCGATTCGCTCCGATTACTACGACGCCATTCCGCTGAATCGCTACGGCACGACCGATGAAATCGCATCAGCCGCGCTCTTTCTGTGCAGCGACGCCGCCAGCTTTGTCAATGGTCAGGTGCTGGCGGTCGATGGTGGCTTCGACGCCGCCGGTGTCGGCCTGCCAACGCTGCGCCGGCAAGCGCCCTGAGTCGATCAGCGACCAGCTGTCAAAGAAAGCCGATCGAAATCCAGGGTATGGCGGCGATCACCAGCAGCGCCACAAAGAGGGCGCCCAGGTGCGGCCAGACACGCCAGAACGCCTGGTCAGGCGGCACCTTTCCAATGGCGCAGGCAGCGTAAAAACCGACACCGAAAGGCGGTGCAAACAGGCCCAGCCCCATGGCAAAAATCACCACCATGGCGTAGTGCACTTCATGCACGCCGAGGGCTCGCGCCACCGGAAACAGCAGCGGGCCAAACAGCACGATGGCAGGTATGCCTTCAAGCACGCTGCCCAGCACGACAAAAGCCAGCAGGGAAACGACCATGAAACCGAATTTTCCACCGGGAACATCCGCCATCAGGGCCACCAGTGAATTGGAAAAACCGGACTGCGTCAAGGCCCACGCCATGGCCGTGGCGCAGCCAATGATCAACAGGATGGCACCTGACAGGCAGGCCGTGTCGACCAGCATCGGATAAACCCGCTTCCAGTCAAACTGACGGTAGATCAACAGACCAGCGAGCACCGTGTAGGCAATGCCGACGGTGGAAACTTCGGTAGCGGTTGCCACGCCCTCCACCACCACGGTGCGAATCACGAACGGCAAGGCCAGCGCCGGCAAGGCCACCAGCAGCGCGCGGCGCACCTGTGCACCGCTGGCCTTGGCCACCGCGCTCATGTCTTCATGGCGCGTCTGAAAGTAAACGACCACGCACAGCGCCAGCAAACCGACCACCGCCGGCAGCAGGCCACCGGTGAACAGCGCCGAAATGGAGACACCGGTTACGGCGCCAATCGTGATCAGAACCAGACTGGGCGGAATGGTTTCGCTCATCGCGCCGGAAGCGGACAGCAAGGCCACCAGGTCGCCTCCCTTGGCGCCGCGCTTCAGCATTTCCGGAAAAAGCGCTGGCGCTACGGCCGCCATATCGGCCGCCTTTGATCCCGAGATGCCCGACACCAGGTACATGGCGCCCAGCAAGACGTACTGCAGGCCGCCGCGCAGGTGGCCGATCAGCGCCGCCAGAAAGTCCACCATCGCACGTGCCAGACCGGTCATGGCAATCAGCGCGCCCAGAAAAACAAACAGCGGCACTGACAGCAGGATGATGTGCGACATGCCCTCGTCCATGCGACTCACCACGATGGTCAGCGGCGCACTGGTCGTCAAGGCCAGATAAGCCAGCGTGGACAAGCCAAAGGCGAAGGCAATGGGCAGTCCCAGAGCCACGCTCAAGCCGACCAGCCCGACAAAAAATATCAACAAATTGAGATTGCCAAGATGGGTCAGCGCCGGCTTCATGAACCAGGAAGCTACCGAAATGACCAACAGCAGCGCGACGCAGGCCGCGACATGCCTGAGGCTGGAGCGCTCCAGCAAACGCGCCAGGGAAATCGCCAGCATCAGGAATGCACCCACACCGATCGCCGCCACGCGCATGCCATCGTGCCATTCCAGCGCCGGCGTCACCACCATCCACTGGTCATCAAAATGCTCATAGGCAGGCAGCAGCAGCAAACCGACGAACAGGATCACCGTGCAGGTGCACAGCGTCTCGACCCGAACACGCCAGCGTGCCGACATCATGTTGACAAAGGTCGTCAAGCGCATGTGTTCGCCGCGTCGCAGCGCGATCACCGCGCCCAGCATGGCGAGCCACAAGAACAGGATGGACGCCAGTTCGTCAGACCAGGTCAGTGGCGCATTGAAGACGTAACGCGAAATCACGCCCGCCAGCAGAATCAGCGTTTCCAGCACCACCAGCAGTGCTGCCGGCAGTTCGGTAAGGAGTTGAACGCCTCTTTCGAAGGCTGCAAAACCGGGGCGGCGCGACGCCGCGACCGGCTCAGACAAGCTTGCCAGAGTACTTCTCCAGTTTCGCCATTGCAACGTCACCAAACTTGCCGCGCCACTCCTTGTAGAAACCGGCCTTGGACAGGGCGTCGCGGAAAGAGCCGACTTCCGGGTAATTGAAGATCAGGCCTTTTGCCTTGAGCTGTGCTTCCAGGCCATTGTTCAGGCGGCGGATGTCGTCACGCTGCTTGGTTACTGCATCATCAACGTGCTTGTTGATGACGGTCTTCACTTCCTTGGGCAGCATGTCCCAGCGCTTGCCGTTGGCAAGAATCCATTGACCGTCCCACATGTGACCGGTCATGGAGCAGTACTTCTGCACTTCGTAGAGTTTGGCAATTTCAATGATGGCCAGCGGGTTCTCCTGACCTTCGACCACCTTGGTCTGCAGAGCGGAATAGACCTCGCTGAAATTGATGGCGGCTGGCGCTGAGCCAAAGGCCTTGAACATCGAGGTCCAGAGCGGACTGACCGGCACACGGATCTTGAAGCCCTTCAGGTCCGCCGCGGTGGCAATCGGGCGCGACGAACTGGTGATGTTGCGGAAACCATTGTCCAGGCAGCGATCGAAGATGTGCAGATTGACCTTGCTGATGGCCTCGCGGATGTGCGCGCCGAGCTCGCCGTCCATGGCGGCCCAGACTGTCGGATAGTCCTTGAAGGCAAAGGCCAGGCCATTGATACCAGCCAGCGGCACCAGCGTCTGCAGGATCAGGCCGGAAAGCGGGAAGATGTCGATGGCGCCCGAGCGTACTTGCGACAGCATGTCGGTATCGCCGCCGAGCTGGTTGTTCGGAAACACCTGGATATCGACACGGCCATTGGTCTCCTTGCGAATGGCGTCGGCGGCCTCACGCACGCGAATGCTCGACGGGTGTGTGGCCGGAATGTTGTTGGCCCACTTGAGACTGAACTCGGCTGTCTGTGCGAACACCGGTTGACCAATGGTGGCAAGCGCGCCTGCAGCGGCTGTGCCCTGGATGAAGCCGCGGCGGCTGAGGTTGCTGTTAGAGCTCATGATCAGAGTGTCTCCTGTTGACATGGATGTTGGCGAATGAAATGGACCTGCATTATCGCGTGACTGGTGCTGCCGCTTCAGGCGGCCAGCAAGGACCGCGCCGCCAGCGCGATCTTCCCGGGTGAGAGCCGGGCTTCGTTTTCCAGCACCTGCGCGTAACCGACGGGAATGCGCGGTGCGCCCAGGCGCCTGATGCGGCAACCCGTTGCCTCGGCAGCACTGGCCGCCACTTCGGCGCCAAAGCCCGCAACCTGCACCGCCTCGTGCACGACGAGCAGCCTGCCGCTGCGTGCAGCGGATTCAAACACGGCCTGCTTGTCCCAGGGCCACAGTGTGCGCAGGTCGATAACCTCGACGCCAACACCCTGCAGCTCAGGCAGTTCCAGCGCCTGCATGACGGGCGCGACGCCACGCGACCAGGTCACGATGGTCAGGTCGTTGCCGCGGCACAGTGTGCGCGCCTGACCCAGCGGCACTTCCAGCGCGCTGTCAACCAGGCCTTCCAGGCCCCACAACTCCTTGTGCTCCATGTAGATCACCGGGTCGCCTGAAGCCAGCGATGCTTTGAGCAGGGAAAAGTTGTCCTGCGGTGTGGCTGGCGTCGCCACTACCAGACCCGGCAAATGGGCAAACCAGGCTTCCAGTGATTGCGAGTGCTGCGCTGCCGAAGCCGACCAGATACCGATCGGCAGTCGCGCCACCAGCGGAACCCGGCCCTGACCACCGAACATATAGCGGTTCTTGGCCGCCTGATTGACGATTTCGTCCATGGCGCACAGCGCAAAATCGATCACGCGCATTTCGACGACAGGGCGCAGACCTGCCAACGCCATGCCAACCGCCGCACCCATGATGTTGGCCTCGGAAATCGGCGTGTCGATCACGCGCTCCGGGCCAAATTCCTGCTGCAAACCGCGATACTGGCCAAAGACGCCGCCGCGCCCCAAATCCTCACCCAGCGCCACCACGTTCGCGTCGGCCTGCATCGCCTGCTGCAGTGCCAGCGCCGCGGCCTGGGCGTAGGTCATGCTGACGGCGCTCATTGCCACACCCCCGCGCCGGTCGTCATGATGTCCTGGTAGGCGTCCGCCGCCAGCGGCCAGGGCGCCGCCTCGGCCACCTCCAGCGCGTCCTTGATTTCGGCCAGCGCTGCCTGATCGATGGCATCGATCCCGGCCTGCGTGGCACCCATCGCCAGCAACTGGCGCTGTGTTATCAAAAGGGGATCGTTGCGCTTGGCGGCCTCGACCTCCAATGGATCGCGATAGGTGCCCGGATCGACCGAGACATGTCCCTTGAAGCGGTAAGTCACGGCATGCAGCAGACGCGGCCCCTGGCCAGCGCGTATCTCCGCGATCAGGCGTGCCGCCGTTTCGTCCACGGCCCGCACATCGTTGCCATCGACCTTGATGGCTGGCAAACCCAACGCCTGGGCCCGCGCCGAGACACCCTCGCCTGCGGTCATGGTTCCAGTCGGTGTAGTGGCGGAAATCCGGTTGTCCTCGCAGACAAACAGCACCGGCAAGTGGTACACCTGCGCCCAGTTCAATCCTTCCAGAAAAGGACCCCGGTTGGCCGCGCCGTCACCAAAGAAACAGGCCACCAGATTGGCTTGCTTGCGCAACTTCAAGGCATGCGCAGCGCCAGTGGCAATCGGAATGCCGGCGGCCACCACACCGTTGGCACCCAGCATGCCGACGGAAAAATCGGCGATATGCATGGAGCCGCCCTTGCCCTTGTTGTAGCCGCTGGAGCGGCCAAACAGTTCGCACATCATGGTGGCCGCTACAGCACCTTTTGCCAGCGTGTGGCCATGCCCACGATGGGTTGAGGTCAGCAGGTCTTCACGCTCCAGATTGATGCAGACGCCCGCAGCCACTGCCTCCTGACCCGTCGACAGATGCAGCGGTCCGCGCACCAGTGCCGGCTTGGCTGAAGCGCTCAAGCCCCAGGCTGCCACGCCGCCCTGGCTGGCGATCTCTGCAGCATCTTCAAAAGCACGTATGCGGCGCATCAAACGATATAGATCAAACAGGCGAGACACTGACAAGGATGGACTCCGATCTTGACGAAACCCTGCAGCCAGGGATGAGTTTTACGGGTGTGGCAGTACCCTGAAATTGAACCAATTGCCCAGGGTCGGGAGTTTAACGTCAGTCGGGAACGGACCCACCCAGCGCCTTGATAAGGTACACCGTTGTCACCAGTTCCTGCCCCATGAGCTGGACACTCTGGCGCTCGCTGACCAACAAGGCCTGCTGCGCCGTCACCAGTTCCAGGTAGGGTGAGGCACCGCCCTCGTAACGCGCCGTCGTCATGTCCAGAACCCGCTGCGCCGCTGCCCTGGCCGTTGCAGCCTGCAGCGAAGCACGGCGCAGTGCAGTGAGTCCACTAATACCGTCCTGCACCTCCTGCATGGCGATCAACACGACGCGCCGGTAGTTCGCCACTGTGGCCTCGTAGCCGGCGCGGGAGAATTCAAGATTGGCGCGCAGCCGTCCTCCGTCAAAAATCGTCTGGGCGGCCGACAGGCCAACCGACCACAGCAGACTGGGCGCGTCGAACAAGCTGGCCAACTCACGGCTGTCCACACCGAGCGTGGATCCGAGCGTGATACTGGGGTAGAAGGCGGCGTTCGCAACGCCGATCTGTGCGTTGGCCGCCGCCATGGCGCGCTCGGCTGCCGCAATGTCCGGGCGGCGCTGCAGGAGATCAGACGGCAGACCCAAGGGCAGCGTCGGCGCAGTCGGCTCACGCGAGTCCGCTGGCAAGCTGAACTGGGGTGCCGCCACACCTGTCAGCGTGGCCACGGCATGTTCAAACTGGCCGCGCTGACGGCGTAGCAACTCAAGCTGCACCAGCGTCGTCTCCAACAAGGCCTGCTGTTGGGCCAGATCCAGGCCTGAGGCAGCGCCAAGTTCATGGCGCGCTCCGACGAGTTCAAGTGAACGCCGCTGCAAACCCGTGGCGCGCTCCAGCACGTCGAGCTCGGCATCAATTTCACGCAGGTTGAAATAGTTCGCCGCCAGATCGGTGCTGAGCAAGAGGCGCGTGTTCTCCAACTCGGCGGCAGCTTGCGCGGCCGAGGCCTGCGCAGCCACTGTGGAGTACCCGACGCGTCCGGCCAGATCGAGCTCGTAGTTCACCGTCATGGCTACGCTGAGTTCGTTCTGCACGGTGGAAAAATTGGGGCTGGCGTAACTGCTGAGCGGCCGATTCGCAGAAATCTTTTGCCGTGCCACGCGCTCATTCAGACCCAGCTGTGGCAAGGCGCTGGCAGAAGTCGCCGCCAGTGTGGCACGGGCCTGCAAAAGTCGCGCCTGTGCCAGGGCCAGCGTCGGACTGTTCAGCAGCGCCTGCTGCTGCAGAGCGTCGAGCGTCGCGTCGCCAAATATTCGCCACCAGGTACCCTTGCTCGCAGCATCGTTGGGTTGGCCAACGCGCCACGGGGCATCGAGTGTCCATGCGACGGGCAGCTCGAGCGCCGGGCGCTGATACTCAGGCACCGTGGCACAACCCAGCAAGCAGCTTGCACAGATCGCGACGACCGCAGGGCGAAGCTTCACTTGGCTTCCTTGCCCGGGCTGACGACAACGATCTGACCATCAGCGATCCAGTCCGGTGGATTGAGGACCACGCGATCCGCCTCCGTCAAGCCTTCGAGCACTTCGAAATCGACACCATAGTTGCGCCCGACACTGATGCGTCGCAGGCTGACGCGTCCTTGCGCGTCAACCACCGCGACCATCGTCCCCTGCGGACGAAACAGCAAGGTGTTGGTCGGCGCGACCAGAGACTTGCTGGCAGGCAGGCTCAGCTCCACCTTGACGTAGGCGCCCGGCATCAGAATGCCCTCGGGGTTGGGCAGCGCCACTTCGAGTTGCAGGGTGCGGGTAGCGGTGTCGATGGCCGCCGAAGTGCGCACCAGTTGGCCCGGGAAACGCCGTCCCTGCAGCTCAGCCTGGCTCACCACAACCTTTTGCGCGACTTTGACCAACTGCGCATAGGCTTGCGGCAGGCTGACGTAAACGCGCAGCGGGTCGGTCTGCGACAGCGTGAACAGGAGACGCGAACTGTCAATCAGGTCGCCAACGTCGACATTGCGCCGCGTAATCACACCGGAGAACGGCGCCAGCACGCGCTTGAAATCCTCCAGTTGGCGCAAGCGCCCGACGTTCGCTTCGGCCGCCGCCAGATTGGCCTGCGACTGGGTGACGGCACTGCGCCGTTCATCGAGGTCCTGCTGCGAAACCACGTCCTTCTTGCGCAAGCCCTCCCAGCGTACCAGGGTGCTGCGGGCCAGTTCCAGGCTGGCGGCGGCCTGATCCCGCGCCGCCAGCGCCTGACTCAGCTGCTGGTCGATTTCTGGTGTCTCGATCTCAGCCAGCAGTTCACCCTTGGCAACCTTGCTGCCAATATCGCGCGTCCAGTGCTTGAGGTAACCGCTGGCGCGGGCCGAAATGGGTGATTGCACAAAACCCTGCAGCGTGCCAGGCAGCCCCAGCGTCTGACCGCTGGCGCTGCGCCGGGCCTGGGTCGTCTTGACATATTGCCGCGATTGCTCGGCGGTGCTGGCGTCCAGCGCCTGGGCACTGGCAACGCGGCTCAGCACCGTGCGCCCTGCCCCAAGCGCCAGCAGCAGCAGCACAACCAGCGCCGCCATTTGCGTGCGACGCACGATCTGGCGCCGCTTGAGCAGTTCGACGTGGTCTTGCCCCGCCTCGCTCTGTATAGCGTGCAAACCCGGGGCCGCGTGGCGTTGCTCGGTCATGGTTCAGTTCTCCTGCGATGCACCCCGGCAAACACCACCGGTACAAAAAATAGTGTCGACACGGTAGCAAAGAGCAGCCCACCAATCACCGCCCGCCCGAGCGGCGCATTCTGCTCGGCGCCCTCGCCCAGACCCAGCGCCATCGGGATCATGCCGATGATCATCGCCAGCGCCGTCATCAAAACCGGGCGGATGCGCGTCGCACCCGCTTCCAGCGCCGCCGCCAGCGGCGCTACCTGTGCCTCCATGCGCTGGCGCGCGAACGAAATCAGCAAAATGCTGTTGGCGGTGGCCACACCCATCGTCATGATGGCACCCGTCAGCGCCGGCACACTGAGCGTCGTGCCAGTGATGAACAGCATCCAGGCAATCCCTGCCAAAGCCGCCGGCAAGGCTGCAATGATGATCAGCGCATCCGTCCAGGACTGAAAGTTGATGACGATCAGCAGATACACCAGCACAATGGCCATCGCCAGCCCTACCCCCAGGCCCAGAAAGGACGCCTGCATGGTCTCGATCTGGCCACGCATGACAAGCTGGCTGCCACGCGGCAGCCTCGGGCGAATCTTGTCGACCAAGGTCTCAATACGCGCGGCCACATTCGCCAGATCAGTGCCCTGAACGCTGACATAGACATCGACCGCCGGCAGGATGTTGTAACGTGACGCGACGGCCAGCATTCGGCTCGGCGTGACCTCGACCAGATTGCCCAGCAATTGCGTACTGCCACTGACACCCGTCGGGCTGACACCTGTTCCGATCGGCATATTGAGCAAGGCGTCGAGCGAATCAATCTGGTACTGCGGCGTCTGCACGGCAATGTTATAGACCACACCGTTTTGTGGATTAAGCCAAAACGCCGGTGCTGTCTGCGAACTGCCGGAAAGCGAGATCAGGACGTTCTGGCCCACATTGGCTGCACTCAGTCCGACCTGCTGCAAGCGACTGCGATCCATCTGCAAGTTCAAAGCGGGTGCATCGAGCCGCTGATGCACATGGGCATCCACCGCGCCCGGAATGTGACGGATCAGTCCGGTCAATTCGCCAGCGAGTTGGGCATTGCCAGCCACATCAGCGCCAGTGAACTGGATGTCGATGGCCGCCGGAAGCCCGAAATTCAGAATCTGGGTGACGATATCGGCCGGTTGGAAAAAGAACTCGATGCCGGGAAAGCGCTTTGGTAGCTCCGAGCGCAGCCGCGAAACAAAAGTCTCGGTCGGGTCATGGCCTTCGCGCAACGAGAGCAGAATTTCGCCATCCAGCGTTCCTATGGTTCCGGCATTGCTGTAAGACAGATTGATGCCGCTGTTGGGCACGCCCAGGTTGTCCAGAATGGTCTCGAGTTGCTCGCGCGGAATGAGTTCGCGGATCACCCCCTCCACCTCATCCGCCAGGCGTGCCGTCTCCTCAATGCGGGTGCCGGTGGCTGCGCGAAGGTGCAGACGGATCTGACCGGCATCAACGCTGGGGAAGAAATCGCGCCCCAGGACCGGGTACAACAAGCAGGAGCCCAGGCAAAAACCCATGAACAGCATGGCAAAGCCGCGCCGGTGCGACAGCAAGGCCGACAGCGCCAGCGTGTAGGCGCGCCGCACACGCTCGAAACGGCGGTCGAAGGCGCGGTACAGGCGCTGCAGCAAGCCCTTGCCTTCCGGCGCGTCTTGCTTCCCGGTCATCAGCATCAGCACCAGCGTCGGGACCAGCGTGCGCGACAGCAAGTAGGAGGCAATCATCGCCAGCACAACCGCTTCCGCCATCGGCACAAACAGGAAACGCGCCACGCCCGAAAGGAAGAACATCGGCACGAACACGATGCAGATGCAAAGCGTAGACACAAACGCAGCAACGCCGATTTCACCGGCGCCGGTCTCGATGGCTTCAACAATGGGTGTGCCCATGTGCAAGTGGCGTTCGATGTTCTCGATCGTCACAATCGCCTGGTCCACCAGGATGCCGACCGACAGGGCCAAGCCACCCAGGGTCATCAGGTTGAGCGTTTCGCCAAGCATCCTCAGGACCAGAATTGAGGCCAGAATTGACAAAGGAATGGTCAACGCAATGATCAGCGTGCTGCGCCAGTTGCCCAAAAAAAGCAACACCATGGCAGCGGTCAGTGCTGCAGCAATCAGTGCCTCAATGACCACGCCCTTTACAGCTGCCTTGACGAACACCGACTGGTCGAAGAGCGGCGTCACCTTGACATCCGGCGGCAACACCTGGGCCACACGCGGCAGCAAGGCCTTCAGGTTGGCCACAATGTCCAGCGTCGAAGCACCGCCGTTTTTCAGCACGGATAAGAGCACGCCACGCGCGCCGTCCTGGCGCACGATATTGGTTTGCGGCGAGAAGCCGTCGCGCACCTGCGCGACGTCGCGCAGATACGTGGTGGCGCTGCCACTGGTTCGTACCGGCAGGTCGCCCAATCCCTCGATCGTGTCGGTTGAGCCATTCATCCTGACGGTGTACTCGGTCGCTCCAAACTTGGCGGTGCCAGACGGCAGAATCAGGTTCTGCAAATTCACCGCATTGACCACATCGACCGGTGACAGACCGCGCGCCTGCAATGCTGCCGTATCGAGATCGATTGAAATCAGGCGGTTCTTGCCTCCATACGGAAAAGGTACGGCCGCGCCGGGAATGGTGATGAGCTGGGGTCGCAGCACGTTGACCGCATTGTCAAATACAGCCTGTTCCGGCAGCGTCGGGCTCGATAATGCCAGCTGTACTACCGGGATGCTGGAGGCGGAATACTTGATCACCAGCGGTGGTGTGATGCCGGGAGGCAACTGGCGCACCTGCGTCTGCATTGCCGCCACGACTTGCGCAATGGCGGTCTGGATGTTGGCAGTGGGTTGAAAGAACACCTTGATGATGGAAACGCTGGCCAGTGACTGCGACTCAATGTGCTCGATATCACTGACCGTCGTGGTCAGTCCGCGCTCGCTCTGGCCGGCAATGCGCTGACCCATTTCCTGCGCTGACAGGCCACCATAGTTCCAGATGATGCTGACAACCGGGATATTGATTTCGGGAAAGATGTCGGTCGCCATGCTGAGCAAGGCAAAAGGCGTTGCCAGAACGATCAGCATCGCCATCACGATGAAAGTGTAGGGACGCCGCAGCGCCAGCTGAACCATGGACATCGGCTACCGTTCTCCTCGTTGTGCGACACATGATAGCAAGCAGGAGCTGGTACTGTTGACGGGCGGCCTGTGAGCCGCTCAATCCAATCGCAAACCGGTCACGCGTACAACTTGGCCAGCACGTCGGCCAGGCCGTCGGCGGGGTTCCAGCCGACGTACCGGTACGCGATCGTCCCTTGCGGGTTGATCAGGAAGATCGACGGGTTGCCTGAGCAGGAGTAGTAAGTGCAGTTCAAGTACTCGCGGTCGTAATACTGGCATGCGTTGTCGAGATCGTTGATCAACGGGTAGTTGACGCCGTAGGTCCGGGCCCAGTCGTTCAGGTCAGCGGGGCCGGCCACGCGCACGTCCCCGTTCGGGGAGTCGAACACCGACAACACCTCAAGTCCCAGCGGGTGGTACTGGCTGTAGATCGACGCCAGGACGGGTGCGAAGTTGCGCGCGCCAGGGCAAAGCCAGGCACCAAAAGTGACGAGCGCCCATTTGCCGCGCAGCGCGCTCAGGCGGTGCATTTGCCCGCTTGCGTCCTGACCCTTGAACTCGGGCGCCGGATCCCCCGGCATGATCGCGATGTAGGCGAACAAGGTGTTGATGAAACCCGGCGTCAGGTCCAGGTCGAGCGTGCCTGAGTCCGGGATCGCCTTGCCGTTCAGGCGCAACCAGAGCCTGGCGTTGTCCGGCACGGCCTTGAAGGCGTAGGCTTGCGCCGGCAACACCATGGCGCCACTGGTGGTCCCGATGTCGACGCCCGCAGGCCTGATGCCCTCGGTCCACTCGAACGCCAGGCCGAGCTCCACACCGGCTGAACTGTGGACGTCGAGGTGGTACTTGCCGTCGCACGTGGGGAGCATTGGGCCTCCGCACTGCGGGGAACTGTTCTGCGATGTCGATAGCAATTGCTGGTTCGGTACCGGGCCAGCACCGCCACCACCACAGCCGACAAGCAAAGCGGGGGAAACCCCCAGACTGAGCAGAGTCGCAATGGCTGATCTGCGGGTACAAGGGGTTGGCCTGCGTGTTACGACGCCACGGTCAGGGTTCAAGTTGCTACTCATCGCTGCTCCTGTTCACAAGTCCATGCCAACGAAGTCATGGTTTCAGTCTAGACCTGCCTGAAGGACTGTTGAATGGGTCGACGCTACCAAATTGGCGGTAACTTTGTACTATGTCAAAACCCGAAGCGGATCTGCTTTCATCCCTGGCTTGATGCATCGCTCGCTCCGGTCCTCGCAATGGCCTGGCGCGGGCACGTCAGGAGCCGCACGTTTACACTACGCCGGCTTCTCTGAAAGGTTCTTCATGTTTGCGTGGCAAGGTGTGATCAGGGGTTTCATTTTTCCCGTGCGCCGCTTGGCGCTGTCAGCTACCGCCGCGCTGGCGACACAATTGGCCGGCTGCGGACCCGGCGCTGCACCGGCGGCACCGCCAGCGCCGCCCCCAGTTGAAGTGGGGGTCGTCAGCGTAACCGCAACGACTGTGGGCTTGCAGACCGAGTTGCCCGGCAGAACCGAGGCCTCGCGCGCGGCTCAGGTGCGGGCTCGCGTGGCCGGCATTTTGCAGCGCCAGCTGTTTCGCGAAGGCAGCGATGTCAAGGCCGACCAGCCTCTCTTCCAGATTGACGCCGCGCCCTACGCTGCCGCGTTGGCCAGCGCCCAGGCCGGGGCGGCCCGTGCCCAGGCCAACCTGATGCAGGCGCAGGCCCAGGCCGAGCGCTACAAGCCACTGCTGGACGCCAATGCCATCAGTCAGCAGGACTACATCAGCGCAGTGGCGGCACAAAAGCAGGCGGAGGCCGACGTCGCCGCGGGCAGGGCCGCCGTGCAGCTGGCGCAGATCAACCTGGGCTACGCCTCGGTCAATTCGCCGATTGCCGGACGCGTCGGTCGCGCCCTGGTGACTGAAGGGGCACTGGTTGGGCAGGGCGAAGCGACGCAGCTGGCGCTGGTGCAACAGATTGATCCCATGTACGTGAACATCACGCAACCGGTCTCCGATGTGCTGCGCTTGCGCGCAGCCATAGCCGCCGGACAGCTCAAGACGGCCGGCGACAAGGCGAGCGCAGCCGTGCGCATCGTGCTCGACGACGGCAGCGTCTACGCACTGCCGGCCACACTGCTGTTTTCGGACCTGACGGTCGACCCCAGTTCGGGTCAGATCACGCTGCGCGCAGAGGTGCCGAATCCGAAGGGCGTGCTGCTGCCTGGGATGTACGTGCGTGCGCGCCTCGAGCAGGCCGCCGTCAGCGCCGCCATGCTGTTGCCGCAACAGGCAGTGCAGCGCAATTCCCAGGGCGACAGTGTCAAGGTTGTCGCGGCGGACGGCAGCGTCAGCACGCGCGCGGTGAAGGTCGGATCCGCGAAAGATGAACAGTGGGTCGTGCTTGAGGGTTTGCAGCCGGGCGAGCAGGTGATTGTTGACGGCTTCCAGAAACTCCAGGGCAAGGCCCGGGTCAAACCAGTACCGTGGAAACCGGCTGGAGCGGCGGCAGCCCCCGCCTCGGCCGCCTCTGCGGCCACCCGGTCATAAGGGAAGCGGCATGGCGCAATTCTTTATCGACCGACCCATCTTTGCCTGGGTCATCGCCCTCTTCATTGTCGTGTTCGGCGCTGTTGCCGTTACGCAGTTACCCGTGGCGCAATACCCGTCGGTGGCACCGCCATCGATCATCGTCTCGGCTGCCTACCCAGGTGCGTCGGCGCAAACGCTTGAGGACAGCGTACTCAGTGTGATTGAGCGCGAGATGAACGGCTCGCCAGGGCTGATTTACGTCGAATCCGTAGCTCAGGCGGACGGCACCGGATCGATCACGCTGAGCTTCGAGCCCGGCACCAGCCCCGATCTGGCGCAGGTCGATGTGCAGAATCGCCTGAGCCGCGCGGCGCCGCGTCTGCCGCAGGCCGTGACGCAGCAGGGCGTGCGGGTGGACAAGGCGCGCAGCAACTTCCTGCTCTTCACCATCCTGTCGTCGAGCGATCCGCGAATCGACCCGGTGGCGCTGGGCGACTACGCCTCGCGCAATGTGCTGCCTGAAATCCAGCGCATCCCCGGCGTCGGCCAGGCCCAGTTGTTCGGAACCGAGCGTGCGATGCGCATCTGGATCGACCCGGCCAAGCTGGTCGGCTACAAATTGTCCTCCAATGACGTGATCGCAGCCATCGGGGCGCAGAACGCCCAGGTGGCCTCGGGCACGATCGGTGACCTGCCGAATCTGCCGGGCCAGGCGATCTTCGCCACCGTCGTCGTCAAGGGCCAGTTGGTCTCGGCCGATGAATTCGGCGAAGTGGTCGTTCGCGCCAACGCCGACGGCTCCACGGTGCGGTTGAAAAACGTGGCACGCGTTGAGCTCGGCGCGCAATCCTACAGCACACAGTCACGGCTGGACGGCAAGGCCTCGACCGGCATCGGCGTCCAGTTGTCACCTACCGGCAACGCCGTCGCTACGGCCAAGGCCATCAAACAACGCCTGCAGGAACTCTCACCCTACTTCCCGCCTGGCGTGACGGCGGTGATTCCGTTTGACAGCTCTCGCTTCGTCGAGATTTCCATCCGTCAAGTGATTGAAACCCTGATCGAGGCAGTGATTCTGGTGTTCCTGGTGATGTACCTGTTCCTGCAGGACTTCCGCTACACCCTGATCCCGACGCTGGTGGTGCCTATCGCTTTGATGGGCACTTTTGCAGTGCTGCAGGCGCTTGGTTTTTCGATCAATGTGCTGACCATGTTCGGCATGGTACTGGTGATCGGCATCGTGGTCGATGACGCCATCGTGGTCGTGGAAAACGTCGAGCGGATCATGAGTACCGAAGGACTATCGCCATTGGCCGCCACGCGCAAGGCCATGGGCCAGATTTCGAGCGCCATCATCGGCGTCACGGTGGTGCTGGTATCGGTCTTCGTGCCGCTGGCTTTCTTCAAGGGCTCGATCGGCAACATCTACCGCCAGTTCTCGGTGGTGATGCTGAGTTCGATCCTGTTCTCGGCCTTCATGGCGCTGTCTTTCACGCCGGCCCTGTGCGCCACCTTGCTGAAACCCGTCGAGGCGGGACACCATCACGCGAAGACCGGCTTCTTCGGCTGGTTCAACCGCGGTTTTTCGGCCACCGCCAAGGGCTATGAGGGCTGGGTCGCGCGACTGCTCAAGAAGACCGGGCGTTTTCTGGTGCTGTATGTGGCGATCATCGCCGCGGTCATCGTGCTGCTGGGTCGCCTGCCGACTTCCTTTCTGCCCAACGAAGACCAGGGCAATATTCTGGTCAACGTGCAGTTGCCACCGGGAGCCACCGTGAACCGGACCGGTGGCGTGATGAGCCGGGTCGAAGACTTCATGCTCAAGCAGCCTGAAGTGGAAAGCATGGTCAGCATCCTGGGCTTCAGCTTTGCCGGCAGCGGTCAAAACACCGGCCTGGCCTTCATCACGCTCAAAGACTGGAAGGAGCGCAACGGAGCCGCCCATTCGGCACAGGGTTTGGTGGGTCGCTCTTTCGGTGCGCTGGCCGGCCTTCGCGATGCCTTCATTTTCCCGGTCAGTCCGCCGCCGATACCCGAACTCGGGCGCGCCAACGGCTTTGCCATGCGCCTGCAGGACCGTGGCGGCAACGGCCATGACGCACTGGTGGCCGCGCGCAACCAGTTGCTCGGCATGGCGGCGCAAAGCAAACTGCTGACCGCCGTGCGGCCGGACGGTCTGGAAGACGCCGCGCAATTACAGCTCAACATAGACCGCGACAAGGCCAGTGCCCTGGGGGTGAGTTTTAGCGCCATCAACACCTCGCTTTCGACCGCCCTGGGTTCCTCCTATGTCAACGACTTCCCGAACGCCAATCGCGTGCAGCGCGTGGTGGTGCAGGCCGATGCGCCAGCACGCATGCAACCCGAAGACCTGCTGAGAATCAATGCACTCAACAGCGCCGGGCAGCCGGTGCCGCTGTCCGCCTTTGCCAGCACGCAATGGGTCACCGGTCCGATGCAGACCATCCGCTACAACGGCTACCCGACGATTCGCATCGCGGGTGAGCCGGCACCGGGACAGAGTACGGGCGCGGCCATGGCCGAGATGGAACGGCTGGTCGGCCAGTTGCCGCCCGGCTTTGCCTATGAATGGACGGGCCAGTCGCGCGAGGAAAAACTTTCGGGCTCGACCGCAATTTATCTGTTCGCCTTTTCGCTGCTGGCGGTGTTCCTGTGCCTGGCCGCGCTGTACGAGAGCTGGTCGATCCCGTTCGCCGTGATCCTGGTGGTGCCGCTGGGCGTGCTTGGCGTGACCCTGGCGACCGGACTGCGCGGACTGGAGAATGACATTTACTTCAAGGTTGGCCTGATCACCATCATTGGCCTGTCAGCCAAGAACGCGGTGCTGATCATCGAATTTGCCAAGGACCTGCACGCGCAGGGCCACAGCCTGGTCGACGCCGTACTGGAAGCAGCGCACCTGCGCTTTCGCCCTATCCTGATGACCTCCATGGCTTTCATACTCGGTGTGCTGCCGCTGGTGGTGGCAAACGGTGCCGGTTCGGCCAGCCAGCATGCGATTGGCACCGGCGTGATGGGCGGCATGATCTCAGCGACCACGCTGTCGGTCTTCTTCGTGCCGCTGTTCTTTGTCGTCGTGCGGCGCATCTTCAAGGGCAGCGAGCGTCAGCGCAAAAAATATGCGCACGAAAGCAGTGACAGCACGCCCACAGCGCCCGCCGTGACGGAGGCCAAACCATGAATGCGCGCAGCACGCTGTTTCTGCTGGCTCTCGCCCTGAGTGGCTGCAGTTCCATGGCGCCGCCGCTGGAGCGACCTGCCTTGCCTGTGGCCACCAGCTTTCCGGAGCAACCGGCCGGGGCGACGGGGATGGCAGCGGTGGCGCTGCCGCAGTGGCAGACCTTCTTTGTCGATGAGCGCTTGCGTCAACTCATCACGCTGGCCTTGCAGAACAACCGGGACCTGAAGCTGGCAGTGCTCAACATTGAGCAGGCACGCACACAATTCGACCTGCGCCGCGCCGACCAGTTTCCGACCGTCAACGCGGGCGTGACCTGGGCGCGCCAACCACCGACGGCGACCACGCTTGCCAGCGTTTACTCGGCCGGCGTTCTGGTCAGCGCCTTCGAGCTCGATCTGTTCGGGCGCGTGCGCAGCCTCGCTGATGCCGCGCTGGCGCAGTACCTGGCCACCGAGGAGGCACGCAAGGCGGTGCAAATCAGCCTGCTGGCGACCGTCGCCAACAGCTACTTCGCGCTGCAGGGCGACGAAGATTTGCTGCGGGTGACGCGCCAGACGCTGGTCACACGAGAGGATTCGTACCGGCTCATCAAACTGCGCTTTGACAATGGCGCGAGTTCGCAGATGGATCTGCGCCAGGCGGAGTCCCTGCTGGAATCGGCGCGCGTCACGCTGGCCCAAGCCACGCGTCAGCGCGCGCTTGACGAAAATGCACTGGTGCTGCTGTTGGGGCAGGCCCTGCCGCCGGACCCCGCTGGAACGTCGCGGCCCAAGCATGTCGCACCGTCTCTCCGAGACTCGCGCGAGGGCAGTTTCGTCGAGGGGCGGTTGCCAGATCTGCCAGTGGGACTGCCATCGGACGTGCTGCTACGCCGACCCGACGTGCGCCAGGCTGAACAGCAATTGATCGCCGCCAATGCCAGCATTGGCGCCGCACGCGCTGCCTTCTTCCCCCGGATCAGCTTGACCGGCAGCCTTGGCAGCGCCAGTACCGAACTTGATGGCCTTTTCAGTGGTGGCCTGAACGCCTGGAGCTTTACACCGCAATTGCTGCAACCGATCTTTGACGCCGGTCGCAACCAGTCCAACCTGAAACTGTCAGAGCTGAACCGCGACATCGCCGTGGCTCAATATGAGCGCGCCATCCAGAGCGCTTTCCGGGAAGTGGCCGATGCCCTGGCCGGACGTGCCACATTGGGCGAACAGTTGCGCGCGCAACAGGCACAACTGCTGGCCGAGCAGGACCGCTACCTCCTGGCCGAGTTGCGCTACCGCAGCGGTGCTGCCAGCTACCTGGACGCACTGGATGCACAACGATCCCTGTTTGCCGCGCAGCAGGCGCTGGTGCAGGTGCAGACCCAGTATTTACAGAATCTGGTGACACTGTACCGGGTGCTGGGGGGCGGCTGGACCGCCAGTTTGCCCAATTCGTGAGCGACGGCATACCCTACGCTACGCACTTCACAAATCACCCAGAGTGGCTCGCCCATGCACATGCGCTCAATTGACGAACTCCGCGCCCATTACAAGCTTCCTCAAGAACGTGCTGTAAAGAAGCAGATTTCGTCACTCGACAAGCACTGCAGGAACTTCATCGAGCTGTCGCCATTTGTCGTACTCTCAACTTCTGATGCAACTTTCAATCTTGATGCATCGCCAAGAGGCGGCGATCCTGGATTCGTCAAGATCACGGCCAGTGGTGAGCTATTGATCCCCGATGCTCCCGGGAACAACCGACTTGACTCGCTTGAGAACATCCTGTCAACAGGAAAAATCGGACTTTTGTTTCTGATTCCCGGTTTCGACGAAACACTGCGCGTGAACGGCGAAGCTTCGCTGTCAACGGCAGCATCCGACATCGCTGCATGCTCGACGGAGCGCCGAGCGCCCGCTACTGTGATCCGGGTTGCGGTGACTGCAGCTTACTTGCACTGCGCGAAGGCCTTCCTGCGCTCAAAGCTGTGGTCCGAGTCCGCCAAGGTTGCGCGCTCTACATTGCCAACCAGCGGGCAGATGATCAGTGAACAGACTGGCATTCAATCGCCACCGGAGTCGAAGGAGGACATGGAGAGACGCTATGCGCCAGACTTGTGAAGCGCCTCGTGCTT
>CAIYMN010000081.1 GCA_903927295.1 uncultured beta proteobacterium | reverse complement strand
CGTATGAATCATTCGGTGTCGCCGTTTGGCCCGATGTCCTGCCCGACTACGCCGGCCCTTTGGCCGGTTTTCTGACCGGTCTGGAACGCTGCGAGACCCCCTACATGGTGACGGTTCCCTGCGATACACCGCTGTTGCCGCTGGATCTGGTCCCGCGATTGACGCAGGCCCTGCTGGCACAGGACGCTGACATCGCGATGGTCAGCGCCCCTGAATTCGACGATCTGGGTCGTCGCCAGATTCGAAGTCAGCCAGTGTTCTGTTTGCTGCGCGTGGAACTGCTGGAGAGCCTGCAGAAATTCACTCAAGCCGGTGGTCGCAAGACCGACGCATGGACCGCGTTGCACAAGACCGTGCTGGTACCGTTTGACCTGCCCACTGACGATGTCCGAGCCTTTCGCAACGCCAATTCACTCTCTGAATTGCACGATCTTGAGAACCTGCCCACGTGAAGACACTAGACGCCATTGCCGCCGAACTTGAGGGTTATGACCCGCAAGCCCTGCGCGCTGACCGCGTGAACGAATTCCTGTCGCGACTGGTGGAACCGGTATTGGAGCAGGATCAGGTAAGCATCTTTCAGGCGCTCGGACGAGTGCTGGGCAGCGACGTGATCTCGCCTGTCAGCGTACCGCCGCATGACAACTCGGCGATGGACGGCTACGCGTTTGACGGCGGGCAACTGCAGACAGGCAACGCAGATGGCGGTCCGCTGGTACTGCAGGTAGTTGGCACGGCATTGGCGGGCAAGGCATGGCATGGCATGGTCAAGCCGGGACAGTGCCTGAAGATCATGACGGGAGCAGTGCTGCCGCAACAACTCGATACAGTGGTGCCACAAGAATTTGTCGCGGTTCGCTCTGGCGCTGTCGAAGGGAATGTGGAATTCATCGCCATTCCACGCGGATTGCTGCAAGCCGGTGATAACCGCCGCAAGTGCGGTGAGGATTTGATGGAGGGTCAGCCGGCCCTGAGAAAAGGTACCCTGTTGACGCCAGCTGCCTTGGGTCTGCTGGCAAGCCTGGGCATTGGACAGGTGACCGTGATGCGCAAGTTGCGTATCGCCTACTTCTCTACTGTCGACGAAATTCTCAGTGTGGGTGAGGCGCCGCGGGAAGGAGCGGTTTACGACAGCAATCGCTACACCGTGTTCGGCCTGCTAACGCGCCTGGGTTGCGATGTCATTGATATGGGCGTCGTGCACGATGAGCCGGGACTGCTGGAAGCGGCATTCCAGCACGCCGCTTCGCAAGCCGACGCCATCATCACCAGCGGCGGCGTCAGTGTCGGTGAAGCCGACTACACCAAGCTCATCATGAGAAAACTGGGCGACGTTGCTTTCTGGAAAATTGCCATGCGACCAGGCCGCCCGATGGCCGTGGGCCGAATTGGCCAATCCATCCTGTTTGGCCTACCGGGCAACCCCGTTGCGGTGATGGTCACGTTTCTGGCATTTGTGCGACCGGCCCTGCTCCGGATGATGGGGAGCACCCAGGCAGCAACGCCTCTGCTCAAAGCGCGCAGTCTGGCACCACTGCGCAAGAAGCCCGGACGCACCGAATACCAGCGAGGCATCGTCAGCCAAACCGGCGATGGCGTGTTGCAGGTCAGCGCGATTGGCAATCAGGGCTCAGGTGTGCTGAGTTCCATGGTCCAGGCCAACGGTCTTATCGTGCTGCATCACAAGCAGGGTGATGTTGGCGCTGGCGATGAAGTCGATGTGATGATGTTTGAGGGTGTGCTTTGAAACCAATGCACACCAATTCCACTCAGTAATTGCCCTATCAAAAACAGGTCGAATAGTCCTCTATACTTGCGTCACTATTTTTTCAGGCGCTGGCAAACCCAAGCATCGGTCTGCCCCCTCCATTCTTCTGTCAAAGGAAACACAGTGCAAACAAAGCTAGTTCGAATCATGGCGTCCTGTGCCTGCGCACTGGGACTGATCCTGCCGGTAGTGCCGGCTCTGGCACAGGCACCCGCTGCAGTCCCTGCAGCAGTGCAGGCGGCTCCTGCCGAAGCAGGTGCAGCCTCAGCAGCAGCCCCGGCAGACGCATCGGCCAAGAAAGCAGACGCCGCCACCGACAACCCCTATGGCATCGAGTCCTTGTGGAAGACATCGGATGGTGTGGCCAAGACCGTTTTGCTCCTGCTGCTGGTCATGAGCATCTCAAGCTGGTACGTCCTGATCGTCAAACTCCTGGAACAAGCCAAAGTAGGCCGTCAGGCCAAGACCGCAGCCGAGCAGTTCTGGACTGCAGGCAGCGTAGAGCAAGGTTGCGCCAAGTTAGACAAGAACAGCCCGTTTCGCTTCATTGCCGAAGCTGGCGTACAAGCCACCAAGAAGCATGACGGCCTGATGGGGCATGTGGACCTGAACGACTGGGTCGCCATGAGCGTGGGACGCGCCGTCGAGCGCATTCAAAGCAGCATGCAAAGCGGCCTGTCTGTTTTAGCTACCGTAGGCTCCATCTCCCCCTTCGTCGGATTGTTCGGCACCGTCTGGGGCATCTACCACGCCCTCACAGCCATCGGCATCTCCGGCCAGGCATCGATTGACAAAGTCG
>CAIYMN010000080.1 GCA_903927295.1 uncultured beta proteobacterium | reverse complement strand
GGCCAAGGCCGTGACTATGCGAAGGCGGGCTGCATCCAGCCTTTGGGCAAACCTGCCTCCGGCGTCATGCCATAAACAGGCTCACCGGGCAGGCCGGCCATCAAGGGCGCGCGCGCTGCCATCAGTTTGTCAAGGTTCACGTGATCTTGCCCCCGTATTTCAGGACACGGTCTAGTCGCAATGAAGCGCCGGTTGCTTGATTGGCTCCGGACGCTGTTTGACAGTTTGATTCTGCCTGAACTCCCTGGGTGATTTCATCTTCAAACTGGAATGCGGATGCACTTCGTTGAAGTGTTCAAACGCAGCTTGCAACTGCGCCAGCACAGTCCGGGCATCTGTCAGATCCATTTTGCTGACGTAGTCGCGCTTGAAGGTGTTGACAAAGCTCTCCGCCATCCCGTTGCTCTGCGGACTGCATACCGGTGTATTGATCGGCGTTAAACCCAGCGAGCGCGCAATCTTTCTTGTGTCGGCCGCAATATAGGCACCACCGTTGTCAGACAGGAACTCCAATTTGTGATCCGGCGGAATTGACTCCACCGCACCAAAGCGTTTCTCAACCGCCTCGATGAGCATCTCACGCACCGGCTCCCCCGGCAGTCCTTTGCCTTCCCAGGCACGGTAGGCCATGATCTCCCGATCGCAGCAGTCCTTGGTGAAGGTGGTGGTTACAGTCTGGCCAGAATCACACTTGATCTCGAACCCGTCCGAGCACCAACGCTGGTCGCTGCCTGGCACAGACACCACGCCCTCGTGGCGACGGCTGGAACTAGGCCGCTTTGGCGCTTTGGGCAACAGCAAGACGTTGGCCGCCATGACACGGTACACGCGCTTGTGATTGACCCGTGGCCTAGCCGTCTTGCTGCGCTGGCGGTTGACCAAGGCGCAGGCCCGCCGATAGCCGTAACTTGGCAAGTCAGCAATCTGTTCACGAATCTCCAGCACAAGCTTTTCGTCTTGTTCGGGTTCAGGTTGTCTGCGCCCATCCACCCAGGATGGGGAACGGTTCTTCAGCTCGTGAATGTGTGAGCGCGCCAGTCCAAGCAAATTGCATACAGTTTTCATTGCTCGTCCCTTGGCAACAAGGGCGAGCGCGCAATCCACTTTTTTTCGGTGGCGTACTCCACCGCCTCTTTGAGGATTTCGTTCTCCAGCGTCTTTTTACCCAGTACCCGCTGCAGTTTGGCAATCTCGGCACGGGCGGATGCCAATTCCGAGGCCGGCACCACCGTCTCCCCAGCAGACACTGCTGCCAGTGCACCCTGGCGGTCAAGCTTTCGCCACAGAAACAGCAGGCTCGCTGCAACGCCCTCCTGCCTGGCTACAAGCGAGACGTTCATGCCCGGCTCGTAGGTCCGACGCACCAGCGCTGATTTCTCCGCGAGGGACCATCGCCTACGGCGCTGGTCCCTCATCACCACTTCAATACTCTCTGTATTCCTAGTCGTATTCACAGTCTTACTCCTATCCATAACGATAAGCGATAGACCGTGTCCTGTCATTCAGGGGGCTAACTCACACGCCGGTGGAAACACCCATCGCTTCGAACATGAACACCAGATCCTCGGTCACCACGTTGCCGGATGCGCCCGGCGCGTGCGGGCAGCCCCCCAGACCGCCGAGAGAACTGTCAAAGGTACG
>CAIYMN010000079.1 GCA_903927295.1 uncultured beta proteobacterium | reverse complement strand
CATCATCTCGTCACTGCGAGGAGCGTAGCGACGCGGCAGTCCATGCATGGATTGCCGCGCTTCGCTCGCAATGACGATACCCGGTTCATCATCTGCAATTCCTGCTCAAGGCTTCTGACATTGCGGGCAGTAAAACGTCGAGCGCTGTCCCTGGCGCAGCAACTTGATTGGCCTGGCGCAGACCCGGCAGGGTTCGCCCTGACGTGCATACACCATGGTTTCAAACTGGAAATGCCCCTTTTCACCACTGGCACTGGAAAAGTTGCGCAAGGTGCTTCCGCCGCTGGTGAGAGCACGCCCGAGGATGTCGCGAATGGCCGCGTGCAGCCGGGCCACGCGCGGCCGGCTCAGGCGCTCCGCAGGCACGGTCGGGCGGATCCCGGCCTGAAATAGCGCCTCGGATGCATAGATGTTGCCCACGCCGACCACCACCTCGCCGGCCAGCAACACCTGCTTGATCGCTGCCTTGCGACGCTTCAAACCGGCATGAAACCGGTCCACGTCAAAATCGTCGGTCAAGGGCTCGACGCCAAGCCGTCCCAGCAGCGTGCTGGCTGAGCCCGTATCCTGGGCATCGGCGTAAACCACAGCGCCAAAGCGGCGCGGATCATTGAGAGTCAGTGTGCCCTGCGTCGTCAGCATCGCGAAATGATCGTGCTTACCCGACGCCGGCAGGTCGGCGACAAAGCTCAAACTGCCCGACATCCCTAAATGCAGCATCAGCAAGCCCTGGTCAAGATCGATCAGCAGGTACTTGCCGCGCCTGCGCACGCCCAGCACGATCCGGCCAACCAGTAGAGCGGGTGCGCAACCCAGCGGCCAGCGCAGGGCCTTGCCCATCCGTACAGACAGAATTCTGGCGCCCGCAATCCTGCTGGCAAAACTCAGACGAGTCACTTCAACTTCGGGCAATTCAGGCATGACAAACAATAGGTGCGGACATGGATTATTATGGTCCGATGCTGCTTTTCAATCGCTTCCTGCTCCCGCTCATCTGCATCTGCGCGCTCAGCGTTCAGGCACAGACGAGCGAAGGCAACGGCGCTGCGCCGGTGAATTCGGCGCTGGACAGCGAGCTTTTCTACGAGCTCCTTCTTGGTGAACTTCATGCGCGTGACGGCGAACCGGGCGCTGGATACTCTTTGCTTCTGGATGCCGCACGCAAGACCAACGACGGGCGGCTCTATCAGCGTGCGGTGGACATCGCATTGCAGTCACGTTCAGGCGACTCCGCTCTGGCGGCAGCCCGTGCCTGGCGGCAGGCCCTACCCGCTTCCAGGGAAGCCAATCGCTATGTGCTGCAGATATTGATCGGGCTGAACCGCGTTGGCGAAACGGTCGAGCCACTGAAGCGCGAGGTGACCGCCACCGATGCCAAGGAACGCGCTGCCGCGATTTCTGCCATTCCGCGCTACTTCGCCCGTGTCGGCGACAAGAAGCTTGTCGCAGCGACGGTGGAGCAGGCCTTGACTTCGTACCTGACTACACCCGTGCTGGGTGTGGCAGCGTGGACCAGCATCGGCCGCCTGCGGCAGGATGCTGGAGACATCGCCGGCGCACTGGAAGCTGCACGTCGCGCGCAGGCACTCGACGCCAGGGCTGAGGGTCCGGCCATGCTGGCCCTCTCCATGATGAATTCAAAGACGCCACAGGCCGAGGCGATCGTAAAGAAGTACCTGGAAGGCGCGGCGCAAGCCGAATTCCGGATGGAGTACGCGCGGCTCCTTCTGGATGTACAGCGCTATGGGGAGGCAGCGCAGCAGCTGCTGCTTGTGACCACCGAGAAGCCCGATTACATGCCAGCCTGGCTGGTGCGTGGGGCACTCGAATTGCAGGACGGGAAGTTGACTGCGGCCGAGCAGTCTTTCACCCGCTATGTCGATCTGGCATTGGCCAATCGCAGCACGCCGGCGCGTGCCGACGCCAGTCGTGGACTGATTCAGGCCTATCTATCCCTGGCCCAGATCGCCGAGCAGGGCAAGGATTTTGCCAAGGCTGATGCCTGGCTCAAGCGCATTGACAACCCGGAGGATTTGCTGAGCGCGCAATTTCGTCGTGCCTCCATTCTGGCGCGTCAGGGCAAGCTTGATGCGGCGCGCACCCTGGTTCGCAGTCAGCCCGAAAAGTCGCCGCAGGATGCACGGCTGAAGATCGAGGCAGAAGTCCAGCTGCTGCGTGAAGGCAAGCAATACAAGAGCGCCTACGAACTGCTTGCAAAGGCGAGCAAACGCTTTCCCGATGACTTTGATCTGGTTTACGACATGGCCATGATGGCGGAAAAACTGGGAAAACTCGACGACATGGAGCGCATGTTGCGGCAGGTGATGGCCGGCAAGCCCGATCATCAACACGCCTACAACGCTCTTGGTTTCTCCCTGGCTGAGCGCAACACGAGACTGGTCGAAGCTCGGCAACTGGTTCTGAAGGCGCTGGAGTTCGCGCCGGCCGACCCCTTCATCACCGACAGTCTGGCCTGGGTCGAGTACCGTGCCGGCAACCTGGCCGAGGCCCTGCGCCTCTTGCAGGGCGCATTCAAAGCCAGGCCTGACGCGGAAATCGCTGCCCATCTGGGTGAGGTGCTGTGGACCATGGGCCGGCGAGACGATGCATTGGTCGTCTGGAAGGAAGGCACCCAGATCAACGCCGACAACGAGACCCTGCTGGACACCCTTAAACGCCTGCGTGTGAAGTTGTAATGTCGCCTTCAAAGGCTATCCGCCTGGTCGTTCTTGCTGCAGCCGTTTCGCTGAGCGCTTGTGCGACAGCGCCAGCCACCAGTGATGGCGCCGGCCCCAAGCGCTGGCAAGGACGACTGGCGATCACGATCCAATCAACTCTGGAACAATTGCCATCACAGGCCCTGACCGGAGGTTTTGCGCTTCGTGGCGACCCACAGGTCGGCGAATTGACCCTCTACACACCGCTCGGCGGCACCGTCGCCACCCTGTCCTGGAACGCCAACACGGCAAGTTTGCACAGCGCCGGCCAGACCAGAGACTTTGAATCGCTGGACGCCCTGATCCGGCACACCACGGGCACCGAATTACCGCTGACTGCGCTGTTTGCATGGCTCGCCGGAGACAATAGTGAAGTCGCCGGCTGGCAAGCCGACCTCTCGCAGTACGCGACCGGACGCATACTGGCACGGCGCACCGAAGCGGGATCCGAGACACAAATCCGGTTGATACTTGAAAAATGAAGTCGCTCTACGACATTGCAGCACCGGCCAAGCTCAACCTCTTCCTGCACGTCACGGGGCGCAGAAATGACGGCTATCACCTGTTGCAGTCGGTTTTCATGCTGATTGACTGGCACGACACCCTGCATTTTGAGCTGCGTTCGGACGGACAAATCAGTCGTGAAGACCTGGGCACGCCGCTACCCGCCGATGATCTGGTTCTGCGCGCCGCGCGCGCCCTGCAGGGCAGCAGCGCCAGCCCCCTCGGGGCTCACATCGGCATTGAAAAGCGGATTCCCGCGCAGGCCGGCATGGGTGGCGGATCAAGCGACGCCGCATCAACTCTGCTCGCATTGAACCGCCTGTGGAAGCTCGATTACTCACTGGAGAAGCTCAGCCAGATCGGACTTGGTCTTGGTGCGGACGTGCCGTTTTTTCTGGCGGGACAAAACGCCTGGGTAGAAGGCGTGGGTGAAAAAATCACCCCTATCTCGCTGCCGGAGGGTCGTTTCCTGGTGGTCAAACCGGAGCAGGGGCTCGAAACGCGCCTGATTTTCTCGGACCCGTCACTCAAAAGGGACAGTCAGACTGCTATAATTTCCGGCTTCCTGGCAGATGCATTCGGTTTTGGCCGCAACGATCTGCAAAGCGTTGCCGAAAGGCTTTGTCCAGGCGTGACGCAGGCCCTTGAATGGCTTGCCTCACAGGGCCTGAAGGGTCGAATGACGGGTTCTGGAAGTGCGGTTTTTGCACATGTATTGCAGCAGCCTGACATGGGTAGCGTGCCAAGCGCATTTGAGGTCCGGTTATGTCAGAGTTTGACTGTTCATCCCCTGGTGGGCTGGGCGGTCAGTAAGGGTTTATCGGTGGGCGGTCTTTGACTGTCAACCCGTGTAGGGGAGTCGCCAAGTTGGTTAAGGCACTGGATTTTGATTCCAGCATGCGAAGGTTCGAATCCTTCTTCCCCTGCCAAACAATTCGCTGTACCCGCTGTACGCCAGTGCAGCAGTTACGGTAAGCAGAACGCACAGGCGCAAACATCACTCAACCGCTGGACTATTCATGCAGGCTCCCGAAACCCCTGATTTCATGGTTTTTACCGGAAATGCCAATCCCGGTATGGCTGCGCAGATCGCAAGCCATCTGAATATTTCGCTGGGTGCGGCGGCCGTCGGTCGCTTCTCGGACGGTGAAGTGTCGGTGGAAATCAATCAGAATGTCCGGGCGCGCGACGTTTTCGTAGTGCAATCCACCTGCGCTCCAACCAACGAAAACCTGATGGAATTGCTGATCATGGTGGACGCCCTCAAGCGCGCATCGGCCGAACGCATCAGCGCGGTCATCCCCTATTTCGGCTACGCCCGGCAAGACCGCCGGCCGCGCTCCAGCCGGGTGCCGATTACCGCCAAGGTGGTCGCCAACATGCTGCAGGCAGTCGGTGTCGCGCGCGTCCTGACCATGGATTTGCATGCCGACCAGATTCAGGGCTTTTTTGACATTCCGGTGGACAACATTTACGCCTCGCCGGTGCTGCTTGGGGATTTGCGGCAAAAGAAATATCAAGACCTGATCGTGGTCTCGCCCGACGTTGGCGGCGTGGTGCGAGCGCGCGCCCTGGCCAAGCAGCTCGATTGCGATCTGGCCATTATCGACAAGCGTCGCCCGCGCGCCAATGTGAGTGAAGTGATGCACGTGATCGGTGAGATTGACGGCCGCAACTGCGTCATCATGGACGACATGATTGACACCGCTGGCACGCTGGTCAAGGCGGCCGAGGTTCTGAAGACACGCGGTGCCAAAAAGGTTTATGCCTATTGCACGCACCCGATTTTTTCGGGCCCGGCGATAGAACGAATCACCAATGGCACAGCGCTCGATGAGGTGGTTGTTACCAACACCATCCCGCTGAGTCAGTCAGCTGCGGCCTGCCGCAAGATTCGCCAGCTCAGCGTTGCACCACTGATAGCGGAAACGATTCAGCGCATTGCCAAGGGTGAGTCGGTCATGAGATTGTTTTCGGACCAGGACAACCTCTTTTGAGGTTCCTGAACCGGACAAGCGTGGGTTCGCAGCACACACCCGTGTGTACTGTCGGGCCTTTTTTTAGCCGGAGTCACACTGGTCGCGGTGGACTCCTACAGGAGTGAAACTATGAAATTCGTCGCTTTTGAGCGCGCAAAGCAAGGTACGGGTGCGAGCCGCCGTCTGCGCATATCCGGTCGCACGCCGGGCATCGTCTACGGTGCCGGGATTGAGCCGCAACAGATCGAAATCGATCACAACGCCCTTTGGCACGCCTTGAAAAAGGAAACTTTCCATTCGACCATTCTGGACATGGAAATTGACGGCAAAGAGCACAAGGTCCTGCTGCGTGACGTGCAAATGCACCCGTACAAGCAACTGATCCTGCACATTGACTTCCAGCGCGTCGACGCCAACACCAAACTGCACATGAAGGTGCCACTGCACTTCAGCGGTGACGAGAACTCGGTGGCTGTCAAGGCCGAGGGCTGCATGGCCAATCACGTCCTGACAGAAATCGATGTGATGTGCCTGCCGGCCGACCTGCCTGAGTTCATCTCGGTCGACCTGAGCGGACTGAAGAAGGGTGTATCGCTGCACCTGTCCGACATCACCCTGCCCAAGGGCGTATCGGCTGTCACGCACGGCAAGACCAACCCGGTCGTCGTTTCGGTGGTTGTGATTGGCGCAGCTGAAGCGCCGACCGCCGAAGCCGATCCCGCAGCAGCAGCCGCTGCGGGTGCACCAGCCGCTGCTGCTGCCGCCCCGGCCGCCACAGGAAAGGCTGCGCCCGCAGCCAAGGCGCCGGCTGCAAAAGCACCTGCGGCCAAGAAAAAGTAGTAGTCTGAGAGGGCCCACTTCGGTGGGCCCCTCCTAGCTTCATGATCAGGCTGTTTGTTGGCCTTGGCAACCCCGGCCCAGAGTACGAGTCAACCCGCCATAACGCGGGTTTCTGGTGGCTGGACGAGGTCGCTCGCAGTCTGAAGACAGGTCTTGTGATGGAGCGTAGCTATTACGGCCTGGTCGGACGATGCAACGTCAACGGACAAGCCATCTGGCTGCTCAAGCCCCAAACGTTCATGAACCTGTGCGGCAAGTCAGTCGCGGCATTGGCACGTTTTTACAAGATCGATCCGCACGAAATACTGGTGGGGCATGACGAACTCGACATCGTTCCGGGCGAAGCCAAACTCAAACTTGCCGGCAGCCACGCGGGTCACAACGGGTTGCGCGACATTCATGCCCAACTTGGCACCGACGACTACTGGCGCTTGCGCCTGGGAATAGGTCATCCTGGCGACAAGGCTGATGTCATCAACTGGGTACTGAAAAAACCTTCCCTGGACCACCGAATAGCAGTTGACCAGTGCATTGATCGCGCCTTGACGGCGCTGCCGCATCTTTTGGCAGGCGAAATGGACAGGGCCACCTTGCTGATCCATACCAGTAAGCCCGTGCGGCCCAAGCCGCCCCGGCCGGAGCCCACCGCGCAGTAAACTCGGGCTCGAAACACGCTCTTGAACGGGAGTTATCGATGCCACATCTGCCATTGACCGCCGCGTTGTCATGCGCGCTTGCAGCCCTGTCCAGCCTTGCTACAGCCCAGGTGAGCTACAAGTGCGGCAACAGCTACAGCCAGACCCCCTGCCCTGACGCCGTCGT
>CAIYMN010000078.1 GCA_903927295.1 uncultured beta proteobacterium | reverse complement strand
CAGCACGCCGAACACGGCCATGCCGGCCAGCGTTGAAAGCACCGACAGCCAGTAGGGGAATCCGAAGAATGTCATCGCTGCCAGGCCGCCGAAAGCGCCCAGCAACATGAGTTCACCCTGCGCAAAGCTGACGGTTTCCGTGGCTTTGTAAATCAGCACAAAACCCAGCGCGATCAGCCCGTAGATGCAGCCTTGTGCGATTCCGCTGATCACCAGTTGTAAAAGCTGCACCGTGTCTCCCGTTATGTGGCCCTGCGTTTATAGCGGCAATCCCGGCGTCAGCGTGCAGGGTTTGTACCGACCGCTTGTCGATCAGGTGAAAAATGATCTTGCGCCCGTGCGCGAACGCGGCATCATGTGAAGCATGAACTCCCATAGCCCCATTGCGCAAGACCTGATCGTGGCGCTGCAGCAAGCGCGGCACATCGTGGTTTTCACCGGTGCAGGTGTTTCGGCCGAGAGCGGGATTGCGACTTTTCGCGACGCGCTCACGGGTCTGTGGCAGCGTTTCGATGCAGAAGACCTTGCGACGCCTGAGGCTTTTGTGCGCGACCCGGAACGGGTCTGGGGTTGGTACGAATGGCGGCGCATGCAGGTGTTGCAGGCGCAACCGAATCCGGCACACCGCGCCATCGCTGAACTGGCGCGCCATGTGCCCAAACTCACCGTGGTGACGCAAAACGTGGACGACCTGCACGAGCGCGCCGGCAGCGCTGGCGTGCTGCATCTGCATGGCAGCTTGCAGGCGGTGCGTTGTTTCGACTGTGGTCGCGCGCACAGCCTGGGGTCCGATATCCCGCAGGAACCCGAGGGCGGTCGGCGCCTGCATCCGCCCGCGTGCCGGCATTGCGGTGGCCTGATACGCCCGGGTGTGGTCTGGTATGGCGAGAGCCTGCCGCCCGACGTGCTCGATGCGGCGTTCGCTGCCGCCAGGTCCTGCGATCTGCTGATCGCCATCGGCACCTCCGGTCTGGTGCAACCGGCGGCGCGCATCCCCTCGCTGGCCAGGCAGGTCGGCGCCAGCGTGCTGCAGATCAACCCGACGCCAACGGCGCTGGATGACGATTGCGACTGGTCGCTGCGCGGTGCTGCCGGGCGGGTTTTGCCACGCTTGCTGCTTTCAGCGCAAATGCTGGCGCACGCCGCGGTGCGCAGCGGGCAGGGCGCTGCTGATCAGGCCGGCGCCGAGCCAGAGTAGCGGGGCGACGCCGAGCGGCCCTACCGCCAGCCCAAAGGCGATTGGCACACAGACCGATGTGGCGTTGCCGATCAGCGCGCGCAAGCCCAGTGCCTCACCGCCGCGGCCGTCGGGTGACGCGGCGTGCAGCAGCGACAGCATATTGGGCTGGCTGAAGCCGATGGATGTACCAAACAGGAAGCCGAGCAGCATGAAGGCGCTTGCCGCAGCAGCCCACGGCAGGGCGATGAACACGAGCGCGATCATCAGCATCGCGGTGCGCATGATTTGCCATTCGCGCAGCCGGGTCGAGAGCCAGGGCATCAGGGCGCGGCTGACGAAGGTGCCCACGGCAAACAGCGAGAACACGGTGCCGATGATGGAGGCCGAGAAACCCAGCCGTGTTCCCAGCACCGGCAGCATGACGATGAACAGGTCCCAGCAGCACGACAGCGCCATGCTGACGTAGTAAATGCGCCGTAACTCGGGTGCTCCCAGCAGGTCGTGCCAGGCTTGCGGTTGGGCTGCCTCATCCGCTGTTGCCGCCGCTTTGGCCGCCCTCGGCAGTTCGGTCAGCCGCCTGAAAACCAGCCAGCAGGCGACGCAACTGAACAGTGCCATCGCGGCAAACGCGGTCCGGAAACCGGCATGGTCGATCAGCAGACCGGAGATGAAAGGGCCGATTGCGCTGGAGGCCGAATGCCCCAGTGCATACCAACCGAAATTGCGCAGACGTTGCTGCGCTGATTGGCCCTGCGCCATGGCGCCCACGGTATGCTGGCCCGCTACCGACATCGCATTGAAGCCAAAGCCAATCAGCACCGCCATCACAAATAGCGCGGGTACGCTGAGCCAGAGCACGGGTACGACAGCGCCGATCAGCACCGCCAGCACGCCAATGCGCAGCACCGGCAGAGCGCCGATGCGATCAACCCAACGCCCAAGCGACATCACCACCAGCGTTGGCAGGACCGAGAACGTCGCCATGAACAAGCCGACCACCCATTCCGGCGAGCCAGCGTTCAATGCGTAGAGCGAACCGGACAAGCGCCCGCCCGACATGGCCATGTGGCCCGTCAGGGTGACCAGAATCAGGGGCAGCAGCAGAGGCGGGAGGCGCTTGGTCACTGGCCCATTACCGTGCTGGCTGGGCCGGTATCGGACGCGGGCGGCCCTGCTCGTCGATCGCCACATAGGTCAGGGAGGCCTCAGTTACCTTCATGTAATGTCCCTGCGCGCTGAAACGTTCGGCATAAACCTCGACCTTGACCGTGATCGAGGTGCGCCCGATGCGCACCAACTTGGAAAAGAAGGTCAATATGTCGCCCACCCGCACCGGCTGCTTGAAGATGAATTCGTTGACAGCCACCGTTGCCATGCGGCCCTGGGCGTAGCGCGCCGGGATCACGGAGCCGGCCAGATCGACCTGCGCCATGACCCAGCCGCCGAAGATGTCGCCGTTGGCGTTGGAGTCGGCGGGCATCGGAATCACCTTGAGGACAAGTTCCTCATCGGTCGGCAATTTGATGCCACAGGGGCTGGTGTTGGCAGACATGAGGGACAATCTCTCTACAAAATGTTGAGGACAGAGCTGGCTCGCTTCGCGTAGCTGCGGTCTGTCCCGCAAAATATTTTTCTTTAGAGAGATTGTCCCCCATGCGCCGATCCGGCGAACACAACCCCCCTGTTGAAGGCGCTACTGCCCTGGTTGCAGCGGTTCCTGCCCGGTCGGACTGGGCCACGCTGCAGCGACTGTTTCCCTATCTGTGGCAGTACAAATGGCGCGTCATGGCGGCGCTGGCTTTCATGATTGGCGCCAAGGCGGCCAACGTCGGCGTGCCCCTGCTGCTCAAGCAACTGGTCGACACCATGAACCCCAAAGGGGGAATCGACACGCACGCATTGCTCGTCGTGCCGGTGGCCTTGCTGTTCGGCTATGGTCTGCTGCGGCTTTCGACCACCTTGTTTGCCGAACTGCGCGAACTGATTTTTGCCAAGGCGACGGAGGGCGCGTCGCGCACGATTTCATTGCAGGTGTTTCGGCATCTGCATGCCTTGAGCCTGCGCTTTCACCTGGAGCGCCAGACCGGCGGCATGACGCGCGACATTGAGCGTGGCACGCGGGCGGTCAACTCGCTGATTTCGTATTCGCTTTACAGCATCTTTCCGACGCTGATCGAAGTCGCCATGGTGCTGACCTACCTCGCGGTCAAATTTGACGTCTGGTTTGCCGGTATCACCGTGGTGGCACTGGCTTTTTACATCACGTTCACGGTCGTGGTGACCGAGTGGCGCACGCATTTTCGCAAGGAGATGAACGAGCTCGACTCCAAGGCGCACAGTCGCGCCATCGATTCACTGCTCAACTACGAGACCGTCAAGTACTTCAACAATGAAGACTTCGAGGCACGCCGTTACGACGAGAATTTGGAGAAGTACCGGCGCGCCGCCGTGAAGAGCCAGAGCACTTTGAGTTTTCTCAACACCGGCCAGCAACTGATCATCGCCAGCGGTCTGGTGGCCATGCTGTGGCGTGCTACGCAAGGGGTGGTGGATGGCCACATGACGCTGGGAGATCTCGTGATGGTTAACGCCTTCATGATACAGCTCTACATTCCACTGGGTTTTCTGGGTGTCCTGTACCGCGAGATCAAGCAGAGCCTGACTGACCTGGAAAAAATGTTCACGCTGATGGAGCGCGAACGTGAGATTGCCGACGTGCCGGGAGCGCTGCCATTGGCACTTGATGAAGTTCGTCATTGCGGACCAGGAGGATGTCATTGCGGATCTGATCCGCAATCCATGTCCCGGGGCCAAGGCAATGCGAGCGTTACGTTCAAAAACGTGAGCTTTGCCTATGACCCGGCGCGACCGATTCTGCATGACATCAGCTTCGAGATACCCGCTGGCAAGACGGTGGCGGTGGTGGGTCCGTCAGGCTCCGGCAAATCGACGCTGGCGCGCCTCATGTTCCGCTTTTACGACGTGCAGCAGGGCCAGATCCTGATCGCCGGGCAGGACATCAAGCAGGTAACGCAAGCCAGCGTACGCCATGCCATTGGCATCGTTCCGCAGGACACCGTGCTGTTCAACGACACGGTGGAATACAACATTGCCTACGGACAGCCTGGCGCCAGTCGGGCACAAGTCGAAGAGGCAGCACGCGCCGCTCACATTCACAGCTTCATCAGCGCAACGCCCAAGGGTTACGACACCATGGTCGGCGAGCGCGGCCTCAAACTCTCCGGTGGAGAAAAGCAGCGCGTGGCTATCGCCCGCACCTTGCTGAAGAATCCGCCGGTGCTGATCTTTGACGAAGCCACGTCGGCCCTGGACAGCGCCAACGAGCGAGCGATTCAGGCCGAACTGCAAAGCGTCGCGCAAAACAAGACCACGCTGGTGATTGCGCACCGCCTCTCCACCGTGGTCGATGCGCACGAAATTCTGGTGATGGAGGCTGGCCGCATCATCGAACGCGGCTCACATGCGGAGTTGTTGGCGGCGGGTGGACGGTATGCCGAGATGTGGGCTTTGCAGCAGTCGTCGGATTGATGGCGGTGGCAGAGATTGGGGCATGGGTCCCCGCCTCATGCTGTCAAATGCCCAGAAATCGGCAGGCACCCATGCCCCAATCTCTGCGCGTGGCATTGCGGGATCACGTGACGAGTCTCGGGCTACTGCGGCGAGCGGTTATGCAGCGCAAGGCCGCATCGAAATACGCATTCTGTCGAGACTGCCACACTGAGTCCGGGAGAACGAGATCGCGGTTCGTTTTGTCCAGCTACTGGATCACCGACACCGCGGCATTCACCGCTGTTTGACTGTAATTGAGGATTTCAAGGACTTCGCGCACCATTTGCCGTTTTTGCGGCGTGGGTGAATTCGTCATGACCCAGAAACCAGTGCCTTCAATCTCACGCGGTTGAGTGCTCTTAAGCGCCTAAAAATGCATTTCACTCGATCGACTGACGCCGGTTAACGATCTGATTTGTCATCAAATTAACAACCCGAACGACCGAACTCAGTCTATCGCCTCAAGCCAAAAAGTTTTTGCACACCATCAACAAGCCCATCCAAAGTATCATTTACAGTACGTTTATCAGTACTTATAATTGACTTTTTAAAGCCCATAAACATACCCTGCACTGGAATACCATGTCTCAACTTACTGCCAATGATCTAAAGACGCGAGGTGTCGCTGCCATCGAGTCGCTGCTGGCCACGCAGCCAGAAGTCATGATTTCGGTTCGTGGCCGGGATCGCTTTGTGGTGATGGACGTGGCGCACTACCAATACCTGCGTGAATGCGAACTTGATGCTGCGCTAGCGCAAAGCCAGGCCGATGTCGCAGCAGGGCGCTTTGTTATTGAGTCCGCCTCGGCGCATGTAGCCCGACTGGAGGAGATGCTGGTCGCCGACAGTGACGCGGCGTAAATCCGTCGCTTGAGTGCTGAACTGCCTGTCCTCCATGGCCTACCAACTGATACTGACCGAGAGTTACACCCGGCTGGCGTTTCGGTTTCTCAAGCGCCACCCCGAGCTTAAACGCCAGTACGCCAAGACACTGGCCTTGCTTGAGGCCAATCCGCATCATCCCTCGCTGCGCTTGCATGCCCTGGCTGGAAAACATCAGGACTTGCATTCGGTGTCCATCAACCTGTCTTACCGAATCACGCTGGAGTTGCTGATTCAGGGCCAGAGAATCACCCCAGTCAATGTGGGCGATCACGATGCTGTTTATTGAGCGCTGGTTCTGTCCACCTTTGACATAGACTGCACCCCATGCAATACCGTTCACTTGGCCGCAGCCAGCTCAAAGTTTCCGCCCTGTGTCTGGGCACCATGATGTTCGGTGACCAGACGGGTCGCGAGGAGGCGGCTGCCATCGTGGCCGATGCACACGCTCAGGGCGTCAATTTCATCGATACCGCAGACGTCTATTCCAAGGGTGCGGCGGAGGCCATGGTCGGTGATTTGATCAAGGGCCAGCGCCACGACTGGGTGCTGGCGAGCAAAGTCGGCAACAGCATGTCGGCGCGGGTCAACGAAGGTCGCTATTCGCAAAGCTGGATGTTGCGCGAGGTGACGGCATCGCTGGCGCGATTGCAAACCGATTACCTGGACATTCTGTACCTGCATCGCGACTTCAATGGCATGAACCTGGAGGAGCCGCTGCGTGCGCTCGACGCGATGCTGCGCGCCGGCCAGATCCGTTACTGGGGTGTATCAAATTTCCGCGGCTGGCGCATCGCTGAACTCGTGCGCCTTGCCGGACAACTGGGCATGCCGGCTCCTGTGGTGTGCCAGCCTTACTACAACCTGCTCAACCGCATGCCTGAGGTGGAGGTGCTGCCCGCTTGCGGACATTACGGCATCGGCGTGGCGCCCTACAGTCCGATAGCGCGCGGCGTGCTCACCGGCAAATACCTGCCTGGCCAGACGCCGAACGCCGACAGCCGCGCCGGGCGCGCCGACCAGCGCATTGCAGAGACCGAGTTTCGCGCCGAGTCGCTGCTGATCGCGCAGCAACTCCAGGTGCACGCCCAGGTCCGGGGCGTCAGTCTGGCGCAGTTTGCCTGTGCCTGGGTGCTGGCGAACCGCGTGGTGAGTTCGCTCATTGCCGGGCCGCGCACGCTGGCGCAGTGGCAGCACTATGCTCCGGCCCTTGACTATGTGTTTACCAAGGAAGATGAAGCGCTGGTGGACAGTCTGGTCAGGCCTGGTCACCCGTCGACACCAGGTTATACCGATCCCAGCTATCCACTCGAAGGCCGGTTGTGACGGCGACAATACCGACCATGACGCAAACGATCACTTTGATCCAACCCGATGACTGGCACCTGCATGTGCGCGATGGTGACGCCCTGCGCACGGTCGTGCCGCACACCGCGGCGCAGTTCGCACGCGCCATCATCATGCCCAATCTGCGCCCGCCCGTCACGACAACTGCGGCCGCGCTGGCCTATCGCGAGCGCATTCGTGCCGCTGTGCCTGAAGGGCAGCGCTTTGAGCCGCTGATGACGCTTTACCTGACCGACAAGCTGCCACCGGATGAAATCACAAGAGCGCAGGAGGCAGGGATGGTGGCCGTCAAGCTGTACCCGGCAGGAGCCACCACCAACAGCGACGCCGGCGTGACCGATATGCGCACGACGTACCGGACCCTGGAAGCCATGCAGCGCGCCGGCATGCCGCTGCTCGTGCACGGTGAGGTGACGGCGCCGGAGATTGATCTGTTTGATCGCGAGGCGGTCTTTATCGACACGCAGCTCATTCCCTTGCGGCGCGATTTTCCCGAACTCAGGATTGTGCTTGAGCACATTACCACGCGGGAAGCTGCGCAATACGTACATGAAGCTGATCGCTTTACTGCGGCCACCATCACGGCACACCACCTGCTGTACAACCGCAACGCGATCTTCGTGGGTGGCATCCGGCCGCATTACTACTGTCTGCCGGTGCTCAAACGCGAGCAGCATCGACTGGCTCTGGTACAGGCTGCCACCAGCGGATCGAACAAATTCTTCCTTGGCACCGACAGTGCACCGCACGCCGCGCATCTGAAAGAAAACGCCAGCGGCTGTGCCGGCTGCTACACGGCCAATGCAGCCATGGAACTCTATGCCGAAGCGTTTGACGCCGCAGGTGCGCTCGACAAGCTGGAGGCTTTTGCCAGCTTCCATGGTGCTGACTTCTACGGCTTGCCGCGCAATGCCGGCAGCATCACGCTTCGGCGCGAGAGTTGGGCTGCGCCTATGAGTTTCGCCTTTGGCGAGGCGCAGCTCAAGCCTCTTCGATCCGGCGAAGTATTGCAGTGGAAGTTGGCCTAAACACGTCTGTTTGCGCGACAGATCATCAGCTCTGTCCCCAACTGATTGAGCGGGTGGATTGGCAGGCTCCCTGGTTGGCTCCGTGGCGAGGTGTAGGCGAGGCGGTGGCCCGCTCGATAGCGGCTGGTCAAACTCAAGCGTCAGCACTGAACCATGCGGCAGCGGTGCTGCCTGGCTTTCCGGTGCGCTTTGTTCCGCAGAATCAATTACCTGATGCGGTAGCTTACGAGCAGCACATTTTTGACACCAGGCGTGTTCCGACACGCGAGGGTCTGCATGATTTCTTCAATGGGCTGGCCTGGCTGCAGTACCCCTTGACCAAAAAGCGGCTCAATCAATTGCACGTAGCGCAGATCGCCCGGACCGGTATCCAGCCCGTGCGCGGCCCGGCGCGTGATGGTCTGACGCTGTTTGATGAGAATGCTGCCGTCTTGCAGGCGCCGGACGCACTCTGGGATGCGCTGTTGGTCAAGGACTGGCAAACCCTGTTTGGGCGCTTGCGCCCTCTCTGGCAAGAGGCGAGCCTGCTGTTGTTTGGTCACGCCTTGCTGGAAAAACTGGTGTGCCCGCGCAAGGCGATCACAGCGCATGTGTACCGGGCGAGCACCGGCTGTCAGGGCGCAGCGGAACTGGACAACTGGCTGGCGCAGGACCTGAGCACGGAGAAGCTGGCGACCAAGCCCTTTGCGCATTTGCCGGTACTGGGCGTGCCACATTGGTGGCTGGCCAACGAAGATTCACAGTTCTACACAGACACCGGGGTCTTTCGTTCGCCCAGGCCTTGATTTCGCAGCGTCTGCCCTTAATATCGTGGCCTGCGCGTCGCTGACTCAGGCCGCAGCTAAAGGAAATCATGAAACGCATT
>CAIYMN010000077.1 GCA_903927295.1 uncultured beta proteobacterium | reverse complement strand
GGCAAAGAGCATTTGCTGCAGGTTTACGTACGCGCGGGGGATCTGGAGAAGACCGAGCAGGCCATGAACTCGCTGATGGCTTCCGTGGCCTGGGACGAAGCCCGCTTTGGCCTGCCGCTCGATCTGGAGCGCTTCATGATCGTCGCCACCAGCGACTTCAACATGGGCGCGATGGAAAACAAGGGGCTGAACATCTTCAACACCAAGTACGTGCTGGCGAATCAGGCCACTGCCACCGACACGGACTACGCCAACATCGAGCGCGTTGTCGGGCACGAGTACTTCCACAACTGGACCGGCAACCGCGTGACCTGCCGCGACTGGTTCCAGCTCAGCCTGAAAGAGGGACTGACCGTCTTCCGGGATCAGGAGTTTTCGCAGGACATGTGCAGCGAGCCGTCCGGGCGCGCCGTCAAGCGCATTGCCGATGTGCGCGTGCTGCGCAGCAGCCAGTTCCCGGAAGACGCCGGCCCGATGGCGCATCCGGTGCGGCCCGACAGCTACATCGAAATCAACAACTTCTACACCCTGACCATTTACGAAAAAGGTGCGGAAGTCGTGCGCATGATGCAAACCCTGGTGGGGCGCGACGGCTTTGCCCGAGGCATGAAGCTGTACTTTGAACGTCACGATGGTCAGGCGGTTACCTGTGATGACTTTGCACAGGCCATGGCGGATGCCAATCCGGGCTCGCCGCTGGCACTACACCTCGAGCAGTTCAAGCGCTGGTACAGCCAGGCCGGCACGCCGCGGCTCGCAGCCCTTGGTACCTGGGACGCGCAGGCACGCAGCTACACGCTTAGCCTGAGCCAGAGTTGCGCGGCAACCCGCGATCAGGAAGCGAAAGAGCCTTTCGTGATTCCGGTCAGCATGGGCCTGGTGGGCGCCAGTGGTGCTGCACTGCCGCTGCAATTGCAGGGAGACACCGAGCCGCTTGGCACCGACCATCTGCTGGTGATGACGGCACCGACCGAATCGATCACTTTCATCAACCTTGACGAAGAGCCTGTGCCATCCATCCTGCGCGGATTCAGCGCGCCGGTGTTGCTGGACTTTGATTACAGCGAGGCCCAACTGCTGACCCTGCTGGCCTTCGATAGCGATCCGTTCAACCATTGGGAAGCCGGACAAAGACTGGCACTGCGCAGCGCCATCAAGGTCATCACCGACAACTCTGTCACGGGTTTCGTCCATGTGCTTGATGAAGCCTATATCGCCGCCATGCGCAAGGTTCTGCGCCACCCGACGCTGGACGCCGCCTTCAAGGAACTGGTCCTCACCCTGCCCTCTGAAACCTACATCGCCGAGCAACTCGAAGTGGTTGATCCGCAACGCATTCACGCCGTGCGTGAGGCCATGCGCGCGCAACTTGCCCGCGCGCTGCAGGAAGACTGGCAGTGGGCCTTTGAGACGCACAGCAACAACGGCGGCTACCGCAGCGACACACGCTCCGCGGGGCGCCGTGCGCTGGCGGGTCTGGCATTGGGGCAACTCTGTCTGGCCGCGCGCGACAGTGGTGATGTCGTCTGGCCTGGCAAGGCCTATCAGGCCTTCAAGGATGCCGGCAACATGACCGACCGCATCAACGCCCTGCAGGCCCTGCTGGGCAGCGGGCATGACCTGGCCAATGCGGCGCTGGAGCGCTTTCAAAAGCAGTTCAAGACAGAAGAACTGGTGCTGGACAAATGGTTTGCCATGCAGGCCGGCGCCTGCGATGAAGCCGGCCACGTGCTGCCGCTGGTGCGGCAGTTGATGCAACACCCGGATTTTCACATCCGCAACCCGAACCGGGCACGCAGCCTGATCTTCAGCTACTGCAGCGCCAACCCAGGCGCCTTTCACCGAACGGATGCGGCCGGTTACGTGTTCTGGAGCGAGCGTGTGATCGAGCTTGACAGCTTCAACCCGCAGGTCGCTGCCCGCCTGGCGCGCGCACTGGACCGCTGGAAGAAACTCGCCGAACCGTATCGCAGTGCCGCCCGTGAAGCCATCGCCCGCGTTGCGGCCAAGACGGACTTGAGCAGCGACGTGCGTGAAGTCGTTGACCGGGCTCTGGCCGACTGATGCGCCAGCTATAATTCGCAGCCTACAAGCCGGTGTAGCTCAGTCGGTAGAGCAGCTCATTCGTAATGAGAAGGTCGGGTGTTCGATTCATCTCTCCGGCACCAATAAAGACAAGGGTTCGTTGCTATCCAAATAGTAGCGAACCCTTTTTCTTTGGGGCCTGCGTAGCCCCTGCGTAGCCATCAGTACATGGTTTGGTAACGTGCCGGCCAAAAATGGCCCGGCTGGTTGGGCTGGGCTAATCTCAAAGAAACGTGCCGATCAAAAAGGCACGGCGTCCAGGTATGAGGGAGCAAGAGACACATAGCTGCCAACATTGAAGCGACCATCGCTGTCGCTCAATCCGCGCTGTCACCTTGGCGGCCAGCTCCCGTTGTGGCGGCTGGCCGTTTGCTTTATGGTTCGCCCATGCAACACACCACGGACTTTCTGATCCGCAAAGACCAGCTGACCACCACTACCCTGCGCACTATGCCTGCCGTGGCGCTCCCCGAGGGCCAGGTCCGCGTGGCCATTCACTGCTTTGCCCTGACCTCCAACAACATCACCTATGCCGCCTTTGGCGACGCCATGAATTACTGGCAGTTCTTTCCGGTCATCCCCAACGACGCGCAATGGGGCCGTATCCCGGTCTGGGGCTTTGGTAGCGTGGTCGAATCGCGCCACACCGACGTTCCCGTGGGCGAACGCCTGTATGGCTATTTCCCCATGTCCAACACTGTGGACCTGACACCGGCCCGCGTGTCGCCACTGTCGTTCATGGACGCCGCACGCCACCGGGCCGAGTTGCACCCGGTTTACAACCAGTACATCCGCACCGCCACCGACCCCTTCTACACGGCGGACACTGAGGACATTCAGGCCCTGCTGCGCCCACTGTTCATCACGTCGTGGCTGATCGACGACTTTTTGGCCGACAACGACTTCTTTGGTGCCACGGCGGACCCCCATGTAAAAGCCATCATGCTTCTTTCCAGTGCGTCCAGCAAGACCGCCTATGGCACAGCGGTCCAGATGGCGCAGCGCACCGGGATTGAAGTGGTGGGACTGACCTCCCCCGGCAACGTGGCGTTTTGTGAAAGCCTGGGCTGTTACCACCGCGTGTTGACCTACGACCAGCTCGACCAGATTGCCGCCGAAGCGCCCTGCGTCTATGTGGACTTTGCCGGAAATGCGTCCCTGCGCAAGGCTGTGCACACCCACTGTACCCAACTCAAATACAGCAGTTCCATTGGCGGCACCCATGTGGCCAAGTTGGGTGGTAGCCGCGAATTGCCGGGACCCAAACCAACACTGTTCTTTGCCCCCGCCCAAATCAAGAAGCGCAGCACCGATTGGAGCGCACAGGGACTGGGCGAGCGTCTGGTGGTCTCCTGGCAAGCCTTCGCCACGGCTGTGACCCACGCCGACCACCCATGGCTCACCGTGCAGTACCACTCAGGAGCTGAGGCGGTGCAGGAAGCCTACCTGCAGGTCCTGGCGGGCAAAGGTGATCCGCGCTTTGGGTACATGCTCAGCCTGTAGTTTTTGTGGCGAGACGCGCTGCGAACTCCACGTTCGTGCAGAACGATAGGGGCTTTGAGGCAATGGCGGAAGGCCTTTGGACTTCCCGGAAGCGGGTACTCGCGAACGACTCTTAACGCTGCACTAACGAATTACGTTTCGCCGGGTAGCTGACTTTCAACTTTGTCGGTCAGCTTCCGAGAAAAGTGGCTGGCTCCACAAGAAACGAGAGCGACATTCGACCACCCAATCTGCCGGCAACCGTTGTCGTCCTTCAGCTTATATCGGGTTACATTGTGCTGCTCTGGATCACTATGGAATCTTGTAATGCATCCGATCTTCTTGTTCTTGCACCTGGCAGGCGTCGTCCTGTGGGTGGGAGGTATGTTCTTCGCCTGGATGTGTCTTAGGCCGGTCGCGGCAGTGCAGTTGGAACCACCCGCGCGCCTCAAACTCTGGGCGGGCGTGTTCGCACGATTCTTTCCCTGGGTCTGGGGTGCCGTCCTGACGATCCTTCTGAGTGGCTTCGTGCCTTTGCTGGCTATCGGAATGAAGCACGCACCAATGCACTGGCATCTCATGCTGCTGCTCGGTCTGACCATGAGCGCAATCTTCATCTATGTCTTTGTAGTTCCCTATGCCAAATTCAAGACCGTGATCGCACAGCAGGACTGGCCCGCCGGCGGATCGGCCCTGGGTCAGATTCGGCAACTTATAGGAACAAATCTGGTCCTCGGTTTTTCGACTATCGCCGTTGCCTCGCTCGGGCGGCTGTTTGTCTAATTTTTCAATACCTGTCTGAGTCAGTCAATTCCTTCGGTCCAAATTCCCAGCCACCGCGACCACCCGC
>CAIYMN010000076.1 GCA_903927295.1 uncultured beta proteobacterium | reverse complement strand
TGTGCGCAATGGAAGCGCCAGCATCAGCGCAGCGGACGATTTCATCGGCCTCGTCCTGCGGGGTCAACGGTATGTAGGGCGTGTCGGTCTTTTGCGGCCAGGCACCGGTACAGGCCACGGTCAGGATGACTTTATTGCTTGTGTCCATTTTCAGTCCTTCAGCAGCTTTCCGCTGCGTTCATGGCCTTGAGGTGCCGGAGCACTTTGGCCCTTAACTGTGCCTGCTGCTCAGTGGTCCAGGCTCTGAAACCCTGACCACTTTTCATGCCGAGACGCCCGTCGCTGATCAGTTTTTTGAGATAGGGTGACGCGCCCGGCGTGTGGTCAATTGCCGGCAGAACGGTTTCGTGAATTGCCAGCGTCAATTCAGTACCGACCAGGTCCGCGTTTTCCAGCGGGCCGAGGACGGGTAGGCGCCTGCCAAAACTGGCCTTCACCACCGTGTCAACGGTCTCGGCGTCGCAAATGCCGTCGGCCACGATAGCGATCGCCTCGCGCCACAGTGCATGCTGAAGACGGTTGCCAATGAAGCCTGGAACATCCTTCTCCACCATGGCTGGCGTCTTGCCGACCCTGGCCAAAAAATCAAACATCTTCTGTGCCAGAACCGGATCAGTGGACGGCGTCTTGATGACTTCTACTAGAGGAACCAGATACGGTGGGTTCCACCAATGGGTACCCATTGCACGCTGGCCGCTCTTTACTTCGACCATGATGGCGGTAATAGGAATCACCGACGTGTTGCTTGCCAGCAGTGCGTGCGCTGGCGCTAGCAATTCGAGCTGAGCAAAAAGCTTCTGCTTGAACGCCAGGTTCTCTGGCCCAGCCTCAAAGACGACATCGGCGCCAGTCACGCACTGCCCGAGGTCTTCTGACGGGAAGACGCGCGATGCTGCTGTGGCATCCTGGCCAAGATCGGAAAGATTCTTTGCAATTCGCTCCCTCAGGGAGGCCATTGCACCAAAGTCCGGGTCGTAGACCCGAACGATATGACCAGCTTGTGCGAATACTTGCGCAATTCCGTGGCCCATGAGGCCCGCACCGACGATGGAGATTTGCTCGGTCATGGTCTAGCCCGCGGTGTAGCCGCCGTCTGCATAGACGGTGTGTCCGGTGTGAAAGTCAGAGGCTCTTGAGGCCAGAAACAGCAAGGGACCGGCCAGGTCTTCTGGCTCTCCCAGCCGCCCGAGCGGCACCCGCGCCAGAAAGCCGGCCCGCACCGTGTTTGCCCGTTCGTTGTCTTCAAACATCCAGGCCGTCAGGGGTGAGCGAAAGACGGTTGGTGCGATCGCATTGACCGTTATGCCGTACTTGCCCCATTCGCAACCCAGCGCCTTTGTCAGTCCGTCGGTTGCCGCCTTGGAAGCGCAGTACGCCGAGTAGCCGGCTGGGTGACCCAATTTGCCGCGTGCGGACGACACCAGCACCACTTTGCCGCCACGCCCCTGGGCAATGGCCTGCTTGCCGAAAGCGCGGCTGATGAGCCAGGCTCCAGTCAGGTTGCCGTCCATCACTGACTCAAAGCGTTCCAGTGACATGTCGGTGATCGGGCTTGGGTCGTTCAAGCCCGATCCGACCACCAGGATGTCGACACCTCCAAAGGTGTCAACAGCGGCCTTGACGATGACATCACAGTCCGCTTCCGTGTTGGGGCGTCGTGCCACGCACGTCACCTGGGCACCAAGCGCCGTACAGGCCACGGCTGCTGTTTCCAGTGCCACGGCATTGCCGGCAGCCAAAACCAGTTTCGCGCCGGCCCCTGCCAATACCTGGGCTGCAAGCATGCCGAACGCGCCCGATGCACCCGTGACTATCGCCACTTTGTCCCTGATGTCAAAGAGGCTGGCTGGATTTTTCAGCCAGTCGTTTGATGTTGTTGTGACCATTTCAAATTGCCCTATTTCTTGGACGGATAAGGCATCACCACGAGCATGGTGGCGACCGAGTTGGCGTTGTTCTTTACTTCGCGTGTTTCGCCACCGGGTATGAAGCAACTGTCCATCGGCCCCAGCACGACCTCGGTATCACCTACCTTGACGGTTAGCTCTCCCGCGACCATGACATAGACTTTTTCCAAAGGCGATGCGTCCGGCCCAGCGCCGCCACCGGGGAGGAAATGCGACAAGCCGGTCCAGAAGGCTTGCGGCCCAGCAGGATCGAAGCCTTGCAGACGCAGTGACCGCATGTCGTAGTGGTTCGGAGCCGCATAGGGCGCGGCTTCTGTGAATCTTGTCACTTTCATTCTGGCTCCCGATTGATCTATTGCCCGGTCTCAATTCGGTAGCTACCGCTAGGATTAAGTACCGCTACGAGGCGGATCATGGAGCCGTCGCCGCCCTTCCAGCGCAGTGGGAACGCCATGAAAGTGCAGCGCTTGCCAGTGATCTTGTCGATGTCACCGCCGACGTTTTCGATGCCGCAAATGCCCGCTGCCAGAATTGCGTTGTGGCAGGGTTCCCATTCAGGAAAATCCTCCAGCACGTCGCGCCCGGTTTTGGCCTTGTACTCGGCGCAGACATGCGGCAGCAATCCGTGGGGACGCGCCGGGCCATGCGGACCCATGGCAGTGGCAAGAGGGTGGTCAAGCGCCTGTGTATCGGTGCAGACCATCTTCACTTTCTTTGCAGCAAACCATTCGCCGGCTTCCTTGTAGAAGCCCGGTGAGTAGCCGTAGTAGGTTTGGTTGTCGCCATAGTATTTGTGCCAGCCGGTGTTGACTACGACAATGTCACCTTCGCGGATCTGTGGGCTTGCCTTCTCCAGGTCGTCGGCTGTGATGACTCCCCATTTTTCTTTCGGGATGGAGACAACGACGCCAGTCCCCATGAAATGCGGCAGTGGCACCTCATCCATGAAAGCAGTGTTTTCGACGACATGGGCGGGTGCGTCCATGTGCGTGCCTGAATGCATCGATGTCGAAATGCGTGCGGTCAGCACGCCGGACTTGGCCATGGTGTGCAGGCGATCAATTTCCACGTCCTTGAAGTAGGGCCAGCAAGGTTGGCCGTAGCCCCAGGGATGGCTCAAGTCATAAAACTCCAGCCCCATCTTGTTCTTGAGATTTTCCTCGTAATCGGCTCCACGAATGTTGACGGTCATCTCTTGTTCCTTCTATTGGTCAGCAACTTCCAGATACCAGCATCTTTGATTCAATTTGATTTATAAACCATTATGCGGTACACGTGCATCGTATTGTGGTAATAAAGTTAGGCCATGAATATCGGGGTTTTCCCGAATATGGAGGTTGGTAAAGGTGCTTTGTCCACGCGCCATCGAGCGCTCACGGGCGAGACCGGACTGCTAAACTGACCGACGAATTGCCTTACAGGACCAAGAGCATTACGTGACCGCGAGACAGCAAAGCAACAATGAAAAAAACCGACGAAGACGACGCACTTGCCTCTGGACGCCAGGGCATTCAGGTCATCGCACGCGCTGCCGCACTGCTCAGGGCGCTTGAGCGCAGGCCCGCAGGCCTGAGTCTGGGAGAGTTGGCGAAAGCGGTGTCGCTGCCCCGGTCCACGGTGCAGAGAATCGTGGACGCTCTGGATGACGAAGGC
>CAIYMN010000075.1 GCA_903927295.1 uncultured beta proteobacterium | reverse complement strand
CAACTACCAGTACTGGAATTTCCATCCCTATCCGCAGCGCAGCTATGTAGCCGAGCTGAAGTTTGACCTGTAATTTGCCAAGGACATCATGAACAATTCTCTCATCAGCAAATACGCAATGGCCTGTGCCTTGCTCCTGTCCGGTACCACTGCCATGGCCCATGTCGTGCTGGGCGAACCCGCTGCGCTGGCCAACACCAGTTACCGCGCCACGCTGCGTGTCGGTCACGGATGTGACGGCTCGCCCGTCACCGCGCTTCGTGTCACGATTCCGGAGGGCTTCAGCGGTGCCAAACCGATGCCCAAAGCCGGCTGGATCTTGAGCATCAAGCTGGCCAAGTTGGCAAAGCCGTATACCAGCCATGGCAAGACGATCACCGAAGACGTGGCGGAAATCAGTTGGACCGCCGCGAGCAAGGACAACTGGTTGCCAGACACGTGGTACGACGAGTTTGTGTTGCGTGGCGGTCTGCCCGGCACAGCCGGCCCCATGTGGTTCAAGGTGACACAGACCTGCGAAAAAGGTAGCATCGACTGGGCTGAAATCCCGTTCACCGGTACTTCCACCAAGGGCCTGAAGTTTCCCGCCGCGCTGCTCGAAATCATCGAATCCAGCCCCGTCGAGCACCAGCACTAGATTCATTGCAAGTCAATTCCTTTGGAGAAAATGATGAAATTCAAATCACTTGCCCTCATCGCTGCACTGGCCTGGGGCGCTGCTTATGCGCAAACCGCCGAAGTCAAGGACGCCTGGGTCCGCACCTCGGTGCAGGGCCAGAAGGCCACCGGCGCCTTCATGAAGATCACGGCCAGGGATGGCGCCAAATTGGTTGGCGTTTCGTCGCCCGCTGCCGGTGTTGCGCAAGTTCATGAAATGAAGATGGAAGGCAACATCATGAAGATGCAGTTCGTCCCAGGCGGCCTGGACATACCCGCTGGCAAAACGGTCGAACTCAAACCCGGTGGTTACCACGTCATGTTGATGGATCTTAAAGCGGCGCTGCAGAAGGACAGCACCGTGCCGCTGACTCTGACGTTCAAGGATGCCAAGGGCATCGAGAGCAAAGTCGAACTCAAGGTGCCGGTGGCCACGACCGCGCCGGGTGCACCTGCTGCCAAGGCCGGTGATATGCCGGCCATGGACCATAGTCAGCACAAGCCCTGAGAGTCCTCGTCTGACTGTTGAACGTCGGCTGCCCACCGCAGGGACTGTGCTTGCCTGCAAGTAGCAAGGTGCTGACTTGCGATCTATTTGAATGATCCTGCCCGTCCCCACTGCCATGTGTTGATGCAACTCTTGCCGTCAATGGCATCCTGCGTCAGGGTTTGTACCTAGGAAAACGGAGTCATCCGGCGCTAACAATGCCTATGTATTTACGTTCATAGGCAAGGCACTTCGCAAGGTGCCGCAACCCCGCAGGAGAAACACATGCAAAAAGTGTTGCATATCAACGCCGACAAGTGCACCGGTTGTTTGCAATGCGAGATGGCTTGTTCTTTCGAGAACTACGGCACTTTCGCTACCGCCAAGTCGCGCATCAAGGTATTCGACTTCCACCACACCGGCAAGAAAGTGCCCTACACCTGCACCCAGTGCGATGAAGCCTGGTGCCTGCATGCCTGCCCTGTGGAGGCCATCACGGTGGACAAGGCCACTGGCGCCAAAGTGGTCAACGATGCCACCTGCGTCGGCTGCAAGGTCTGCACCATCGCCTGCCCGTTTGGCACCATCAACTACGTCGAGACGACCGGCAAGGTGCAGAAGTGCGACCTCTGCGGCGGCGCGCCTGCCTGTGCCGAGCACTGCCCGACCGGCGCCATCACTTTCATTGATGCCAACTGGACCGGTCTGTCCAAGATGGCGCAGTGGGCCGACAAACTTGGTAACCAGCCATCGGCTGCTTAAGGAGAAACAATCATGTCATGGGCTGGAAAAATTCTTCGCGTTGATTTGACCGCTGGTACCGTCAAATCCGAGCCGCTCAATATGGACTGGGCGCGCGCTTACATCGGT
>CAIYMN010000074.1 GCA_903927295.1 uncultured beta proteobacterium | reverse complement strand
GACCACGGTTTGACGCCACGAATCGCCAATTTGAAAGTGAACAGGAAAGTCAATGAAATCAACGATCTCCTCAGACCACCCCCGCGCCAGTGCTAGCTTTGCGTACCGTCACTTATTGCACTGAAAACGAAGGGACCCCGTTAACGACACAAAGATCATAGCGCCAACGCAACGTCCAGCCGCCCTTTTCTTCTTCACCGGTAGCGGGACGGTCAGATTTGAATCCAAGCATCGCAGCATGTATGGAAGGTGGTCTCGCGATATTTGGCGTTTTAACTCTAAAACTCTTTAGTTCTGATTCTTGGTGAGTCGGTAGAGCGTTGAGCGGTGGACACCAAAACGTCTCGCAACATCACCGACGTCGTTGTTCCTGTCAGCCATGAGTGTCTTGGCCATGACCAAATCTTTGCCACTCAGTTTTGCTGGGCGGCCGCCAATGCGCCCACGAGCACGGGCCGATTTCAAGCCTGCGTGAGTGCGCTCCCTTATCAAGTTGCGCTCAAACTCGGCCAGGCTGGCGAAGAGATGGAAGACCAGCTTCCCAGAGGGTGACGTGGTGTTGATTTGCTCAGTGAGAGAAACAAAGCCCACTCCCCTGCCCTCCAGGTCATTAACGATGCGCACCAGGTCAGCCAGGTTGCGCCCAAGGCGATCGAGACGCCAGACAACCAGGCTATCGCCTGCCCTGAGTGCCTTGAGGCAGCTTTCGAGCTCTAGGCGAGCGGCAGATTTGCCGGAGGCATGTTCCTGATAGATGGTTTCACAGCCGTCAGATTTCAGGGCATCGAGCTGGAGATCGAGCATCTGATCTTCGGTGGAGACGCGGGCGTAACCGATTCGCATGGGGTGGGTTGGTTTATGAATTAACGGGGTGCGACTTCAATGGCTCTTACTTAGCTGCTGCCATGCGCTCATAGAAGTAGCCGCCCTTCCCTTCAGCATCTTGTCCCGCATTGCCACTGACCATTGCCAAGTAGCGAAACAGGCCGTCGCGGACATACCTGGCCACCAGAACTCGAAAAGGTTCGTCGTTGTGGTCAATGTGGCTGGCATTGAGGCTGTTGTAGTAGTCCAGGCGGGTAGCCCTGTCGCCGGAAATGTTGGCAATGGGAAAACCTGCACGCAGCAAGATCAGATTCATGACCAAGCGTGAGGTTCGGCCGTTGCCGTCGATAAACGGGTGAATGCCGACGAGTTCAGCGTGAATGTCAGCCGCCAGCTCCACAGGGTGCAAGTGCGTCTTTTTTGCTTGGTAGTGCCCGATGAGTTCTTCCATCAACTTGGGTACCTGCCATGGTTGAGGAGGTACGTAGCTTGTCCCCGTAATACTGACTGGCACTGAGCGATAGCGCCCTCGATCATCATGATTCTTGCCATTTTTGAGGATCAATTCGTGCAGACACTTGATCGTCCATTCGGATACATCCTGTTCTCCAGAAACGATCCCACGCAGGTAGCCAACGGCTTCTTTGTGGTTGATTGCCTCAAGGTGTTCATCGATGGTCTTTCCGGCTACCGTGATGCCTTCGTTGATAACCAGGCTGGTCTCTGAAAGCGTGAGGGTGTTTCCTTCGATGCGGTTGGACTCATAGGTGTATTCGGTATCCCATGCCGCCTGCAGCCGCTCCAGTTGAGCTGCATTCAATGGGCGAAAGCTGTCCAGGCATCGCTTGAGGTCATCGAGCTGGGCCAAGGTATCGGGCAGCGCGGCGTAAACAGGGAAAGCGCGTTCGAGCGCAGGCAGAAGTTCCATAGGAGAGTTGATATGAGATAGAACACGTTCAAAGAACGCCTGGCGCAAAGCAGCAGCGTGTCCAAGGGTGATGTGCGCACCTATGGCTTCACTCGATTTTGGCTTTTTCGAAAGTGTCATGTCTCATATCTTATGCAAACTATACGTTTTTGCAAGTTTATTTTTGCAATGAATTTTGCGACAACATGGGCGTAAAAAAGGCCCGTCAAAACGGGCCGGGTGGAGATGTTGCATAAACGGTAGTTTATGAGACTTTTTATACACAATGTAATGGTCAGCGGCTTATTTAGTCTTGATAACACTCTTGCTTCAAGAATCACTTTTAGGAATATTTTCAATCATGTCCATTGCTAACGAATTTTCCAATCGCAATTCATTGGCATATTTTTCGGCTAACTCTGGATTTCCATTTCTATAATAATACTGCGCCATTTGTGCCTTAAGAATATCGCTATCATATGATCCGGTAATGTACTCAATTGACTGAATGATTGATATTTGTTGAATGCCACCCAGAATTGACCCCCTGAAGGTAGTTTTTTCCATCGAAATTTGACCCCTGTTAGAAGCACTGTGCGTACGAAGTTATGCACAGGAGAAACAGGAGTGATCAAAGTGGGAACATTGGCAAAGATACGG
>CAIYMN010000073.1 GCA_903927295.1 uncultured beta proteobacterium | reverse complement strand
GTTGCTGTCAAGACCGGGGCGCGCCACCCCCCGGTACATGACGCAAATTCTCTGCACGCCGCGTTTTGTGCTGCCAGCGCGATCTATCTTCCCGATCCGCAACTGGCAACCGCCGGTATCCACGTCATGAAAGTGATTGCCGCTCTGGGGCTTATCGACGAATTGGCTGGCCGGCTTAGGCCCTACCCCAACGGCGATACGGCCATGACAGCCATGGCGGCATGCAATGACATGCATGTCATCGGCAGCACCCAGGTCACCGAGATACTGATTACGCCAGGTGTGGATTTGGTGGCTGATTTGCCAAAGGCATTCGAGTTGGCTACCGTATACACTGCCGCGGTTTGCACCCGTTCAATTAACCCGAAGGCGGCAGAGGATTTCATTGCAGTGCTGGCGGGGGACTCTCAAGCAGGCCTGCGGGCACAGGCGGGTTTTTTGCCTTAAGCTTGCTGGGCGTATTTAAGCAGTCCCAAGACACATTTTTCCGGGGTGCCATGTGCATTGCTGGCTCAGACATGGCCTGAGCTGGTCCAATCCAACGGCGAGGATTTGAACAAGGGGTAGCGAATATGGCAAGACTCAACGTCAACGGTGTCATCCGTGATTACGAAGCTGAACAGGACACACCGCTGTTGTGGGTACTGCGCGAACAGTTGGGTCTGACCGGCACCAAGTATGGCTGCGGTGTCGCCGAGTGCGGGGCCTGCACTGTATTGGTCAATGGGGTGCCTACCCGCAGTTGCGTGCGATCCGTCTCCGCATTCAAGGTTACAGACAAAATAGTGACGATCGAAGGCCTGTCGCCAGACGGCTCGCATCCGGTTCAAAAGGCCTGGGCCGCGCTGGATGTGCCGCAATGTGGGTTTTGCCAGAGCGGCATGATCATGGCGGCGGTGGCATTGCTGAACAACAAACCCAAACCCAGCGATGCCGACATCGATGCAGCGATGACCAACATCTGCCGCTGTGGCACTTACAACCGGGTCCGATCCGCCATCAAGGTGGTGGCAAACGGCGGCGACGCGAGCCGCGCCGGAATAGGTATCGAACACGCCGATGGGAGGGCGACATGAAAGCGGCTCGCGTGTCAAAAGCAGGCGTATCGCGGCGGCATTTTCTGCAGAAGTCGGCTGCTGGCGCTGGTGGACTGGTCCTGGCCTTCTCGATTCCTCTGCCGAGTCAGGCTGCGTCTGCGGAGTCGCCCAACGCCGAACCCCGGGAACTCAATGCCTGGGTTGAGGTGCGCCCCGACGATGCGGTCATCATTCGAATTGTTCGCTCCGAGATGGGGCAAGGCACGCTGACCGGTCTGGCTCAACTGGTTGCTGAAGAACTCGACTGCAACTGGGCCAAAGTCAGCACTGAATATCCCACGCCGGGGCAGAGTCTGCGGCGCAACCGGGTCTGGGGCAATTTTGGAACGGTCGGCAGCCAGGGCATTCGTCAGTCAAACGACTATGTACGCAAAGGCGGCGCGACAGCGCGCATCATGCTGTTGCAAGCCGCAGCCGACGCCTGGAACGTGCCTGCGAGTGAGTGCCGGACTGCCAGCGGTGTTATCACGCACGCAGCCTCTGGTCGCAGCACCACTTATGGCAAGGTCGCAACGGCGGCCGCAAAGCTGACACCGCCCAGCCATGTCGTTCTGAAAGACCCGAAGGACTGGCGTCTCGCAGGCAAGCGTCTTGCGCGCATTGATACGGTTGACAAGACCACCGGCAAGCAGATTTACGGGCTGGACCTGGTGTTGCCCGGCATGCTCAATGCGGCAATCAAGGACTGCCCCGTTTTTGGTGGCAAGCTCAAGTCTTTCGATGCTGCCGCGATTGAAAGACTTCCGGGCGTCCGAAAGGTGCTGCGCGTGGACGCGAGTGCGGTTGCCGTCGTGGCTGACACCTGGTGGCACGCCAAGACAGCGCTGGATGCACTCCCTATTGAATGGGACGAAGGCCCCAACGCCAAATTTTCCAGCGCCAGTTTTGCCGCTGTCCTGAAAGCAGCGCTCGATGCGCCCCAAGCGGTTGTCGGTAATCAGGTTGGCGATGCCCGCGCTGCGATTGCGACGGCGACACGCAAACTCGAAGCCGTCTACTCCTATCCGCATCAGAACCATGCCACGATGGAGACCATGAACGCGACGGCACGCTATACGCCAGAGCGCTGCGAAGTCTGGGTGCCAACGCAAAATGGCGAGGCAGCATTGGCTGCGACCGCCGAAGCTTGCGGACTGCCTGCCAGCCAATGTGAGGTCTACAAGTTGCATCTGGGCGGAGGTTTTGGACGGCGCGCGGCGCACGACTACGTAACGCAGGCGGTGGCTCTGGCCAAGCAAATGCCGGGCACGCCGATCAAGCTGATCTGGTCACGTGAAGAAGACATGCTGCACGGAAGATTCCATCCGGTCACCCAATGCAAGTTCAGCGCCGGACTGGACGCACAAGGCAAGGTAATCGGTCTGCACATGCGCATTGCAGGGCAATCCATTTTTTCCACGGTAGCACCACAGGTCATCAGGGACGGCAAGGATCCGGTGGTTTTCCAGGGGCTCAACCCGCCAGGCCCGGAGGCGTCGATTGGCTACACGTTCCCGAATCTGCTGATCGATCACGCCATGCACAACCCGCATGTGCCAGCCGGCTTTTGGCGCGGTGTCAATCTGAATCAGAACGCACTCTATCTTGAATGCTTTGTTGACGAGGTGGCCCATGCGACTGGGCAGGACCCGTTGGCGCTGCGCCGCCAATTGATGATCAACCATCCCAAACACCTGGCTGTTCTGAACGAAGTGGCACAACGCGCTGGCTGGGGCAAGCCAGCGGCGAAGGGGGTTTTTCGGGGATTGGCACAGACCATGGGATTTGGCAGCTACGTCGCAGCCTGCGCGGAAGTTTCGGTCAGCGACGCGGGGGTCCTGAAGATCCACCGAATCGTGGCGGCTACGGATCCCGGTCACGCGGTCAACCCGCAACAGATTGAAGCACAGGTCGAAGGGTCGTTCGCCTATGGCCTGTCTGGGGCGCTTTATGGCGAATGTACAGTCAAGAATGGCCGCATGGAGCAAGACAACTTTGACAGCTACCAGGTAATCAGAATGGACGAAATGCCGGCCGTAGAGACGGTTGTCATGCCCTCGGGCGGCTTCTGGGGTGGTGTCGGCGAGCCGACGATCGCGGTCGCCGCACCGGCCGTACTGAACGCCATCTTTGCGGCGACCGGCAAGCGCATTCGTGATTTGCCGCTGAAGAACCATAGCCTCAAAAGAGTCTGAGCCTGTCCAGCGATCAGCCGTACCGGCATCATCCACACTGGGCTCCAGGTGATCGAAGACTCTGTTATTGAATCTGCCCAAGCGTTGCTGACCGACCCACAGGACCGCGTTCTGCTGATGAAGCTGGCCACCGCGTATCGCAGAGGCGACAGACCACATTGATCTGATGGACATAAGCTTCCAAACTATCCGGCACAGGCCCGGCACTCTGATACCAACGAGGAGCACTCCATGAAGATTCCGCACCGAAAGTTCACCAATATCCTGTGCTGCGTCGCCTTGCTGCCTGTCTGTGACAGTCAGGCCGAAAGCATCATCCCCAAGAATGTGCCGGAGTTGCGGCCCGGCATGCTCGCCGGTTATCTGTCACGCAACGTACTTCCGGACAGTCTGGCGCTGTTGCCGGCTCCGCCAGCCCCAGGATCGAGCGCTCTGGCTGCCGATGAGGAGGCGTTCAATGCGACCGTTGTCCTGCGCGATACACCGCGCTGGGTCCTGGCTGCCAATGATGCAGTCCTCAGCTTTCCCAAAGCGGCTGATGCTTTTGCATGCACCGTGGATGCGCCGATCGGGCCAGACACGACACCGCATCTCACCATACTGCTGCGGCGTTCGATGGTGGATGCTGGCTTGTCAACCTACGCAGCCAAGGATCACTACAAGCGCACGCGTCCGTTTGTCACAAACAAGGCGCCCAGTTGTTCGCCGGCCGAAGAAGCGACGCTCGCCAAGGACGGTTCCTACCCTTCTGGGCATGCGGCCCTCGGCTGGGCCTGGGGCCTGATTCTGGCTGAGATGGCTCCGGAGCGTGCAAATGCGTTGATCAAACGCGGCTATGAATTCGGCCAGAGTCGCGTGGTTTGTGGCGTGCACTGGCAAAGTGACGTGAATCAGGGTCGCGTGATAGGCGCCGCCGCCGTTGCCCGTCTGCACGCAGACCCCGTGTTTCGCGCGCAGTTCGATGAGGCTGCAAAAGAGCTGGCTGACGCACGCGCCAGGGGTCTGAAGCCGACTGGCAACTGCGCTGCGGAGGCGGCTGCCCTCAAGCCCTGAACTGCGTCGCGTGACCGACACAGTTGAATGCCAGCGATCCGGTGAAGCGTCAATCGGTAGTGCATTCGTGAGAGACCTTCGATGTCACCCGGAAATCTGGAGTGGCTAGACTATTCTCCTGTCGCAATCCCGTGTACGAGGCTTCGATGTTGAAAAATGTTTCTGGTAGAGCCGGCTTCTGGACCAGGCGTGGCCTGACTGTGTTTGCAATCATGCTCGCGTCGTTGACTGTGGTCGAACTGCTAAAAGGTCATGAACTATTGGCCGGAGTTCAATTTGCACTGACCTGGTCAGCGATTTCCACCATCATCTTTATGGGCACGCGAATGTACTACGTCAGTCGCGGAAGAAATTGCCCGCTGTGCAATGACCTGCCTGAAATGGAAAAAGACAAACACGGCAACACTCACACGTAGCCAGCCTGCGTCAACCAGTGAGCTTTCGCCGGAGCCGACCGCCATGAACGACGGGCTGCCCCCAAGTTGCAAATTCTTCGTTCTCAAAAAGTGATACTTGGTTTCACTTTTTCATGATGCTTGACTAAGTCATCAGTCAGGGTAACGTTGATCCAACAGCAACCATCAAGTGCCGATAAAGGACATGTTCAGTACAGCCAATCCGTTAACAAACGCCAGCGCACTATCGCTGTCACCTTCCGATCATGCACCGGGTGCACGCTCTGTCGAGCCACCGGCAAGTGCGACCGAAATGGTGACAGAAAGGCGAAAATTTCTCCGCCCCTTGCCACCGGTTGACGTGAACGAAGGCAATGGCGGTGAAACTGAATGGGACTTGTGGATGCAGGCAGTGGCGACAAGCGATCAGGAGAATTCCTTTCCACCAACGGAGCAAAGCCCTCTAGGTCCGATCTAGGTGGAGCAGACTCCGGCCGATCATGCTGAAACGCTGCAACGCAGACCACAACCAAGGCCGCTCCCTTCCAAGTACATTCCTGATGCAAGTTCAGCCTTCCTCTGAATCGTTCACCTCCAACAAACAAGTTCGTAAACCGCACAGACCGGGCTGGCGGGTTGTTCTTGGCAGGGCAGCCTGGTTGAGGCACACATACGAGCGACCCGAAGGTGACGAACTCAAGCTGCTTGGCAGCGTGAGCAAGGGCGCGCAGGTTGGCGCACTGGCGATGACGGCTGAAGGCGGGTATGTCCAGGTAGTTGGCGATCACCTGACGCCTCTGAAAACCAGGGACTTAGCGAAGGCTGTCGCAAATGCGCCCAAGGAACCGAATCCGGTGTTTGCAAGACGGTCCCCGCCATGCCTGGTAGGCCACAAGGACGCCCTGGCACCGGTCGTTATCCGGAAGAAGCGCCGGGTTGCGGTGATGCCGTAGGACAGCTTCAACATCCGGCCGACCGATTGGGGATGCGATACTGTGCGACTCAAATAGTTGAAAATTCTATTCGAGCAAGATGCAGGAGACCCCATGTTCAAACCCTCTACCTACCGACTCTGCGCGCTTGCCGCAGCCCTTGCTCTCGGCGCGTCCGCAGCCCAGGCCGCGCCCGACGCCGCCCTCAAGGCAGCCGCCGAAAAGGCCCAGAGCGCCGTGATAGAAAGCTTGCACCAGATGGTGCTGATCGAATCGGGCAGCGCGGACCTCGCGGGCCTGGCCCAGATGGCCGACCTGGTCGAAGGCCGCCTCAAGGCACTTGGCTTTGCCACTGAACGCCACAAGACCACGGCTGGGGCCGGTGCCGACACCGTGGTCGGAAAGATTCAGGGCACGGGAAGCAAGCGCTTCATGCTGCAAGCCCACATGGACACGGTCTACCAGAAGGGCATCCTCGCCTCTCAGGGCTACAAAGTTGACGGCAACCGCGTCTACGGCCCAGGTATCGCTGACGACAAGGGTGGCATTGCCGTCATCCTGCACAGCCTGGCCCTCCTCAAAGACGCCGGCTGGAAGGACTACGCCTCAATCACCGTGCTGTTCAACCCCGATGAAGAGGTGGGATCTATCGGCTCAGGCGAGCTGATCTCGAAGCTGGCTGATCAGAACGACGTGGTGCTGTCGTGCGAACCCACAGCCGCCAAGTCCATCGCCAAGAACGAAGCCGTACTGCTGGGCGCCAGCGGCGCGACCCGCATCGACATGGAAGTAAAGGGCCGCACTTCGCACGCGGGTGCCGCACCCGAACTCGGCCGCAACGCTTTGATCGAGCTGAGCCACCAGATACTACAAACCCGCGACGTTTACAAGAGCATCCCTGGCGTGCAACTGAACTGGACGACTTCCCAGGCCGGAACGGTGCGAAATCAGATTCCCGACAAGGCACTGGCATCGGCCGATGTGCGCACCTCGCTGCCCGGCGCGGCCGAGAAGTTGCAAGTGGCCTTGCAGGACATGGTCAACACGAAAAAACTCATTCCCGACACGGAGACCAGCGTCAAGCTGCTCGGTGGTCGCCCGCCCTACCAGGGTGGAGCCAAGGCCCAGGCACTGGCGAATAAAGCCAAGGCCATCTACCTTGAACTTGATCGCCAGTTGGACATCGTTCCGATGACAGGCGGTGCTACGGACGCAGCCTTTGCGGCGCGCTCGGACAAGGCCGCCGTGATAGAGAGCTTTGGTCTGGCCGGCTGGGGCTACCACGCCCGCGACGAGTACATCGAGGTTGACTCTATCGTGCCGCGCCTCTACCTTATGGCCCGCATGCTGATGGAACTGGCAAAGCCCTGAGCCAGGATCAGGATCCGTTGGGCTCATTCTGGCTGCAAGGCGGCAGCGTGAAATGGGCCGCGCAGAAGCGATTACATGAATATCCAATCTCCATCCCGTTACGATTCACTGAGCCAGGCTTTTCACTGGCTGACCGTCATCGCGGTCAGTATTGCGTTCATCCTCGGACCGGAACACTTCGGTCAACTTGCGCGCCGGGGCATAGACCCCGCGAGCCGAAGTGACATCGTCTGGCACGAGTCCTTGGGGCTATTGGTTCTGGTGCTGACCTTGCTGCGCCTTCTCTGGCTGGCCTTTCGCCCTGCCGCGCCGCTGATTCCGATGAGCAGCCGGATGCGCCTTATGGGCAGGCTGATGCATGTGGCCCTGTGGACGCTTCTGCTGGCGTTGCCCGTCACGGCCTTCCTGGCGCTTGGCAGCGAAGGCCATTCGCTGACCCTGCTGGGCGGTGTGCGAGTCGACCAATTTCCGATGATTGCCAACTCTGCCATTGCGAAATGGTTCGACTGGGGCGACGTTCACCAATTCCTGGGTGATGCCATCATGTGGCTTGCCGGCTTGCACGCCGCTGCAGCCATCTACCATCATCTGGTCCTCAAGGACGGCGTTCTCTCAACCATGTTGCCCGGCAAGGGTATTCGCTGAACAGATTCACACGCATAGAATCCGCACGACGACACTTGCGCGTCTGACCTGTCTCAACACCTAAGGTAAGCACCATGCCCCAACTCAAACTCAGTTATTTCGATTTTCACGGTGGCCGCGCTGAACCGGTGCGTCTGGCCCTGCACATTGGCGGCGTCACGTTTGAAGACTACCGTTTCACATTTCCGGAATTTGCCGAGGTACGCAAGACCACACCTTTTGGTCAGGTGCCCACACTGGAGGTGGATGGCGTGCAGGTGACGCAGTGCGACTCCATTCTTCGGTACGTCGGAAAGCTCGCAGGCCTGTACCCTTCCGATGCTTATCAGGCCTTGTTGTGCGACGAGGTTGCCTATGTGGTGGAAGAGGCCAGCGTCAGGATGGGGCCAAGCTTTCGCATGACGGGTGAGGCGCAGAAGGAGGCCCGCGCGGCCCTCGTCAACGGCTCCATGCCGGTGTACCTGCGCTGGCTGCAAAGCCAGTTGCAAGCGCATGGAGGCCAATACTTTGCCGACGATCGTCTAACGATTGCAGACCTGAAGGTGTTTGTCGATGTGCGCGGCCTCAACTCCGGCCGGCTCGATCATGTGCCAACCGATCTGGTCCAGCAGGTTGCCCCGGCCCTCAATACCCATATGCAGCGCATTGCGCAGACCCCGGCGGTGGCGCAGTACTACGCCAGGGTCGGGGCCTAGGAAGACTTGGGCACGCGGCGACTAGCCGATCATCCCCAACCAGGGTACCGCGATCAGCAGAAACACGGCAATAAAGATTACGCCGAAAATACCACCCAGGCGCCAGTAGTCAGCCGATGGCAGATAGCCCGACCCGTAATAGACCGGCGATGGACCTGTGGCGTAGGGAGTTTGGACACCCATGATGCCCAAGGTGAGGCACAACAGCAATGCGAAGTGGGGCATGTCGATGCCGGGGACGGTCGAGCCGACCGCCAGCATGACGGGTAGCAACGCAGTGACGTGAGCAGTCACGCTGGCGAAAAGATAGTGCGTGAAGTAGAACACCAGCACCAGCACGATCATCGCCGCGAAAGGTGAGAAGCCGCTCATGTGCGCCGCAACCGATTCTGCGAACCACTTGACGAAGCCGACCTTGTTCAGTCCATCGGCGAGTGCCACCAGCGTAGCGAACCACGCCAGCGTGTTCCAGGCCGTCGAGTTCTTGACGATGTCATCCCATGTGACAACCTTGCCGAGCAGCATCAGGGAGATGACAAGCAAGGCCACTGTCGTCGCGTTGATGAAGCTGCCACCGAAGATCCACAACATGAGTGCGGCGATCACGACAATGGCCAGCATGGCCTCGCGAGCAGAGAAGCTGCCCATCTGGTGCAACTCCTTGGCGGCCCAAACCGGTACGTCGCTGCTCTCCTTGACCTCCGGCGGATAGAACCAGTAAGTGAGCAGTGGCACGAGTATCAGCAAAGTGATTCCCACGGGTGCAAAGGCCATGAACCATTGCATCCAGCTCAAGCTTATCTTGGACGTTTTGTTGACCAACTCAACAGCCAGCAGATTGGGTGCCAGGCCGGTCAGAAACATCGAACTGGTAACGCAGGTGGTAGCCAGTGCAACCCACATGATGTAGGAGCCAATGCGTCGCGCTGAGGGATCATTTGGCTTGGACTCATAGAGTGCCGGCAAATTGCGAATCACCGGATAGATGGTGCCGCCGCTGCGCGCCGTGTTGGATGGGGTGAACGGTGCCAGGATGGTGTCGGCGATCATCACCGCGTAACCCAGTGTCAGCGTTCGCCGCCCCATGGCCTTCACCAGCACCAGCGCGATACGCCTTCCCAGCCCGGTCTTTTCGTAGCCCAGTGCGAACATGAAGGCACCGAAAATCAGCCAGACGGTTGCGTTCGAAAAGCCCGACAAGGCCCACGTCAGAGCGGCGTTGGCCGGATTGAAACCCGGCTTGGCCAATTCCACCGGCGAGTACAAGACCCAGGGCGCCAGGCAGGTGACCAGCGTGACTCCGATGAGTCCGACGGCCCCGCCGGGCAAAGGCTCTGTCATCAGGCCGGCGATCACTCCGGCAAAAATGGCAAAGAAGTACCAGGCATGGGGCGCGAGGCCGTTCGGCGCTGGCAAGAGTGCGATGGCGGTGGTCACGACGATCGGCGTGACTGCTTTCCAGGAGATAGTCATTTGCGTATCCTTTGTTTACAAAGAAATGCGGAGCGAACCGCTGGCACCGATTTCCGGTTACCTACGCCTTGCTCGCCGGTGCCGACGAGTTGAGACTGAAACAGATGTTCCTCTCATGAGAAACAAGCGTGTTGATCCACGTCAGCAGTTAACCGATACGGGGTTCGGGCTCACTTCTTTGGACTGAGTTCTCCATTTCGCGACGCACCAATACAATTCGCCATGACCAGATTCCTGCTCTTGATAGTCGCTGCCTGAGATGCCACAGTCCGAGCGCAGCTTCCGTGCATCTCTGGCCGCAATCGCTGGAATTTGCCTGGCCTTCATGTTGATTGCCATCAATACCTCCGTGGTTGGCACGGCCATGCCGCGCATCGTGGCCGACCTGCGGGGTTTCGACCTCTACCAGTGGGCGGCATCGGCCTTTTTGGTGGGTAATGCTGTGATGATCCCGATCACCGGCCGACTGGGCGACCTGTATGGCCGCAAGCCCTTTGTGCTGACCGCTGTTCTGTTCTTTGCGATAGCGTCGGTTGCTTGCGGGTTCTCGCAAACCATGCTGCAACTCGTCATCTCCAGAGGCCTGCAAGGTTTGGCGGGAGGCATGCTGCTCGGGGTTGCCTCGGCCTGCGTGCCTGACCTCTTCCCGGATGCCGCGCAGCGAGTGCGCTGGCAGGTTCTGCTCTCCTCCAGCTATGGTGTCGCACTGGCGGTAGGACCATGGCTGGGCGGATGGCTGACAGAGCACGTGAGTTGGCGCTTCGTGTTTTTTGTGAACCTGCCGGTCGCTTTGGCTGCGCTGCTCATGGTCTGGATTTTCTTCCCGCACATTGTTCATCACGAAGAGGCGGATCGCAGCATTGACTGGCTGGGTGCCGTGTTGCTGCTACTGGCCATCTGCGGCCTGCTGGGATCGGCGGAATACAGCCAGGGCCATGGCTTTGTCAACGCCGTGTCTTTGGGATTGTGGACAGCGGCGAGCATCCTGGCCTACAGCTTTTTCCGCCATCAGTATCACACCACTGCGCCCATTGTTCCGCCCAAGGTTCTGGATGACAGCGGCGCACGCAAGCTGATGCTGCTCGGTGTGCTGACCGGCCTCACGATGTTCATGCTGATCTTCTACACGCCCTTGCTGCTGCAGGGAAGTTTTGGTCAGTCACCGAACCAGGCGGGGCTGGTCATGACGCCGCTGCTGGTCTTTATTACGATCGGCAGCATCGTCAACGGCAGGCTGCTGCCGCGCCTGCGCCGCGCAGAGCGCATCATCGCCTGGGGTCAGTTGGGGATGCTCATCAGTTGCCTCTTGCTGACGCAGCTTGAGTCGCAGACGCCAAGAGGCCTGATGATGTTGATCTTCGCCCTGTGTGGAATCAGTCTTGGGTTTCAGTTACCCAATCTGACGCTGCAGATCATGGCGGTTGCAGGACGCGCCAATCTGGGCGTGGCCGGAGCGCTGGCGCAGTCAACGCGCATGATTGGCAGCATGATCGGCGTCGGCATTGCAAGCGTGCTCGTCAACACCTTGTACGCTCAGAAGATCGTTTCGGTACTCGAAAAGTATCATATTCAGGATTCGGCCCTGATCAGCCTGCTTTCTTCACCGCAAATTCTGATCCGGCGGCAGGACCAGGAGGCGCTACTGGAATTGACCCACCGTCTTGGAGTCGATGCCGTGCCCTTGATGCAAGCCGCGCGTGATGGTCTGGTCAACGGCACCCATGCTGCCTTCATTTTGTGCGCGCTGATTTCAGGCTTCAGCATTCTGATCAGTCTTCGTTTGCCTCACTACACGATCAGGACCCAACGCAAGGCACAAGACGACCAACCATCTGACTGACGGCTTTGCCTTCCCGCTGGCTCAGGCGAGCAGCGGCAGGCAGAGCGACGTTTCGTCGGCGTAGCTGCAATGAGCGCACTGGAAGCGGGCCGTGAAGCGTTCGCACTTGACGCCCTTTTCGCGCTTGTGCGTCAGCGCCAGCGGACCCTCGCACTCCGGGCAGCTACCAGGCATTGCGACGCTCACTTCCATACCCCGCACAATAGCGCCGTCACGTGTGAGAAAGTCCTCGTCCAGCACGATGGTGTGGCATGCAAAGGAGGCGATGCCCCAGCTTTCGAGTTGCTCCAGGAGATTGTCAAAGAATGCAATCGTCCTGGTCGATTGCTCCATCGCGAGTTCCCTTCCTGATGCAGTAAACATCGATCGCGGAGCCGCCCGTGCGTAGGTGAGTTCCCGGCTCAGCGTGTGCACCAGCGCATCGACGAGGCCGCGTCCACGCAAGGCGGATTTGGTAAAGAAGGCGCCGACGCCGAGCGCCCCAAGCTTTTCGAGCCGGTCCGCGTCCTGCACGATGCGGGCCGGGCCAATACACGGCAAAGCCTCGTCGTAAAGGGCGCGCAACGCCTGCAGAACCGACGCGATCGCACTGTGTTCCAGGCCAAACCCGGTGAGCATTTTCTCTGCCAGTAACGCCGCGTGCTCTTCCTCCGGTATACCGTCCTGATGGTAAACACCCTCATGAAATTTGCCAGCGTCATGGTAAAGCGCCACAAGAACTGGGAGGAAGGAGTCGACCCCTTCCATGGTCGCTAGCTTGCGGGCAATGGCGGCGGTGCGACTGGTGTGCTCCAGAAGGAATTCCGATCGTGCCTGGCCGTTCTGATCGTTGTACCGTGCTTCCGTCTCGACCAGCACTTTTTCGATGCTGGCGTACAGCCCTGGATACCGGGTCTCCAACACGTTTCGTACATGGTTCATGGTCATATCCCCTGCCGGAGTTGTCGAAAGCAGTCGCGCAGTTCCGCCACAAAAATTTCGGGTTGCTCGAAGGCCGCGAAATGCCCGCCCTTGTCGGTCTCATTCCAGTGCACGATATGGGTGAAGTGCTGCTGCGCCCAGCGCCGCGACGGACGGGAAAATTCCTTCGGAAAGATGGTCACACCCACCGGAATGGAGATTTTCTGCGTCCTGAAGAAAGCCAGACTCTCCCAATACAGTCTGGCCGAAGACGCCGCCGCGCCGGGAAGCCAATACAGCATGATGTTGTCGAGCATGGCATCAGGGCTCAGGGCGCTCTCGGACTCGCCATGGTTATCGGTCCATGCATAAAACTTCTCGTAGATCCAGGCCGCCTGTCCAGCGGGTGAGTCGGTCAGCCCGTAGCCGAGGGTCTGCGGGCGGGTTTGCTGCTGCTTGGCGTAACCCGAGTCGCTGTCCCGGTAAAACTTCATCGAAGCAACCGAGGCCTGCTCGGCCTCGGTGAGTTGCGCGTAATCGTCCCGGCCCGGATAGACCAGTGGCATGTTGAGATGGACTCCGGCGCACTCAGGTCGAGCCAGCATGGCCATTGCGGTGGTCACCGCGGCGCCCCAATCGCCACCCTGCGCAAAATAGCGCTGGTAACCCAGGCGCTTCATCAGGGTGATCCAGGCGGCGGCAATGCGTTCGACTCCCCAGCCAGTGCTGGTGGGCTTGTCCGAAAAGCCGAAGCCCGGCAGCGATGGAATAACCAGATGGAACGCATCAGCGGCGTCGCCGCCGTGGGCGGCTGGGTCCGTCAGGGGGCCGATCACGTCAAGGAACTCGACCACGGAGCCGGGCCAGCCGTGCGTGATGAGAAGCGGCACAGCATCCGGGTTGGATGAGCGGATGTGAAGAAAGTGGACACGCAAACCATCGATTTGGGTGTGGTACTGGCCCAGCGCGTTCAGCCGCGCCTCGCAGCGTCGCCAGTCGTAGCCACGCGCCCAGTAATCGCAAAGTGACTTGATCCGATCCAGCGGCACGCCCTGGCTCCAGTCGCCCACGGTTTCACGATCGGGCCATCGCGTTTTGGCCAGCCGTGAGCGAAGGTCAGCAAGCGTCTCGTCAGAAACAGCCAGTTTGAATGGATCGACCGACTCGCTTGCAGGCGTGCTGGTGTGCGGTGGCAAATTGTTCTCCTCTATGGACTTGTGAGTTTTACCCAAATTCAGACTCAACTTTCCCTTTTAGAAAAAATATTGCTCAATACTGGTAATACGGTACCATTATGCCATAATAGATTGCGAACACGAATTCACCGAACTATTCAGAGCACCAAACCGGGAGCAAGCAAGATGTCAGCTACTTTACCTGTCCAGCACATTCTGGAGCGTTGCCAGACGCTGTTTGACGACCTGCATTTCAACGCCGTCAAGGAATGGAAAGCCGCCGTTCCTGGGCGTAAGGCCATCGGCTACATGCCGGTCTACGTGCCGCGCGAGATCATCCATGCTGCCGGCATGCTGCCGGTAGGCATCCTCGGTGGCGGCGACCAGCTCGAAGTGATTCAGGGCGACGCCTACTACCAGAGCTACATCTGCCGCATTCCGCGCTCGACCATCGAGATGGGCCTCACCGGTCGCCTGGACTGCCTGGACGGCATGCTGTTTCCGTCGATCTGCGACGTGATCCGCAACCTCTCGGGCATGTGGCAAATCCTGTTCAAGGACAAGTACGTGCGTTACATCGATGTGCCGCAAAACTACGAGGACGAGATCGGCGGCAAGTTCTACATGGAAGAAATGCAGATACTGCGCGAAGACCTGGCCAGGCTCACTGGCAAGCCCATTACCGATGAAGCCATCAACGCTTCCATCGCGGTCTACAACGAGAACCGCGCTGCCTTGCGCGAGCTCTATGCCTACCGCGCCGCCAAGCCCTGGCAGGCACCAACCTCGGAGGTCTACCTGGTGCAGCGCGCCGGCATGATCCTGCCGCCGGAAGAACATACCCAACTGGTGCGCGACTACATCGCAGCCACCGACGCCGTGCCCCGGCCCAAGCGCGACAACGCGCGCGTCGTCATCAACGGCACCTTCTGCGAGCAGCCGCCGCTGACGCTGATCAAGTCCATTGAAATGGCTGGTTGTTACGTGGTTGACGATGACTTCATGCTGGTCGGTCGCTGGCTGCTGGACCACGTTCCCAGCGATGGCGAACCGCTGCGCGAACTATCCAGGGCTTTCCTGCACCGCTCGGCAACGACAGCTGCCAAGTACGACCAGACGCGCGAGCAGAAAGGCATGTTCCTGATGAAGCAGGTCAAGACCATGGGCGCCGAGGGCGTGATCTTTGCGGCACCCTCGTTCTGCGACCCCGCTTTGCTGGAGCGACCCATGCTGCAAGACGTGCTGACACAGCACAAGATTCCGCACACTGCGTTCAAGTACGCCGAGAACACGGGACAGATGGCGCCGATCCGGGAGCAGGCCGGCACCTTTGCCGATTCAATCAAACTCTGGAATGCATCATGAACACTACTGTTGCCATGCCCACCTCCATCAAGAAGCCGCAGAACGTCCAGAAAGAGGACTCAATGTGGCTGCAAAAGGAACTCATCAACCAGAACTACATGGATCTGGCAACGGCCCGTGAGAACAATCGCAAGGTGTCCGCAACCTTTGTGCCCGGCAATCTCAACGAGTTGCTGATGTGCTTTGACTTTGCGCGCAGCCTGCCTGAAACCAACGCGCTGCAAAACGGCATGCGCAAGAAGTCCGGCAAGATGATCATGGACGCCGAGCGCGACGGCCAGTCGGAGGACGTCTGCACCTACGTCAAGGCCGACCTCGGCTCGATGATGGGCGGCGAAATCGGTCCGACCGGCCAGCCCCTGCCCAGGCCTGACGTGCTGTTGCTGTCCTACACCGGTTGCTTCACTTTCATGAAGTGGTTCGAACTGGTGCGCCACAAGTACGGCTGCGAAACCGTCATGCTGCACGTACCCTACCAGAGCGAGGGCCGCATCGCGCCCAATATGCGCGACTACGTTGTCAAGCAGCTCAAGGAGACCGTGATCCCGACGCTCGAGCGCATCTCGGGCGTCAAGTTCGACATTGACCGACTGCGCCAGTACATGCGCGAATCGGCGAAGGCAGAAGAGGATCTGGTCGCCGTCCTGCAGTCGGCCAAGCGCCGGCCTTCACCGATCGACGGCTACTTTGGCTCGGTCTATTACATTGGCCCGATCTTCACGGCCTTTCGCGGCACCACTGAGGCAACGCAGTATTACCGCACCCTGCGCGCCGAGATCGATGAACGCGTGCGCCTCGGGCTCGGGCCGGTAACGCCGGAGGGTGCGATGGGCGAGGAGAAGTACCGCCTGGTCGTCGAAGGCCCGCCGAACTGGACCAGTTTTCGCGACTTCTGGAAGATGTTTTATGACGAAGGCGCGGTCGTCGTGGCCTCGACCTACTCCAAGGTCGGCGGCCTCTACGATTTCGGCTTTCGCCACGACCCGGAGCGTCCGCTCGAATCACTCGCCGAATACTGCCTGGGCTGCTACACCAACCTCAATCTGCCAAGCCGCATCGACATGATCTGCAAGTACATCGACGAGTACCAGGCCGATGGCCTCCTGATCAACTCGATCAAGAGCTGCAACAGTTTCTCCGCGGGGCAGTTGTTGATCTTGCGTGAGGTGGAAAAGCGCACCGGCAAGCCAGCCGCCTTCATCGAAACCGATCTGGTCGATCCGCGCTACTTCTCGGCGGCCAACGTGAAGAACCGTCTTGAGAGTTATTTTCAGATGGTCAAGGCCAAACGTGCGGCATTGACGGGGGTACATTGATCATGCGTTGCTTTATCGGCATTGACCTGGGATCCACCACCACCAAGGCAGTGGTGATCGACGAACACCAGAACATTCTGGGTCGCGGCATCACCAACTCGCGCTCCAACTACGACACCGCCGCCACCATTGCCAAGCAGGAGGCGATGGTCAATGGCCGCTTCTTCCTGTTTCGCAAGGCGCTCGGCACCACGCATGCGCTGGACGGCGCGCTCGATGGCTTTCTGGGCCAGTTGGAGCGCGATTTCCGGTTGGAACAGTATCTGGAGCAACTGGGTGACCTCGAAGCCACTTGCCAGCGCAGCCTGGCCAGCGCACGCTTCGGCGAAGGCAGCGGCGCCGTTCCTGAAGCGTTGGCAGAAGTGTTTCGCCGCCTGCAGGCCGGAGCCGCCGAGTTGTTCAAACCGGGCGCCAAGCGCAAGTCGGACTTCTTCCGCGACATTGCCGGTAGCCAGTACCTCGCCATTGGCGAAGTGGTGGCCAAGGAGGCCGGCACGCGCTACGACTACCTGCTCAATCTGTTCGACCGCTCCATCATCGAAGTGGAGAACCGGGTCTATGCGGACTCGATCCGCCGTCATCTGCTGGCCGCGCTTGAGCGCGCCTTCATAGCCATGCCGGAAACCGCCGCCCGGCGCTCACAGGTCGAAGCCCCGATCAAGGGCATTCTGGATACCGAGATGGAGGAAACCTACATCGTCGGCACCGGCTATGGCCGCGCGCGCTTGCCGTTTTCCAAGGAGCACATCCGCTCCGAAATCCTGTGCCACGGGCTGGGCGCCCATGTGATGTACCCGGGCACAGCGACCGTGCTCGATATTGGCGGCCAGGACACCAAAGCCATTCAGGTCGACCCGGCCGGTATCGTCGAGAGCTTCCAGATGAACGACCGCTGCGCCGCCGGTTGCGGTCGCTATCTGGGCTACATCGCCGACGAAATGAACATGGGTTTGCACGAACTCGGGCCTATGGCCATGAAGTCCACCAAGACGATTCGCATCAACTCCACCTGCACCGTGTTTGCCGGTGCCGAACTGCGCGATCGCCTCTCCCTGGGCGACAAGCGCGAGGACATCATGGCCGGGCTGCACCGCGCGATCATCCTGCGCGCCATGTCCATTCTGGCTCGCTCCGGCGGCATCCGCGACCAGTTCACCTTCACCGGTGGTGTGGCAAAGAATGAGGCCGCCGTCAAATCCCTGCGTGACCTGATATTTGAAAACTACGGACCGCTGACACTGAACATCGATCCCGACTCGATTTATACCGGAGCGCTTGGCGGAGCCACCTTTGCCTGGCGTGCCGTGATGGATGACGGCAAAGTAGCGGAAGGGAGACCATCATGAGCATCACCACCATTGGCATCGATATTGGGTCTGGCGCCGTCAAATCCGTGCTGTTTCGCTCTGACGCCGACGCCAGCCAGCACTGGTTGGCCAAGCGCTGCGAGCGCATTCGCAGCCGCGACCCGATGACGCTGGCGCAGGAAGGGTTTGACAGCGTTTTGAAGGACGCTGGCCTGACGCGCCAGGACATTGATTACATCGCCACGACCGGCGAAGGCGAGAACGTGAAGTTCGCGACAGGGCATTTCTACTCGATGACCACCCATGCACGGGGCGGTATCTTTCTGGACCCGACGGCACGCGCCGTCGTGGACATTGGCGCGCTGAACGGTCGTGCCATTTACATCGATGAGCGCGGCAAGGTACTGTCCTACAAAATGACAAGCCAGTGCGCCTCGGGCTCCGGCCAGTTTCTGGAAAACATCGCGCGTTACCTGGGCGTAGCAGTTGAAGAAATCGGCTCGCTCTCGCAGAGCTCGAAAGACCCGGAAAAGGTGAGCTCGATCTGCGCCGTGCTGGCCGAAACCGACGTCATCAACATGGTGTCGCGCGGCATTGCCACGGCCGACATCCTGAAGGGCATCCACCTGTCGATGGCCTCGCGCATCGTCAAGCTGCTCAAGATCACCGGCATCAAGACCGGCACAGCATTGATCACCGGCGGGCTGGCGCTGGACACCGGCCTGCTGGCGGCAATTCAGGAAGAAATGGTGGCCGAGAAAGTGACCGTGAGCGCGCGTTCGCACGCGGACTCGATTTATGCCGGAGCCATAGGCGCGGCATTGTGGGGCGCCTTCAGGCACAATAAACTCGCTGAACTTGAATCTCAGGTTGTAGCCTGAATTTCAAAACCCCCTACTGAACCTGAAGGAAACCACCATGGCCCTGATCATTACCGAAGACTGCACCGCTTGCGATGCCTGCAAACCTGCCTGCCCGAACGAAGCCATCGCTGCCGGCGACATGCTCTACGTCATCGACCCGGCACGCTGCACTGAGTGCGTGGGCGCCGAAGAAGAGCCGCAGTGCAAACTGGTCTGCCCGGCCGACTGCATCTCCATCAATCCGGATTTCGTCGAGACACCGGAACAGTTGATGAAGAAGTACGAAGACCTGCACGCCTAGAGAGAGGCTTGCCGCCAACTCTTACTTTTGCGGACGCTCGTGCTGCATGAGTTGATGAAGCCACTGCATGCGCTGCTTGGGCTGCAGGTATTTCAGCGTTTCAAGGTCAAACACTTTGCGCTGCGAAGGCGTCAGGGTCGCATAGAACTTTTTCGCTGCTTCCCCACGCTTGTCAAGCAGTGATGCGTGCTGTGCCCGCAGAGCGTTCAGACGGTCAATGCGCTCGGGTGTCGTGAGCTTCTCCAACTCCTCGGGGCTTGGTGGTGTCGGTCTGCTGGCAGGAGGCGTCATCGCGGAATTGAATGCTGCCCAGTCGCCCTCCTGACTTGACGCCAATTGCAGAACGGTTTTGAGCCTGGCCATGTGCTTGTCGAACATGGCCTGCATCTTTGCCGGATCAGGGCGGTGCATGGGGCCAAAATGCGGCCCCGGCATACCCATACCCATGGCGTCCTGTGGGCCGCGCGGACTCTGTGCCTGAGCCAGCGCACCCACACACACCAGCGCGGTTGCAATCAGGGTCTTCTGAAAAGTCTTGTTCATACCTTACTCCTTGGATAGCTAAATGCAGGCAAAAGGCCTGTCCTACCAAAGACAAGTGTACGGATGGAGTTTCGCGTTGTGATGAAGTTTGTGTAAACATTTCACAACGGAGGCTGCACTGACCTGCCCCCTAGTCCGCCCCCGGCACTCAGTTCGCGAGCACCTTGCGAATACCCTGCTCCAGCACCTCAGCCGGTACCGCGCCGCTGATGGCCAGCGAGACGCCGGTTTTGTTGTTGCGGATGATCGTGCCGGGTGTGCCGTTGACGCCGCTGCGCGTGCCGTCTGCCAGATCGTCCTCAACGAGTTGTGCAATCGCGGCATCGCGCGCACACGCGTCCAGACTTGCAACGTCCTTCACGCCAGCGGCCTGTGCCACTTCCCTTATCTGCGCATCTCCACCTTCGAGGCCCTGACCGTTGGTCTTGGTCAGCTTGAACCAATCACCCACAAAGGCGAAGAATGCCTTGGAGCCGGCCTGCCGCCCCACGCATTCGGCGTAATAGGCAGCGCGCTTGGCGATCTCGCCATGGAAAGGCAGCGGGTAGTGGCGAAAGACCACGTTGGCCTTGCCGTCAAATCCGGCAACGGCCTGCTCCGGCGTTTGCGCAAAATGCTTGCAATAGGGGCATTCAAGGTCCGAGTAAACAATGACGCTCACATCGGCCTGCATGTTGCCCAGGACGCGGTCCCGATTGACATCCACCGCTCGGGCATTCTTGGCCGCCTCGGCCTGCAGGCGCTGCTGTTCCTCCTCCTGCTTGCGCTGCGCTTCGGCCTGGCGCTCCATCTGGCGCTGTATGCCCCTGTCTATGGCAGCGTCCAGCGCACCAGACTGCTCCATGCGCTTGATCAGCTTGTCAATATCCGAGGGGGTGCCGGTTTTCTTGTCCGCAGCGAAACCGGAAAGGGGCCCTGCCGCCATCACCAACACCACAAGCAAATTCAAGCAAATCTTGTTCATAACATCTTCCGTGCAACTGAGATGCCGGATTCTTGACGAATTTCACTGGATTTATGATGCCAACGGCCTTCAACCATGGCATCGCCATGGTTATTTAGTAGGTCTCCAGATGCAGGCGCCCTTCACGCTTGAGCGCCGCGCCAAGCGCGTCCCAGGCCAGCCCGGCCTGCTGCGCAACATCACGCAGTGCCAGACGCACACCTTCTTCCATGCTCTTGAGGCCGCAGACGTAGAAATAGGCGTTCGGGTCGGCCAGCAGCAGTGCCAGGTCGGCGGCGCGTTCGCGCATCAGGTCCTGCACGTAGCGCTTGGGTTGCCCCGGCGTGCGCGAGAAGGCAAAGTTGATGTCGATGAAATCTTTCGGCAGTTTTTGCAATGGCCCGAAATAGGGCAACTCTTCCTGGCTGCGCGCGCCAAAGAACAGCATCAACTTCCCACCTTCAAACTTTCCGGGACCAGGCCCCCACGCTCCACCGCCAAGCGGGTCGCTGCCCCCCAAGGGGGCTGTGCTGGCTTGGGACGGCCCGGCGCCATCACGCCGCAATCGTCGCCGCCATTCCGTGATGCCACGCATGGGTGCACTGCCGGTGCCGGTGCAGATCATGACGATGTGTGAGCGCGGGTGATTCGGGATCAGAAAGCTCGCGCCAAAGGGGCCGATGACTTGTACCTTGTCTCCCGGCTTCAGGTCGCACACATAGTTGGAAGCAATGCCACGGACCGGCTTGCCCTGGTGGTCGGTGAGCACGCGCTTGACGGTCAGCGCCAGGTTGTTGTAGCCGGGTCGCTCGCCATTGCGCGGACTGGCGATCGAGTATTGCCGCGCATGGTGCGGACGCCCCTGGGCGTCCAGACCCGGCGGGATGATGCCGATGGACTGCCCTTCCAGAAACGGAAACGGCATGACGCCGAAGTCCAGCACGACGTGGTGTGTGTCGTAGTCCTGCCCGACCTTGGTCACGCGAACATTGCCGGCCACCGTGGCGGTGACGAACTTTTCTGCAGCCTTCGGTCCATACAGGTTGGTGTAGGCGTGCGCGGCTGACCAGGGTGGCACCGTGGAGGAGAAGCTGGCTGTGACGGATTCCTCGCCCGCACCAGATGCATCGAACACCATCGTGGGTGCCACTTGCTCATCCGCCGAAGTCACGGCAGCAACGCTGAGCCCCTGCTGCGCCAGTTCCTCAGCGCTGAACTCGCCCGGTAGTTCGTCCCAGCCGAGTTGCGCATCCACGCTATAAGCCTGAGCGCGCGCTATGGTGCGCCAGTTGTCGATGGAGCCGGTCGGACAGGGCGGAATGCAGGCCATGCACAGATTGCACTTGGCCGCATCGACCACGTAATTGCGGTCATCGTGGGTGATCGCAGCCACCGGGCAGGTGGCCTCGCAGGTATTGCAGCGAATGCAAACCTCGGGGTCAATCAGATGCTGGCGCAAAGCCTGGTTGTCCGACATGGCTGCAGCCATCAGTTAAAGCGAACGTACTCGAAGTCAGCCGGCTGGCGGTTGATACCAACAATCGGCGGCGCAATCCAGTTGGCGAACTGACCAGGTGCCACAACACGCCCCATCAGGCTGGCAACAAAAGCCTTGTCGGTCACGCTCGGCAGCCACTGGTCCACGTTGGCCTGCCACTCTTGCTCTGACAACACACGACCATCGGGCGACACCTTGGCATTCGCCAACGCGCCGATGTTGCGATGAAACGCCTTGTGCGGCACGTTCAGGCGCACCGGAATGCCGGCCTTCTCGATGACGCGGTTCCAGCGTTGCACGCCGCCGATGGAGTCCTTGATGTAGTCGTCGCGCAGCACTTCGTTGAGTGCATTGAGCATGGGCACTTCGCGCTCGATCAACTGGCCGCCCTGCACCGCCAACACCCTGTAAGTGCTGCCCTTGAGCACATGGTCATCGGTGCGCTTGCCTTCTTCATAGCGGCCTTTGAGACCCGTGCTGTAAAAGGTGGCGGCGTTGCTCGACTCGTCAGAGCCGAACAGGTCGATGGTGACGCTGAAATGGAAATTCAGGTAGCGTTGAATCGTCGGCAGATCAATCACGCCAGCGGCACGCAGCTTGGTTACGTCGTCGGTCTTTAGATCGTTCATGGCCTGGCAGGTACGTGCGATGACGCGGCTCACGCCGGACTCGCCGACGAACATGTGGTGCGCCTCTTCGGTCAGCATGAACTTGGTGGTGCGTGCCAGCGGATCAAAGCTGCTCTCGGCCAGCGCGCAGAGCTGGAATTTGCCGTCGCGGTCGGTGAAGTAAGTGAACATGAAGAAGCTCAGCCAGTCTGGCGTCTCTTCATTGAAAGCCTGCAGGATGCGCGGGTTGTCCTGTTGGCCGCTGCGCCGCTCCAGCAGTGCCTCGCCCTCCTCGCGACCATCGCGGCCAAAAAACTTGTGCAGCAGGTAGACCATGGCCCACAGATGGCGCCCTTCTTCGACGTTGACCTGAAACAGGTTGCGCAGGTCGTACTGGCTGGGCGCCGTCAGCCCCAGATGGCGCTGCTGCTCGACCGATGCCGGCTCCGTGTCACCTTGCGTCACGATGATGCGGCGCAGGTTTGCGCGGTACTCACCGGGCACGTCCTGCCATGCGTCCTGGCCCAGGTGGTCACCGAAGTGAATCTTGCGCCCTGCCTCGGCCGGATTCAGGAAAATGCCCCAGCGGTAGTCGGGCATCTTGACGTGGCCAAACTGCGCCCAGCCCTGAGGATCGACACTGACTGCGGTGCGCAGGTAGACGTCAAAATTCTGCGAGTCGTCCGGGCCCATGTCGCCCCACCAGCGCAGGTAGTTGGGCTGCCACTGTTCCAGCGCGCGCTGCAGTGTGCGGTCTTCGCTGAGGTTGACGTTGTTGGGGATCTTTTCGCTGTAATTGATGGCCATGTTGAGCTCCTGAAAGTTAGAGTAGGGTCATTGCGAGCGCAGCGCGGCAATCCAGGACTTCATGGATCGCCACGGGCTGCGCCCTCGCGATGACGGAAATGTTGATCAAACGCGGTTCCAGTCGAAGGCGACTTTTTCGCCCTTGCCGTAGACTTTGAGTGCACCCTTTTCACCGACCGCGTTGGGCCGCTGAAAGATCCAGTTTTGCCAGGCCGTGAGCCTGCCGAAGATGCGCGTGAACATGTTTTCCTGGCTGTTGAAGCGCAGATTGGCTTCCATGCCGGTCAGTGCATCGGGCGACATGCTGACGCGCTCTTCGATCGCGATGCGCACTTCGTCGGCCCAGTCGATGTCGTCCGGGCTGGAAGTCACCAGGCCGAGTTTCAGCGCTGCCTCGCCGTCCAAAGACTCTCCGACGACTGCTCGTACAGCGTTGAGCGGCGCCGGCTCGTCGTAAAAACGACGCTGCAATCGGCTTTGTCCGGTGACCATGGGGTACAGACCAAAATTCGTCTCGGTCAGCGCGATGCGCGGCGCCATTGCCGCTTCGTCGGGCAGTACAAACTGGTAGCTGCGGTCGCAGGCCAGCGCGAGTTCCAGCAGGGTGCCGGCAAAACACGAGCCGGGCTCGATCAGGGCAAAGAGGCTGCGCGATGAGACATCAAGACGGCTCAGCGTGCGGCGCAGCAGACCGATGGTCTCGCGCACCAGCCAGTGGCCCTGATGCGCCAGCAGCGTCGCATCCATGGCCAGCACATCGGCCACCGCACCCTCGGTCTTGATCAGCCAGATGCCGGTGTCGAGTTCGTTGGTGCGCATCGACAGAATGGCGTCTTCGAGTTCGCGCGCCATGGCCAGCGGATACCAGCTGTCACCTGCCGCCTCGATGGCGGCAATGTCAGCGGGCTGTGGACCCGTCGGCGCATTGACGGTGAATGTGGCGACGCGCCTGGCGCGATCCATTGCCACTGTCACATGGGCGTAGCGCAACGCGTCGGCTTCCAGCACGCGCTGCAGCGGATTCAGCGTTACACCCTTGGCCTGCGCCGGGCGGTCACTGCCCTCTGCCAGTTCCAGCGCACGCTGGCGCACCTTCTGTGCAAACACCGCCGGCTTGGCAATGGCATCCACCAGGCGCCAGGCCACGGCCTTTTCACCACGCACGCCTTCCACGTTGGTGCAGAACAGGTCGGCCAGATCGTGGCGCACATGACGCTTGTCGGTAACGCGGGTCAGGCCGCCCGTGCCTGGCAATACGCCAAGCAAGGGGACTTCAGGCAGGCTGACTGCGCTGGAACGGTCGTCCACCAGAATGATTTCGTCGCAGGCCAACGCCAACTCGTAGCCACCACCAGCGCAGGCACCGTTCACAGCCGCCAGAAACTTCAGGCCGCTGTAACGTGATGAATCTTCCAGTCCGTTGCGGGTTTCGTTGGTGAACTTGCAGAAATTCACTTTCCAGGAGTGACTGCTAACACCTAACATGAAGATGTTGGCGCCGGAGCAGAAGACTTTCTCTTTGGCGCTGGTCACGACCACCGTTCGTACTTCGGGATGCTCGAAGCGAATCCGGCTGACAGCGTCGTTCAGCTCAATATCCACACCCAGGTCGTAGCTGTTGAGCTTGAGCTTGTAACCCGGGCGCAGGCCCGCGTTTTCGTCAAAATCGGCCTTCAAAGTGGCCACCGGGCCATCAAATTCAAGTTTCCAGTGCTTGTACTGTGAAGGATCGGTCTGGTACTCGACGCGGTTGTCAAAGCTCACTGTCAATTCTCCAAATTTATAGGCATAAAAGTGCATCAATCAGCATTGATACACGCAACATAATGCATACTATAGCAAGAAAATGAATTTCGTGCATAGCCCCAAAAAGTTCAGACCGGCAAGCGCAAAAGCCGTCTGACCTGCTCGCGCAGGATCAGAAAGGTTGCGGCCAGCGGCTGGGCGCTGGTATCCACACGAAGTTGCGCCTTGGCGTAAAAAGCGGCTCGCCCCGCCAGAATACCCTTCAAGTCCGCCATGGCTTCGTGGCTGGCCGCCATCGGGCGCAAGTCGCCCTGCGCCATGACGCGCCTCATGTGGTCCTCGGGATCGGCTTGCAGCCAGACCGTGGAACAGTGCGACAGCAACTGATTGAAAGTGCCAGCGTCCGATACCAGGCCACCGGGAATGGCGATCACCGCCTCCGGGTAGATCTGGATTGCTTCCTCAAGCGCGCGGCGTTCATAGCGCCGGTACGCGTTGATGCCATACAGCGCCTGAATTTCCGAGACACTGCAGCCGGCGAATTTTTCGATTTCGCGGCTCAACTCGACGAAGGGAAAAGCAAGATCCTCGGCCAGCATCTGACCCAGCGTCGACTTGCCGGCGCCGCGCAGTCCGACCAGCGCAACACAGCTGCTTTGCCCAGCCTGGTCACCACCGGTTCCCAGCAGTTCTCCAATCATCAAACGCACCCGCTGCAGCGTGGCCTCGTCACGCTGACCCAGCAGTTCGCGGATCAGCAGCCACTCCGGCGAAGAACTGGTGACGTCGCTCACCAGTTCACCAAGTGAGCACTGCAAGGCACCCGCAACCTGGAGCAACACCAGAATTGATGCGTTGCCTACACCGTACTCCAGATTGGCCAGGTGTCGCTCCGACACATCGGCCGCCAGAGCAAGCGCCTTGCGCGTCATGCCCCGGCGCGAGCGCAGCGAGCGCACGCGCTCGCCCAGTGCCGTCAAAAAGGGGTTCTTCTCTTGCGGCGCCAGTTCGGTTTGTTCTGTCGCCAACCCTGCTAAAGGCAATATAGTGCTTGACATCAACGAAATCAGTCTTTATTGTTCGTACCTGCACAATAATTCATATTTGTCGATTGTGCAAGCGATGGCACAAAAAGACTCAGCATTCGTTGAAATTCAGTGGCGGGGGCGTCCGGTACGGGTCGAGCATGTCTGGCTTTCGCCAGATCGCCTCGGTGCGCCCCTGATCGTCTTCCTGCACGAAGGACTGGGTTCACTGGCCATGTGGAAGGATTTTCCGCAGCAACTATGTGACGCAGCAGGCTGGCGCGGTCTGGTCTATTCGCGACCGGGCTACGGGCGCTCCACGCCGCGCGCCAGCGACGAAATCTGGCATAACGATTTCATGCACCGACAGGCGCTGGAGGTGCTGCCTGCCCTGTTCGAAGCCCTTGGCATCAATACCGCCACCAAACCGCTCTGGCTGTATGGCCACAGCGACGGTGGCTCCATCGCCCTGCTCTATGCGGCGCACTTCCCCAACGCGGTAGCTGGTGCTGTGGTCGCCGCGCCGCACATTCTGGTCGAAGACATTTCGGTCAGCAGCATCGAATTGGCGCGCAAAGCGTATCTGGACACCGATCTGCGCGATCGATTGGCCAAGTACCACGACGACCCCGACTCGCCCTTTTGGGGCTGGAACCGGATCTGGCTGGATCCTGCCTTTCGTTCCTGGTCGATCGAATCCGAGATCGCGAGCATCCGCTGTCCCCTGCTGGCGCTGCAGGGTCTCGATGACGAATACGGTACCCTGCAACAGATTCATGGCATCGCCGAACGTCTGAAGCCGACCGAGTTGCTGAAGTTGGCCAACTGCGGCCACTCACCGCACCGCGATCAGCCTGAAAAAGTGATCAAAGCCGTGACACAATTCATTCACACCAACAACCGAGGAGACATCTCATGAAAGCACATCGCATCACACTGCTTGCAGCCTGCGCCATGGCCGCATCGTTGAGTCTGGCGCAAACACCAGCCAAGCTGAAGATCGGCCTGATGCTGCCCTACACCGGCACCTATGCGGCACTTGGCATCGCCATCGAAAACGGCTTTCGACTGCAGATTGCAGAACAGGGTGGCAAGCTCGCTGGCCGCGAGATCGAGTTCGTCAAGGTCGACGATGAGTCCGATCCGTCCAAGGCCACAGACAACGTCAACAAACTGGTCAAACGCGACAACGTCGACGTGCTGGTCGGTAGCGTCCATTCAGGCGTTGCAATGGCCATGGCCAAAGTCGCCAAGGATACCGGCACCCTGTTGATCGTCCCCAACGCCGGCGCCGATATCGTGACCGGCGCCATGTGCGCGCCGAACATCTTCCGCAGTTCCTTCAGCAACTGGCAGCCGGCCTACGCCATGGGCGAAGTGGCGCTCAAGAAGGGTGCCAAGAAGGCCGTGACCATCACCCACAAGTACGCTGCCGGCGACGAATCCGTGAAGGGTTTCCGCGAGGCGTTCGAGAAGGGTGGCGGCCAGATCGTCAAGGACCTGAGTCTGCCCTTCCCCGGTGTTGAGTTTCAGGCCCTCTTGACCGAGATTGCCTCCCTCAAGCCTGACGTCGTCTACACCTTCTTCGCCGGTGGCGCTGCGGTCAAGTTCGTGAAGGACTATTCAGCAGCCGGTCTGAAGAAGAGCATCCCGCTGTATGGCGCCGGTTTCCTGACCGACGGTACGCTCGACGCCCAGGGCGCCGACGCCGATGGCCTGTTCACCACGCTGCACTACGCGGACAGCCTGGGCACGCCGCGCGACAACGCCTTCCGTCTGGCCTACGCCAAGACTTACAAGATGCAGCCCGATGTCTATGCCGTGCAAGGCTACGACGCGGCGCAAATTCTGGCCATCGGCGCGGCGGCAGTCAAAGGTGATCTGAGCAAGAAGGCCGAGTTTGCCAGTGCGGTTGAAAAGGCCAAGATCGACAGCCCACGCGGTCCCTTCATGCTGTCCAAGGCGCACAACCCGGTGCAAGACATCTACCTGCGCCAGGTCACCGGCAAGGAGAACAAACTGGTCAGTATCGCCATCAAGGGGCTGGCCGATCCGGCGCGCGGCTGCAAAATGTAGGGCAGGCGCATCGAGTGCCACGCATACACTGGATTGCGGATCAGGTCCGCAATGACAAACCAGCAGCGCGCAATGACAAAATGCTTGTCATCCCGGACTCGATCCGGGATCCAGCGCTGAGCCACTGCTGTGTCCGCCCGCGCAGGCCCGGTTCATGGAAGGCGCAGCGCGGCAATTCACCGGGCATATGGACCTGATCACCTTCCTGATCCAGTGCCTGAACTCG
>CAIYMN010000072.1 GCA_903927295.1 uncultured beta proteobacterium | reverse complement strand
CGAGGACGCGCAAAGTCTTTGGCTCGGCAAGTTTCCAGCCAGAGATGACCGTTTTAATCTGCAGCGCGTCGAGTTCGCGACGCTCGACCTGGCACGCAGATGCGGTCTGAACGTCACTCAAGCCCGGCTCGAGGTGGTTGGCGAGAGCGACGTGCTGATGCTGCAGCGGTTCGATCGCGACTACACCGACAAGGGTTATCTGCGTTTCGGTCTAGTCAGTGGTCTGACTGTGCTTGACTGCGGCGATAGCCACTTGGACCGTGAACGTTGGTCCTACCCGTTGATGGCAGATAACCTGCGCCGCTGGTCGGACAAACCGGGAGCCGACTGCGCCGAACTATTCAGACGTATGGTCTTTAATGCTGCCGTGACTAACAACGATGATCATCCGCGCAACCACGCTCTGCTACGCAGGCAAAAGGGATGGCGGCTGTCCCCGGCCTACGACCTGGTGCCAGCGCCCGTGATGAGCCTGGAGAGGCGCGACCTGGCATTGACCGTCGGCGACTTCGGTCGCACGGCCAGTATCTACAACCTCCTGTCGCAGGCGGGGCGTTTCGGTTTGTCGGTGCAAGAGGCGCGCGGGCAAATCGATCGACTCGTCGATGTCGTCCGACATTGGCGCGACGGCTTCTTTGCCTGCGGCGTATCCGCCAAGGACATCGACTACATCGCTCCCGCCATCCTGCCTGATTGTTTCTTTTTCGAAAGGCAACCCGATGCGTAAGTTGTTATGCCGGCGTTCACCTTCGGTAAGTCACGAACAGCTTCTTTGTAGATATTGGCATGATTTGTTGGTGTTGGTGTCGTCATGTCATGTCAAGGCAAAGTTCAAATGTCCGCTGGTCAACCAAATGGAAATGTCCGCTTTCTTGAATTCAGGATCCCGGGTTGCTGTCTTTTATTACTGACTTCCAAGCCGAACGTAGCCGCGACAGCGGAATCTTTGTTTGCCACACTGGCTTTGTTTTAAACCGCCGCCGCCATTTTGTTGGGGCGCGAACCGGCCGACAGTTTTGCTTTCAAAGCGACTGTCATGGGTACGGTGCTGATCGCTTCAGCCAGATCCTTCAGACTCAGGCCCCTCATTGAAACGGTCCCAGGCGCGCGGATTGGCTTTGTGGGCGGCGCCCCCGTGTTGGTGTGGGCCGGTCTGCCCAGACCTTTACGGGTATCGCGCTTCTTCTGCAGTTCCTGGACAACCCGCAAGACATGCCCCAGACGCTTGTTCTCAATGATGGCACCCTGATTCACGACAGGCAGCTTGTCATAAATCGTATAGGGCCCGTCAGTAAGATTCGTGCGAAAAGCGGCCACATCGACAAAATCCTACAGTGGAAGTTTCGTCCGAGTCGGCATCGTCTCAGGCTTCAGGTCGGTCGGGTACTCACCAAATCGCTTCAACTTGCTGGTGGCATACGGGCTCAAGAAGGCCAAGTCGTCGGGACGGATGTCGATGCCTTTGGACTTCAGCGTGTGAAGTGCCTGGGTCTGATCCACGACGTTTTGTAGCGCCACCGCATTTGTCACAAGTTCGTTGTAGACGATGGCTTTTTCTTGATCGGCTGGGTTATTTGACCGCAGATGACCGCCAGAACCGAAGGCAAGGTGCTTGGCGAATTTGTGATGCCGCTCAATCTTGGTTGTCCCCTTGTGGACTGTGCGTCGTAAAGAGTCGTCCATGATCCACTCAAGCAAGTACGTTGTACGAATCGCATTGCCAAGTTCCTTCAAGGCCAAAGCAAACCGATTCTTCGCGCTGTAGCTATTCACTCGCGACAAGACGGCAGAGGGTGCAAACGTACCGCCCTGGATTGCCAGCGCAAGTTGAATGAATTGCGAATAGTGCTCCTGGATCAGCGCCCAATTGACCGTTCCGGAAAACAGCGAGTTGATCCTTGAGTACCTAGCGACGTTGTCAGACCGATATAGATTCAACGTATGCCAACGACGAATGCGCGGCATCAGCTCAATTCCCAAGAGGTAGGCCAATCCGAAAACGGCTGCCGACTGACCATGGGTATCTGCATGCACCCGATTGGGCTGCACATCGGAGAGATTCTGGAGCAGAGCGTCCAAAATGTACGTCGCCTCATAGGTTCCGCAGGCGATGAAGCGGCTGAACAGTGCAATGTAGTTGTCCGCCACGTGTCGATAAGCGATGCCACCGGTCTTGCCGTAACGGATGTGATGCTCGGCGAGAAGGTTGTCTTCGTAAGTCTCAAAATGGGTGCCGTCGGCGGCTGCGAATTGCCCTGTTCCCCATTGCTGCGGCAACTCAAAGCGGGCATACAGGTTGATCAAATCGGCCGAAGCTGCGCGCAAGTCTTCAATGTCAACATGGCGCCGGTCAGCAAAGGCCAGTTGATCGGCAGAGACTGTTCCACCGAGATGACGCGCGGCCTCAGTTGGCCCAAGTCCGCAGCCATAGGCAAAGGTGGTCAGCACGTAGCGGTGGCTTGCATCCTTAATCTGGGGGCCAAGCCGGGACGGGAGCCCGAAGTGCCGACCCCATTGTGCCCAGTGCTCTGTGTTTGAAATGGCCTCCAAGACAGCACGCTCAGGCATGTGCGCCATCAGCTGGTTCTCAAGATTGATCGCAGTCTCCGGAATTTCCACTGCGCGCAGCCGCGTTACGACTGGTCGCCCATGTCGTCCTCGCTGCAGGTATGACTGTTGACCAACTCCCACGGCGGCGTCTAGGAAACCTGCTTTCTGGTCAAGCGCTTTTCTTGCTGCGCGAACCAATCCGTCGGGGCCATCGGGCCATCCGCGCGCAGTGGCATAGGCCTCGACCGCGGCAGGGTCAGCTGCATCAGAGGGCAAACGATCCCAGAACCGATCGAAGCTTAAGGAGCCGATTACAAAGATTTCGCCGGCCTTGATCGCAGTCGCAAGTTCAAGAATGGCAACGACCTCTAATTGACGTCGGTTGAACACCCGTTTGTCATTGACATGGTCATGCACGAGGCCATGCCACTCACGCGGCAACGTGTTGGGAGCCACCTCGCCTATAGTTAAAAAGTCAGTGCTCGATGAACTTTGACTTGAAAGCGACTGGACAAGACGTAGTAAGCCCGCAGCTGTCGTGTCGCCCTGCAGGGGCAAAATCTCCACCAAACGCAGTAGAACGCTTCGCAGCGGAACAAACACGGCCCGGGCAAAGGGGCGCCAGTTCTGCGGCGATGTCCCGTTCGTAGTTGAAGGTTGAAGTTGGTGGTTGAAGCCGTCAGGCCCTACAGAATATGGGTTCTGACTTCAACAACCGCAAAGCCAAGAAAGCTCAACCACCATGGCAAAGTCTAAAGCCAAACTCCAT
>CAIYMN010000071.1 GCA_903927295.1 uncultured beta proteobacterium | reverse complement strand
GCGCACGATGAAAAGAGCGAGTACAAGCTGGGTGACATCATCGAGATTTCGGAAAGCAGACCGATCTCCAAGACCAAGAATTGGGTCGCCACCCGTTTGGTCCAAAAGGCCGCAGTGGTTTAAGCCTTTGCAGTCTCTGGACTGCAGGTTTTAGTGAAACGGCTCACAATGTGGGCCGTTCTTCATTGTTCAGTCAACTGTTTCAGGAGTAGTAAATGATTAAAGTAGGCGATAGTCTTCCCGCATGCACTTTGATGGAGTTTTCCGAAGTTGAGGGCGGGGGTTGCAGTCTGGGTCCGAACCCGGTTGACGTGACCAAGGCCACCGCGGGCAAAACCATTGCGATGTTTGGGCTGCCTGGTGCATTTACGCCAACCTGTTCGGCCAAACACGTGCCAGGCTACATGGAAAAGCAGGCAGAGCTGAAGGCCGCCGGTGTTGATGAGATCTGGTGTGTCAGCGTGAACGACGCGTTTGTCATGGGCGCGTGGGCTCGCGATCAAAAGTCAGCCGGTAAGGTTCGCATGTTGGCAGATGGTTCTGCAGCGTTTGCGACGGCCACTGGACTGACCTTGGATTTGACCGGCAAGGGTATGGGATTGCGCAGCAATCGCTATTCGATGCTGGTCAAGGACGGTAAAGTTGCGTCCTTGAACATTGAAGGTCCGGGCAAATTTGAAGTCAGCGACGCTGCCACGCTGCTGGCTCAAGCCAGAGGCTGAAGGTACTTCGCCAATCGTCATGACGCCCTGAAGACCTCAGGGCGTTTTCAATTTCGCCCTCAGGTAGTGCGCACCTGCTATCGGGTTGTGATAGTAGGGAGGAACTTCTTCGAAGCCCAGTTCCTGGTAGAGGGCGCGCGCGCTCTCCATATTGTCCAGCGTGTCAAGCAGTACGCATTCGTAGGCTGCCAATGCGGCGAATTCCAGCATGAATTCAACCAGTTGGCGCCCTATGCCGGCGCAGCGGAAATCGGGTCTCACGTAAAGCCGCTTCATCTCGCACGCGTTCGGATAGTCGACGTGGTCAAGCGGGCGAAGCGCGCAGCATGCCACTGCTGTCCCGTCCAGTTGCGCCATCAGGAGGTGTCCGCGCGGTGGCGCGTACTCACCCGGCAGGCGCGCCAATTCCGACGCAAAGTCCTGAAAGCACAAATCGACCTTGAGTGCAGCGGCGTACTCGCGAAACAGTTCGCGCACCGCTTCCAACCCCGCAGGCGTGCCTGGTGTGACAAAAGAGAGAGAAAGGCCTGTCACCTTGCTTGCACCAGGCAGGCGACCAGTAACACACAGCCAAGGAAAAGCGCAGCCGCGAGCAAGCGCGACTTTGCATCGTCGCGTGAACTCGGTACCGTCAAAGCGGTTTCCTTGTCCCCGTGAACCATGGGTTTCACAAGGTCTTCTCCCTTCTTGAAACGATAAAAAAGGATGGTTCCAACATGAAGCACCAGCAAGCCCAGCAGGATCAATTTGCCAATGTCGGCATGATAATGGGTTGCCAGAGAAACCCAGGCGCCTGGCACCAGCGTAACCAGAGGGCCAGCCGCAGCAATTTCATCATCGCTGCACAGGCCGGAACCAACCTGCAGCAGCAGCATCCCCAGCATGGCGAACACGGACAGAGACCCCAACGGGTTGTGTCCGACTGCATGCTCCGGATTGCCCCGTCCTTTCAGGTAAGCAAGGATGGTGCGCGGAGCATAGATAAAGGAGGCAAAGCGCGACCAGTGGCCACCCACCAGACCCCAGACCACGCGAAATAGCAGCAGACTCAGCACGGTGTAGCCAAAACGGAAATGCCAGGGCATGGCTTCACCGCCGATCTGCGCTGTCGTGACAAGACCCGCAAGTGCAGCAACCAAAGCCCAATGGAAAACCCGGGTGGGCAAATCCCAGACCCTTACTGTATTCGACATCAATTCTTCACCCTCCATGTGCAGGGGCGTATTGTGCGTCGATTCTGCAAGTGCCGCTGTTTCTACGGTTGCTGCGACGCAGCTTCAATCGGGCGGGATAATCTCACCCCTATGGCACTCATTACATTTCTAAACGCCCAACTCGCTTTTGGCCACGTTGCTCTTCTTGATCACACCGATTTTGCGTTGGAGAGTGGTGAACGTATCGGTCTGATTGGCCGCAATGGTACGGGTAAATCGTCGTTTCTGAAGATCCTGGCCGGACTCGAAAAAGCCGACGACGGCACGTTGCAGCTGCAACAGAACCTGCGCCTGGCCTATGTTGCCCAGGAGCCTGTGCTGGATCAGGATGCCACAGTCTTTGTTGCTGCCAGTGCCGGCATTGCGGGCGTGGTCGCGCTGGTCAATCAGTACTGCGAAGGTGTTGGTGACCTGGACGCGTTGCAAAGTGCAATCGAAGCACAGGACGGCTGGAATTGGGAGCAGCGTGTCACCGAAACGCTGCATCGCCTGCACCCGGACGAGAACGCGCTGGTGAGCACATTGTCAGGCGGCACCAAGAAGCGGGTGGCTCTGGCGCAAGCGCTGGTGGCGCAACCGGACGTCTTGCTGCTCGATGAACCGACCAATCATCTCGATCTTGATTCCATTGAATGGTTGGAGGAATTGCTGGTCGCTTTCAAGGGCAGTGTGGTCACGATCACCCATGACCGGACTTTCCTGGATCGGGTGGCAACTCGCATCATCGAACTGGACCGCGGGATTCTGCGGTCCTACGATGGCAATTTCGCGCAATACCTGATCCTCAAGGAAGAACAACTGGCGCAGGAAGCCGTTGTCAGCGCCAAGGCTGACAAGTTGCTGGCACAGGAGGAAGTCTGGATCAGGAAAGGCGTTGAGGCGCGGCGCACGCGTAGCCAGAGTCGCATTGTTCGTCTGGAGAAGCTGCGCGCCAGTCGTGCCGCGCATCGGGAAGTGGTCGGCAAGGTGCGCATGGACGTGGCTTCAGGCGTGCTGGGGGGAAAACTGGTTGCCGAACTGACCCAGGCCAGCAAGTCATTTGGCGACAAGGTCATCATCAAGGACTTCTCCGCAACCGTCGTGCGTGGCGACAAGATCGGCCTGATCGGTCCCAACGGAGCCGGCAAGACAACGCTGCTGAAGCTGATCCTGGGCGAACTGCAGCCTGACAGTGGCAAGGTTCGTCAAGGCGCGAATCTGCAGGTCGCCTACTTCGACCAAATGCGCAATGCCCTCGATCTGGATGCAACGCTGGTGGACTTCATCAGTCCCGGCAGTGAATGGATCGAGATCGGCAATCAGCGCAAACATGTCAAGAGCTACCTTGGTGATTTCCTGTTTTCTCCAGCCCGCGCCAATTCACCGGTTCGATCGCTCTCGGGTGGTGAACGCAACCGCCTGCTGCTGGCGCGTCTATTTGCCCGACCCGCCAATGTGCTGGTGCTCGACGAGCCAACCAATGACCTCGATATCGAGACCCTTGAACTGCTGGAGGAATTGCTGCAGAACTACGAGGGAACCGTGTTTCTGGTGAGTCACGACCGCGCCTTTCTCGACAATGTGGTCACCAGCACCATTGCCTTTGAGGGCGCTGGCCTGTGGCGTGAATACGAAGGCGGCGTGCAGGACTGGTTGATTCAATCCAGACGCGGCCGGGAAAGTCAGAATGCGATCAAGACCGTTGCCAAGATCAAATTGGAGACCAGGCCTGGCGCCGTCAAGTCAGCACCAGCAGGCAAAAAACTCGGTAACCGTGAACAGCGTGAGCTTGATGCGCTGCCGCAACGAATTGCAACATTGGAACAGGAACAGGTCGCACTCAGAACAGAGCTCGCTGATGTGAACCTCTATGCCAAGGATCCCAAGCGCGCGACTGCCATGTACCAGCGTGATGCTGCGATTGACGAAGAGTTGCTCGCCGCTCTGGCGCGCTGGGAGGAACTCGCAGCAATGCAGACGGCAAGCGCATGAACGGCACGGAGTTCACCGCGTTGTTGGTGTTGGCCACCGTCGCCAGCTTCACACCTGGACCCAACACCACACTTTCCACAGCGTTGGCCGCCAACCTCGGCTTGAAGCGTTCGTTGCGTTTTGTGCTGGCAGTGCCGCTGGGTTGGGGTTTACTCTTGTCCATCTGCGCCGGTGGTGTCGGGGCCTTGGTGCTGGCAGTGCCGGTACTCCGTATCGGCATTCAAAGTCTGGGCGTCGCCTACCTGATTTGGCTTGCCTACAAACTAGTGCGCTCTGCGACCCTGACCCACGCCGATGCATCGCAACTCACAGTCACGTTCTGGCAGGGCGTGCTGTTGCAGTTCCTCAATATCAAGGCCTGGATGCTGGCACTGACGGTCGTGGCGGGCTGGGTGGCAGGGCATGCCGACGCGGTCGAACGTTTTGCCATCATCCTGCCGCTGATGCTGGCGTTTGGTCTGGCCAGCAACCTCACGTATGCACTCATGGGATCGTTGCTGCGCGAGTGGCTCAGTGGTCCGAATGATTCCAACGAGCGCCTGCACTGGTTCAACCGCTTCATGGCGCTGGTGCTGCTCGCCACTGCTGCCTGGATGAGCACGTTTTGATGACCGGCCATGACATCCGCAAAGGGGTTTGGCTGGGCCTGCTGGCAGTGACGATCTTTGCCCTGACGTTACCGATGACGCGCATGGCGGTGGGTACGCCGCAAGCGCCCCAACTCTCAGGCGCGTTTATCGCTGTTGGACGGGCCGTTGTGGCGGCTCTTCTGTCGGCGGTGTTCTTGTGGCTGACGCGTGCACCCTGGCCGCAGCGCACCGACTGGCGCCCGTTGGGCATCGTGGCGCTGGGGGTGGTGTTCGGTTTTCCCCTTTGCACTTCGATTGCCATGCGCCATGTCGAAGCGGTCCACGCCAGCGTGATTGTGGGTGTCCTGCCACTGGCAACAGCGGCGGTAGGCGCCTGGTTGCACCGGCAACGGCCCTCAGGTGGTTTCTGGTTT
>CAIYMN010000070.1 GCA_903927295.1 uncultured beta proteobacterium | reverse complement strand
GCCAAAGCCGACAAGAAGCAGTAATGTCCTTGATCGGTCTTCAGTCCGGCGAATGTCTTCGCCGGACTTTTTTTATTTCTTCTTTGCTGGTCTGGGTGGCTGCAGTTGACGCTGCGGACAGCATCAGTCTGGATGCGCTGCTAAGTTTCGACTCGCTCTACAAATCGGTCGGCGTCCTCGGTACCCAGTATTCGGAGCGGGCCAAATTGCTCAAGGGCAAAGAGGTCCGCATGCGCGGCTACATGGCGCCACCGCTGAAACCCGAGAGCAAGTTTTTTGTGCTGACACGCGAGCCGGTCGCGGTCTGTCCGTTCTGCTCGTCGGATGCGCAGTGGCCGTCGGACATTGTTGTCATCTACCTTAGCTCGACGCTGGGTCCGCTGAACTTCTCGCAGCGCATTGAGGTTGCGGGCAAACTCGAAATGGGATCCTGGACCGATCCGGAAACCGGCTTCGTGAGCCAGGTTCGCATCGTCAGTGCGGAAGTGCGCAAGCTGTGAGTGCAAGGGGGGAATTGCAGGTTCGCGATCTGACAATGCGGTTTGCAGGTCAGGAGCGGGCCCTCCTGGACATTGCGGCCATCGAACTTTCAACCGGCAGCAGCGTGGGTATCAGTGGCATATCGGGTGCCGGCAAGACCACGCTGTTTCATTGCCTGGCAGGAATCGCCAAGCCGACCGCTGGGGTTATCCGCTGGGGTGGTATCGACATCTGCGCGTTGTCCGGTGATGAGCAGACGCGCTGGCGTCTTCGCAATGTAGGGCTGGTATTTCAGGACTTCCATCTGGTGGACGGACTCAGTGCGCTGGACAATGTTTTGCTGCCGGTCTATTTCGATCGCTGGCAACCGTCGGCATCTCTACTTCAGCGTGCACGCGAACTGTTGTCGGCCGTCGGTATTGCGGCAATGGACCGACTTGCCGCCTTGCTTTCGCGCGGCGAACGTCAAAGGGTTGCATTGGCCCGGGCACTGCTGCTTGAGCCGGCCATCGTGATGGCCGATGAACCAACAGCCAGCCTGGACCCAGATCACCGGCGCCAGATTGGCGATCTGCTGGTCGAAATGGTGCGAGGGCAACGTGCCACGCTGATAGTGATTTCGCACGAACCGGAACTGCTGAAACGCATGGACTGCTGCCTCTCGTTGCAACACGGATCGCTGCAGGCGAGCGCCGACTTCCCATGATGCGCTTCAATCCATTGCCCCTGGTTCGTGCCGACCTGCGCCGCAGTCGCTTGCTGGCAGCAGTGACCGTGCTGCTGATCGCCATTTCCGTCGCGACTGGCATCGCGGTGATTTCGCAGGAACGTGCCTTGCGTCAGGGGAGCGCACGCGCTGCCGATGATTTCGACCTCTTGCTTGGCGCTCCCGGCAGCAGCACGCAGTTGGTGTTGACGGCGGTCTATCTGCGCGCGCAGGCGATTCCCCTGCTTGACGCGGATCTGCTGCTGCAAGCGAGTGACGCTGCCGGCGTCAGGTACGCGGCGCCGATTGCCTTCGGCGACAGTTGGCAGGGGCATCCCATCATCGGCACGATCGCCGATTTCGCCAGTCGTGGCGCAACCCTGACGCCAACAGAGGGGCGACTTTTTCAATCACGCGGCGAAGCGCTGGTAGGCTCAGGCGTTGACCTGGCGATGGGTGCCGTCTTCAGTCCGGCGCACGGACTGCATGTTGTATATGCCGATGAAGCGGCAGCCCCGGACGCGACGCATGAAGCCATCCATTACACGGTGGTGGGACGCCTGCCGGCACGGCACAATATTTGGGATTCGGCGATTCTGGTTCCGGTGGAAGATGTCTGGCAAGTTCATGGCTTGCCGAGCGGGCACCCAGCGGGTAGCGCGCAACTTGGGCCACCGTGGCAGGCGAACCAACTCGCCGGTGTCCCGGCCATTGCCATCAAACCCGATTCAGTGGCCGCAGCTTACCGCTTGCGTGGCCAGTTCCGCAACGCACGCAGTCTGGCACTGTTTCCAGCAGAAGTTCTGAACGACCTCTATCTCACGCTGGGGAACGTGCGCGACCTGATGTCAGTGCTTGCCATCATGACCCAGGTGCTGGTTGTGGCGGCGGTGCTGATGGCGCTGCTGGTTGGCTTCCTGGCACGGCAGCGTCAGTTTGCCGTGCTGCGTGCCATCGGTGCGAGTCGCCTCTATGTGTTCAGCGTGGTCTGGATTGAAGTGCTGCTGCTCATCATCTGCGGTGCTTTGATCGGCTCGACTCTGGGCTGGATCGGAGCCAACGCGCTTTCGCACTGGCTGCAGTCCCAGGTCGGCTTTGCCATGCTGGTGCGGCTGGGCGCAGCAGAAGCGCTGCTGGTGGCGGCGCTGGTGCTGCTGGGTGCGCTGGTGGCCATGCTGCCGGCCTGGCTGGTGTTCCGGCGGCCGATTGCCGAAGGGCTCGTGTCAGCCTAGCCTACTTGGAGGCAGGACGCCCGGTCTTGACAGCCGGAACGGCTTTGAGTGCCGCCAGATAAGCGCTATCGGCCATGGCGGCCAGCGCCTTGATGCCGGCGCGCAGCAGTTCGCTCTTTTTAGCGGGGCTGCCGAGTTTGGCGGCGCGTAACTTGAGTATGTCCAGCACCTGGTATTCGGCTTTTGGAATGGTGAAACTGTCGCGCACCAGTTTTGGTTTCTTTTCCTTGACCGGCTTGGCTGCCTTGGGTGTGGCAATTGCTTTCGCCACTGGCTTGGCGACCGCTGCCGTCACTGTCTTCACAACAACTGCCTTGACAGCAACTTTTGCCGCTTTCTTGACTGGCGTCCTGGCGGGTGGCGCAGCCTTCTTGACGACTTTCTTCAGTGCCGGCTTTTTTGCAGCTGCGGCAGTTTTGGCTGGCGCAGCAAGCTTGGCAGGGGCCGCTGTGGCTGCTTTTGCCGGAGCCGCGGAAGGAGCATTCTTTTCTGTGGTGACCATGGTGCGAGTCCTTGATATTAACGAGGTATACAGTTTATATCGTTAAAGTTGGCCAAGTCAATGATCAGCGTGTACTACATGCCGACGCAGACTTCAGCAACCGGTTAGTGTCAAAGACCAGGGGATTTTTTGCCATGCCAGTACCTCTTCGCGCAACAGGTGGGCAGATTGTGGGTAGTTCTGTGCCCATTTGGGTCGGCAACTAAGGGCAAACGTTTTGTCCTGATCGGCTGGGCGTGACAAGTGCAGGCCGCCAAGGTCGGGGTCGCGCCTGGCATGGCACAAGATGACTGCGAGCCGCAGCGCCAGCAATTGCTCCATGAACACGTCGTCTTCAAAGTCGATGTCGAGCTTGCGCAGCTTGCCGCGGTGGCCCAGCACGAGCAGACTCAGGCGGTGCAACTCCGACAGGGTGAAGCCCATGGCATCCGAATTTTCCAGAATATAGGCGCCATGTTTGTGGTAGTCGGCGTGCGAAATGCGGCTGCCAATTTCATGGAGTTGCGCAGCCCAACCCAGTTTGCGCCCAGGGCGCTCATTCTTCAGGACCGACGGCTTCTGATTGGACTGCAGTTGGGCAAACATGTGCAAAGCGACCTTGCTGACCCGCAATCCGTGCTCCAGGTCGGTGCCGAATTTG
>CAIYMN010000069.1 GCA_903927295.1 uncultured beta proteobacterium | reverse complement strand
CTTGCGCAGGCAATGTATCCAACAACTCCTGCAAGTCGTCAGAACTTTGCCGAAAAGCGGCTTCGGTGCGCTGGCGCAAAGACAGCGCCGTGGGCACGGATGCTTCTTCACTCAAAGGCGCTGCTAGTACGGACGGTGAAAGGTCAATCTGTGTCTTCATTTGCTTCGCTTCCAGGCTGAGACGTCAGAGTGGTACGCGTTTTTGGTTCAGGTGACCGGAACCAGGCTACAAAGCTAAGATAACAACGATGTGCGTGACAAAACAGGGCGGACAAATGTTTATTTGGCTGCTACGCTGAACCACCATGCTGCGCTGGCACGGCGTGCTGACTGGGCAAGTCATTCAGGGCCGTCACCGCTTCTCCGATATCGGAGATGATGCGCACACCTCTGGGTGGTCTTCTGATGCCCGCCACCCCAGCACCGCCAGCCCAAATCTGAATCTGCGGCGGCAGCAAGCGCCGCAAATGCAACAGGGTCGGCACCAGATCGCGCGCCGGATAAGCAAAGCTGAAGGACAGCGCAACCACATCTGCCTGGCACGAAATAGCGGCCAGCTTCAGATTGCTCAGCGGGATATCCGAGCCAATGTTGATCGTTTTGGCTCCCTGTTCTGCCAGTGCGGCCTCGATCATCAGCAAGCCCAGCAGATGGTGCTCTCCCGGCGCAAGAGCGAACAGCAAGACACTCGGCAAACGTTGCTTCGGTTCGAGCTTGAGGATTTCCGCGTGCAGCAATCTCTCGACCAGGGAACTGCAAAGATGCTCATGGTGAATGTCGATTTCATCGCGACGCCAGGCCTCACCAATACCGACCATCAGTGGGGTGAGCGTATCGCGAACAAACTCAAGCAGTGTTCCTCTGGCCCGCCGCTGCGCCAACATGGCGCTGAGTCCTGTCAGGTCATTGCGCTTGAGTTGTTCGATGAGGGCCTGCGTTGATTCATCCAGGCAGATGACCGGCACTGTCAGGCCCAGATCAAGTTTGAGCTTTTCAAGTTCCGGCGCGGTCTTGCCGACGACCTGACCGGGCCGAAAGCCGGCTTCGAGCAGGCGCTTGATCAACAGAAGCTGGTCGACGGTCTTGCGCGAATAGGCCGCCTTGCCGTCTGCCACACTTTCCACCGGGGGAAAGCCAAAGCGCTGGCGCCACTTTCGCAGTTGATCTTTGCCAAACCCTGTTTCACGCTCGATTTCGGAAACTGAAACAAAAGGTCTGGACAGCCTGTTCAATGCAGACTGGACAGACACCCGCAATGACAGGTCGTGAGCATTCAACGCAAAGTCGTTGTCAGCTATTTCCGTGGTCGCCACAAGAGGCTTTTGTTCACGTCGATGAACGAATGGCTGCGATGGGTCTTGCCCGGTACCTGTCAAAGCGTGGCCTCAAGCTTGAACATCGTCGTGTTCCGCTTGTAATCTTTGCCCGCTGAATTTGAACTGTTTTCGGTAGCTGCGAAGTCTACGCCAATTTTGAGCCAGCGAAACAGTTCATAGTTCGCTCCAAACCCATAGTTCAGCGCGCTGTCAGTGCGGGTTGTTCCGCCAAACGCTGTATTCATCACGCCCAGATTGACGGTGGAGCCAAAGCGCTTGTTCCACTTGTGGTTCCAGGTGAGGTTGGTGCTGGTCACCAGGTTGTAGTCACCAAACCCTGTTGCTTCTGCTGTTGTACGCGAGGCAGAAAAGTCAACCGTGCTGTAAGTCAGCGGTGTCCACTGCACGGTTGCGTCCCAGCTGCTTGTAGACAAGCCCTGCTTGCCGGCGATGTCAAAGTCTTTGGTCAGCTGACCCAGCTTCACGATGCCGGTCGTTGCAGCAGTGGCTTCCCAGGTCAGGCCGAGATAGTAGCGACGCTCGGTGCTGCCCAGGCCGGCAGCCAGCGCAGAGCTGTAGTCCATCCTGGAATTACGAAACTCGGCCAGTGCCAGCGTCTTGGTGCCCACACGATAGAAGACGCGTCCGGCATAGGAGGCGGTGTTCAGGTCGCCGGCGGCGGTGGTTGCCCGCTCGTTGTCGTAGACCTTGTCCTTGTCGCCGATGTCAAATTCGACACGGCCGGGTGCTTCGGGCGCACCATAGATAAAACGGCCATCGATATTGTTGCTGTGCCAGCGCGCCGCCTCGGCAGTGATAGGCCGATTGTTGGAGCCGCGTGAATCCGTACCGCTGACCACGCCCAGCGCCCAGCCGCCGCGTGCTCTGGCATCAAAGTAATGGTCGCCCGCGAACACGAGTTGAGATTCCTGCGTGTTGTCACCCGAGCTTTCGCTGTAGCGTCTTGCATTCATCGACGCCAAGCCGGTATAGCGGTTGCCCCTGGAGACGAACTCGCCGACCACTTGGGGGGAAAAGCTGACAAAGTTCGATTTGAGCGAATTTGTAGCGTCCGACATCAGGTTGTCGTTGTAGCCGTAACTGGTGGACAG
>CAIYMN010000068.1 GCA_903927295.1 uncultured beta proteobacterium | reverse complement strand
TATGCCTGATGACCATAGCGAAGTGGTACCACTCCTTCCCATCCCGAACAGGACAGTGAAACGCTTCTGCGCCGATGATAGTGCGGATTCCCGTGTGAAAGTAGGACATCGTCAGGCTATTAAACCGAAAACGCCCCATCAGTTGATGGGGCGTTTTTTTTTGCCTGCTATTTCCCAACCCGCAACTCCCTTCGAAGCACCTTTCCAACATTCGATTTTGGCAGTTCGTCGCGAAATTCGATGTACTTGGGGCGCTTGTATCCTGTCAAGTTCTGTTGGCAGAACTTGGCAACGTCTTCCTCCGACAGATGCGGGCTGTCCTTGACAACAAAGGCCTTGATCGCCTCTCCCTGCTTCGAATCCGGGATACCGATCACAGCGCATTCCAGCACACCATCGCAGAGTGAAATCACATTTTCCAGCTCGCTCGGGAATACATTGAAGCCGCTGACCAGAATCATGTCCTTCTTGCGATCCACAATCTTCGTGTAACCGCGCTCATCCATGATGCCAATGTCACCGGTGCGCATGAAGCCGTCGGCCGTAAACGCATGCTTGTTCTCTTCAGGCTGCTTGTAGTAACCGGTCATCACGTTGGGACCCCGGATGCAGATTTCTCCCGATGCACCCTGTGCCAGCGAATTGCCTTCGTCGTCCTTGATGGCGATATCGATACTTGGCAGCGGCAACCCAATGGAGCCTGAAAACTCCTTCGCCATGACCGGGTTGTTGGTCCCGATGGCACAGGTTTCGCTCATGCCCCAACCTTCCACCATCGGGCAGCCGGTCACTTCCATCCAGTGTTTGGCCGTGCCGGCCAGCGCGGCCATGCCTCCCGCCTGGGAAACACACAGGTTGGAGAAATCCACCGACTTGAACTGCGGATGTTGCAGTAGCGCGTTGAAGAGCGTGTTGACCGCCGGCAACAAATGAAACGGTCGCTTTTTCAGGGTCGCAACAAAGCCGGCAAAATCCCGTGGATTCGGAATCAAGGTCAACATGGATCCAGCGCGTATTGCAAGCAGGGACAGCGTCAGAGCAAAGATGTGATAGAGGGGCAATGCCGCAATGCTGTTGCTCTTTCGGATGTCCCCTATCCGTTCGAGCGCCGGTGAAAACCATGCCTCAGCCTGCAAGACTGCGGCGACGACGTTGCGATGCGTCAACACCGCTCCCTTGCTCAGGCCGGTCGTGCCACCCGTGTATTGCAGGAAAGCAGTGGAATCCAGCGTAGTGGGCGCTGACTTAAATGGTCTTGCGGCGCCCAGCGCAAGGGCTTGCTTGAAAGAAGTGGCCGTTTGCCCGTCCGACAACACGAGCTTGTACGCCGGCACCATCTTGGCCAGATGCCTGACGGCAAAAGTAATCCACCTGCCGTACCAGAACCCAAGCAAGTCCCCCATGGACGCCACCACAACATGCTTGATCGGGGTATCTGCAATGACCTCTTCCAGCGTCGCCGCGAAATTCTCCAAAACAACAATGACCGTGGCACCAGAGTCCTTCAGCTGGTGCTCCAGTTCGCGTGCAGTGTAAAGCGGGTTGACGTTGACGCAGGTGTAACCGGCACGCAACACCGCCGACATCGTGACCGGAAACTGGGGGATATTCGGCAGCATGATGGCCACCCGTGCATCTGGCTCCAGTCCTTTGCTTTGCAGCCAGGATCCGAGTGCGGCTGACAGACGTTCGAGTTCGCCATAACTCATCCAGCTTTCCATGCAGACAGCAAACGGGCTGGCTGCGTTCTTCTGAAATGACTCTTCCAGCAGATGTGTCAGAGACCGATACTCGTCGGGCTTCACCTCATGTGGCACGCCCGGTGGATAACTCTTGAGCCAGATTCTTTCCATAGCAATTCCTTTGTCCCTATTTTCGGCCCAGAGTAGCGCATGCAGCTACCGGGCTTGCCCCACTAACAGGGTGATTTTCGTCTCGCAGGCGACAGCGCTCGCATCAAACAGACCATCAATCAGAGCAGCCTCACGTTCCTTCACTGTGGCCAGAAACTGACTTGCTCCATCACCTTGGCGCGCCATTTCTGCAAAAGTGTCAAAACCGGACTCCAGAAACCGTTGCAAGGACCCCATGCCGGCCAGATTGGCGGGCTTGCGCATCATCTTGAGCATCATGCGCAGACCACGTGTTCGTGTCAGCCGGTCCAGTTCCTGTCCAACCCTGAGTACCGTACTCAGCTGCGCGCTGCGGTCATCGCGTTGCCCTACACATCGCCAAGCCTTCACGTAACGCATTACTTCTGCTTGATCAGTAAAGTTCAGCCAATGTTGCGCCATCGCCAGATCAAGATCTTCCGTCAGGCGATGCAACTGTGCCAGTGACACCGCAGTTTGCACCACCTGATCCGGAAAGAGTCGCTCCAATGCGCCGGCAATACGCGCAAACTGGGTATCGCGCTCGGAATAATCTTTCTCACTGTAGAGCTCCTGCAGAAAAAACAGGGCGGCAGACCGATAGCGCTCGGACTGCAGCAAATCAAGGTAAGTGCCGGCAAAGCGCCGGGCCTGAAACTGCTTTACTGCGCTGACGGCGCGCGCCAGACCAGGTGTTTCTGCAACGGTTTGTCTGATCTGTGTGACGTGCATCACAGCGTCGCGAATGATGGTTGAAGCTTCCATGACGGTGCTGAGTCTAGCCGCTGTCTTATGACTGACAATAAGCCGCTCTGCACATGATTTACGACAAGCTCAAGAAATGAACCCGGACGCCCAGAAACTCTGGTCTGCGCCACGCTGGGCACTCGCCGTCCTGCTGGCCGTGCTGGGCATGCTCGGTCCCTTCTCCATCGATACCTATTTGCCGGCATTTGCCGGCATCGCCAGTTCGCTCGGGGCGACTCCGGTGCAAATGCAGCAAACCCTGTCGGCTTATCTGTTTGGCTTCGCCTTCATGAGCCTGTTTCATGGGGCCATTTCAGACAGTCTGGGACGCCGGCCAGTAGTGCTGTGGGGGCTGGCGGCTTTCACGCTGGCCTCTGCCGGCTGTGCGCTGTCGCAAAACATCGGTCAACTGGTTCTGTTTCGCGCCATGCAGGGTCTGTCTACCGGTGCTGGCATTGTGGTGGCGCGGGCCGTGGTGCGAGACATGTTTGCGCCGGCCCAGGCTCAAAAGGTGATGAGCCAGATCACGATCTACTTCGGCGTCGCGCCGGCGGTGGCGCCCATCATTGGTGGCTGGCTGTTTGTACACCTTGACTGGCACAGCATTTTCTGGTTTCTCACCGCTGTTGGTATTGCACTCTGGGTTGCCAACTACAAGCTGCTGCCAGAAACACTGCACGTCACGCACCGGCAACCGTTCAATGCGCGCAATTTGATGCAGGGCTATTGGCAACTGGGTCTGGATCCGCGTTTTTTGCTGCTGGCGTTGGCTAGTGGTGTGCCCTTTAACGGCATGTTCCTTTATGTCTTATCGGCACCGGTCTTTTTGGGGGAGCTCTTGGGACTCGCGCCAACCCAGTTCTTCTGGTTTTTTTTGCTCTCCATCAGTGGCATCATGGCGGGCGCCTGGGTCAGTGGCCGCCTGGCGGGAAAAATCGCTCCGAAGCGGCAAATCAAGTACGGCTTCGCCATCATGTTGCTGATTGCACTCATCAATCTGGCTGCCAACATATTCTTCAAAGCCGAGGCCTCATGGGCACTGATACCTATTTCCATTTTCTCTTTCGGCTGGGCCATGATGGTGCCGGTGGTCACACTGCTGGTACTTGACCTGCACCCGATGCGCCGTGGCATGGCATCATCACTGCAGTCCTTTATCGGCTCGACTGCCAACGGGCTGGTCGCCGGGCTGATTGCACCGCTGGTCATGCATTCCACGGTAGCCATGGCAGTGGCCTCGCTGGCCATGATGTGTGTTGGTTTGATCGCCTGGATTTACGTGCGCCGGCGCTGGCCAGAAATCGGCCAGTTGGTGGTGCATCCGCTGCATTGAGTTGACAAGAGACTGATGCAATCCGAACCAAACGACAACGCCGCAGTCAGAGCGCCCAGTGTTGCCATTCTGCTTTGCACGCTGCGCGGGCACGATTACCTGCGTGAGCAACTCGACTCCATTGTCAGGCAAACCTACACGTCGTGGTCGGTCTGGGTTTCCGACGATGGCTCGGATCGCAGCACACATGCCATTCTGGACGAGTACCAGGCCAGTCTGGGCACCTCGCGACTTACCATTCTCTGTGGACCTGCCAAAGGCTTTGCCGCCAACTTTCTCTCGCTCGCTTGCAACGCCAGCATTGATGCCGACTATTACGCCTACGCAGACCAGGATGACATCTGGGAATCAGACAAACTGACGCAGGCATTGCAATGGCTTGAGGGTATCCCGTCCAACGTTCCTGCGCTTTACTGTGCGCGCACGCGCAAGGTCGATGCGGACAATCAGGAGATCGGTTTTTCCGAGAAATGGACCAGACCGCCCAGCTTTGCCAACGCGCTGGTACAAAGTATTGCCAGCGGTAACACCATGGTGTTCAACAAGGCTGCGTGTAAATTGCTGCGGCTTGCCGGACCAGACATTGAAATTGCCGCACACGATTGGTGGACTTACCAGTTGGTTTCGGGCAGTGGTGGACGCGTGTTTCACGACATCTATCCGACGGTACGCTATCGCCAACACAGTGAAAACCTGATTGGGACCAATGGCACGTGGAGCGCTCGCATCCATCGCTTGCACATGTTGCTCAAGGGGCGCTTCAGGAATTGGAGCCAGATGAACATCGCCGCCCTGGAAGCGATGCGTGCCCAACTCACTGCGGAGAACCAGAGCCGGCTCGATGAATTTTCAAGGGCCCGACAGGGGGGGATTTATTCCAGATTGGCAGCCTTGCTGCGTGCCGGCGTCTATCGTCAGACCTGGCTCGGCAACATGGGTCTTGTTGCGGCGGCGATTTTGAAGAAACTGTGAGCCATGACGCGCGTCCAACCGGGTATCATGTGCCGCTCTTTGATAGTGAAATCCAACCCATGCCGTTGAGCACAACAGCACCAGCATCCTCCAGCGGGACATCGCGACAACTTGGCGCGCCTGTGCCGCGCGTGTCTGTGGTGATCCCGCTTTACAACCACGAAAAGTACATCGAGGCGGCAATACAAAGTGCACTCACACAAACGGTGCCGCCCTCCGAAATCATCGTCATTGACGATGGCTCAACCGATGGTTCGGCTGAAGTGGTGCGGCAACTGTGCATGGATCATCCCGAAATCATCTTCTGGTCCTGGCCGAATCAGGGTGCCCACCACACCTTGAACGCCGGAATTCTGCGCGCCACTGGCGACTTCGTGGCGTTCCTCAACTCGGACGACTGTTTTGCGCCAGACCGACTGGCGTCCTGTCTGGCTTTGGTTCAATCTGATACTTCGATCGATGTGGTGGCAACCCGTGCGTCGTTCCTGGACGACCAGGGCAATGCAGTATCCAACCCCTGGTACGACGATGCCCTGGCGTTCTACCGAAAGGAGCGCGATGTCGCGTTGGCGTTGTTTCGGGCAAACTTTCTGGTAACAACCTCCAATCTGTTTGTCAGGCGCTCCGTCTTCGAATCGGTCGGCACGTTCGCGCCATTGCGATACACGCACGATCTGGAGTTCATCCTTCGAGTGGTCTTGGGAAAGAAGAGGATCACTTTTCTGGACCAGCCATTGGTGGCTTATCGCCTGCACGAGAAAAATACGATCTCCGAGAGCAAGGCCCGGGAAGACATTGAGCGCTCGGCCGTATTTGCCTACTTTCTTCATCGGCAATGGCGCAGCGAGACCGTGCGTGAGCCGTGGCGCAACGCCCTGGCGCGCTATGCAGAAGTGCTGGGCCAGCAAGACCTTCTGGAAATGGTTGAAGAATTCCTGGTCTTGCTTGAGGACAGACCGACACAAGAAGTCCCGGCAGTAGCGGTCGCCTTGCCGAATGAGTTCAAGGGCTTTTTGGCACTGCTCGGTGTCGATTGGATTGCCCACGGAAGTGCCGAGCCGTTGCTGCAACGTTTCGCTGCGGCGCGCAAGGTTTTTCTGCGGCGCGAACAAGAGGCCGCGGACGAGGCACGACTGAAGGCCGATATTCAGTGGCTGGTCGAACAACGCAATGCCTGGGAAGAGACAGCACAGGCGCGGGAGGAGCAGGTCAGGTCACTGACGCGGGCCTTTCAGGAAATGCGTGCTGGCAACGACTGGTTGCTTGAACAGCGAAACGCGTGGGAGCAGACAGCGCTTGCGCAAGAGGGACAGGCGAAATCGCTGATGGGTGCCCTCGATGAAATGCGTGCTGGCAACACGTGGCTGCTGGAACAGGCCAATGCCTGGGAGAGGGCAGCATTGGCCAAAGAAGAGCAGAGTCGACTAGTGACACAGGCGCTGCACGAAATGGGGGCTGCCAAGAATTGGCTGCTTGAACAGCGCAATGCGTGGGAGCAGATGGCGCGGGTGCAGGAAGAGAACGCAAAGTCGCTGACACACGCTCTCGATGAGATGCGCGCTGGCAATACCTGGTTGCTCGAACAGCGCGATGCATGGCAACAGGTCGCTACCAACTCGGGTGAAGAACTGGCCAGGTGCCGGGCTGCATTGGATGGACTTTTGAACAAGCCGCTGTTCCGGTTGCTGGTGCGCACAAAATTGCTTGAGCTGACTTACGTTTCACCGGGGCACGATGACGCTGTCCCGAAATGATGGAGACCATCTCTTGAAGATCGACTTGAGAATACTGGCGATCGTCGCTGGATGTGCGGTCATCGCTGCATCGGCCGTCGTGCTTGCACGATCTGCAGAACGAGGCCAGGCGTCTTTTCTGGCGGAAAAAATCCCTTCACAAGGTGCCGCCACGGCTGAGCAATCGTCGACAGGACTCATGTTGCAGGTTGGTGCAAAAGGGATTTCCCTGGCGTGGCCCCAGTGCGATGTGCAGCCATACCAGGACAAGTTCTTTCTGCACGTTTATCCGGAATCCGGCAATGAAAAAGTGCCCGCGAAGTACATCAACCTGGATTTTGATCTTGCACAGGAAAAAGGCAGGGAACTGAATCTGGGCGGCAGCAGGTTCTGCGTGCTTGAGAAGAAGTTTCCCGATATCCCGGTAAAACAGATAAGCATCGGGCAATTTACGATGCCCGCCGGCCGGTGTTGTGACATAAGCTGGTCGCGCTCATTCCTGCTAGATGCAAGCCTGCAAAAAAGATGACAACGCCCGGTGTTGTTGATCCCGTGCACAGCGGCGTTCAGGCCAGCGATCGAATGTTTGGTCTGGACGTATGCAGGACGATGGCTGTTCTTCTCGTCGTGACTGGCCACATGCTGCAACACTCCAAACCAAATGCTTTGCTCGCCTCGTTTGGGTTCATTGGTTTGTTTGGTGTGGACCTGTTTTTCTGCCTGAGCGGTTTCCTGATTGGTCGAATCCTGTTGCAGGAGTCGGCACACTGGCCACAGGAGCAAGAGAGCGGCTTGTTTCGATTCTGGTATCGCCGCTGGATGCGTACCCTGCCTTTGTACTTCTTCTTCTTTTTCGTTTCGCTCCAATTCGACTGGACTGGTGCCGCCTCCATAGGTTCAAAACTTTCCTACCTGGTTTTCGCGCAAAACCTGCTGTGGACCATGCCCGATTTCTACGGATTGACCTGGAGTCTGGCGGTTGAAGAATGGTTCTACTTTTCGTTCCCTCTTCTGCTCCTGCTCTTCATCGGACTGGGCAGGAGCCCACGCCAGGCAGCAGTGATTACCATTGCCGGTTTTGTACTGCTTCCGCCGCTGCTGCGTCTGGTATTGGCAGGTGAATCCCACGAATTTGGCAGCCTCGACGAGGGGCTCAGGCACGTCATGGTATTTCGGCTCGACAGCATCGGATACGGCGTGCTGATGGCCTATCTGAGTCAGTGGCATCGCCCAATATTTCAACGTTTGACAAGTTTGTGGGCCTGGTTTCTGGCACTGGTAGTTGCTTGCCTGATTTGCACCAAATTGCACTACTTCGGATGGGCTGAATCGCGAATCGTCGCGTCACTGTACTTCTCGGTTTCAGCCATTGCCTTTGCGGGATTGATTCCATTTTTCAGCAGTCTGGTGCCGAGCAGGCTGCCACTGCTCAACAGATTCATCAAGTACACAAGCCAGATTTCCTACTCGATGTATCTGGCGCACATTTTTGCTTTTATGCTCGGCATGATCGTGCTTCAGAAAGCGCGGCTGTTCGATTCGATTTACCCCAATCCGTGGCTGGCGTATCCGATGTTTTATGCTTTGGTTTACATCCTTTCATCGTGTACCTATTTCGCTATTGAAAAGCCGGTACTGACCCTGAGAGACAGGAAAGCAGGAGCCCGTTCCTGATGAAGAAGTCCGAAAACTACGCTTGCACGATATGGTGAACTATCTGGAACCCGATTATTCCGACCTTCCCGGTCGCAGGGTCGTTCCTCAAAATTACAAGCAAGAAGCCGCGCTCAAAGAAGGTGTTGACGTATCGATCATCACCCCCTACTACAACACCGAAGAAATTTTCCTGGAAACATTTGTGTCGCTGCAGGCACAGTCTTTGCAGAACTGGGAATGGGTGATTGTTGACGACGGCTCCACTGACCAGGAGTCTGTCAGCCGCCTGGCCCGCGTTGCCGGGAAGGATCCGCGTATCAAAGTGCTGCGTCAGGTCAATGCAGGCCCTGGGGCTGCGCGCAACACTTCTTTTCGTAACACCACAGGCCGCTATCTTTGCCTGCTCGACAGCGACGATATGGTGGAGCCCACCTACTTGGAAAAGTCTGTATGGTTTCTTGATTCAAATCCGGAATTTGCCTTTTGCAATTCGCAGTCCGTTGTGTTCGGTGATCAGGAGTACCTGTGGACTACCGGCTTTGAGCGTGGCAAAGCGCATCTGCAGGCCAATAGCGGGCCACCCATATCGGTAATTCGGCGCACCGCGTATGCCGACTGTGGCGGCTTCGATGAATCCATCCGGTTTGGTCATGAAGACTGGGACTTCTGGCTCGCCATGGCCAAGGCCGGACACTGGGGTTACACGCTGCCTGAGTTCCTGCAGTGGTACCGCAAGCGTGGCGATGGTCGTTTCGAGCAGATCATGCGCTCGGGCGATGTCAACAACCAGTTTGAAGCCTTGATGCGGCGCAAATACGATGGTCTGGAAAAGCATTTCCCCGAACCGGTTCGCCGTCACCCATCGCCTTTTGAAACAATCAATACCGAAGCTCTGGCAGTCAATCCGCTAGCGGCCAACCCTGACGGGCGGCGCATCATGTTCATCGTCCCGTGGATGGTGACCGGTGGCGCCGACCGGGTGAACCTGGAACTGGTTGAGGGCTTGACCGGCCAGGGTCACCAGGTGACTGTATGCGCCACCTTGACGGCCAGCCATGTTTGGGAGCATCAATTTACGCGCCTGACACCTGACGTGTTTGTGCTGCCCAACTTTCTCCATCCATCTGATTACCCCAGATTTCTTGCCTATCTGATCCGCTCACGCAAGATCGACACAGTGCTGGTTAGCGGCAGCACCATCGGCTACCAGTTGTTGCCTTTTCTGAGATCTGTTTTTCCTCACGTCGCCTTTCTCGACATGTGCCACGTCGAAGAGCCGCATTGGCTCAATGGCGGCCATCCCAGGTTCGGGGTCGGCTACCAGGATGCACTCGATCTCAACATCGTCACCACCAGCCATCTGGCGGACTGGATGCAGGGCCGTGGCGCCGACCGTGAGCGCATCCGCGTGCTCTACACAGGGCTGCAGTCGCGCCCGTCAGGAGATGCCGCCAAGTCAAGAAGCAGAGTGCGAGACGAACTCCGTATTCAGGCAGAAATTCCCGTCATCGTGTTTGCCGGGCGCATTTGCGAACAAAAGAGGCCGGTATTGTTGGCGGAGATTCTCTCCGCAACTCGCGATCAGGGGCTGGTGTTTCGCGCGCTGGTGATTGGTGACGGCGAGCTTAGAGCGTCCTTTGAAGCACTGCTTTCGCAGCACAAGCTCATCGACTGTGTGCAAATGCTTGGCACGGTTTCTCACCAGAGGTGGCTTGAGGTCTTGAGCGCTGCCGACATTTTCTTGATGCCCTCGCAATATGAAGGCATCTCCATCGCACTGCTGGAGTCCCTGGCCGCCGGTGTTGTGCCGGTGGTGGCCCGGGTCGGTGGTCAGGACGAAATTGTCAGCGGCGACGCTGGCTTCCTGATTCCCCATGGCAGTGATGAACTTCAGGCCTACGTGGCCGCACTGGCGCAGCTCCTGTCTGACCCCGACCACCTGCGCGCCATGGCAAAGCAAAGCAGGGCAGTTTCCTTGTCCAAACTTTCATGGGAAGGCACGATCCGAAATCTGCAGGCCATTTTTGACGAAGCCCATCAACTGCGGCTGTCAAATCCGCGGCCGGTCATCGGCCTGGCCATGGGGCGCGAGCTCGCCACACTGGCGTTCGAATACAAGCGTCTCGGTGAAGCCGTGGATTGGCTGTGGCGCAGCAAGGATGCAAACGCTTCGTCCAGCGCTGCCCCGGCTCCGATACCCATCAACGGCCTGGTGCGCCTGTGGACCGTGGTGAGCTCCAGTCGCCTGGGTTCGGCTTTGCTGCGCAGTACCCGCCTGCGTGCTCTGGCGCGCTGGCTGCTCGACAAGCTTGAGGCGCGTCATCGGTCTGCCGGTCATGGCCAATGAAGATACTGCTGCTGGCCCATCTGTTCTTGCCCGATTACTTTTCCGGCACCGAGATTCTCACGCTGCACACAGCACAGGAGCTCAAGTCGCGTGGGCATGACGTTCAGGTTTTTACCGGGTTTCCAGCCGCCGCAGACATCCCTGACAAGCAGCGCTTCGACAGCTATGAATTTGATGGCATAAGCGTTAGCCGCTTCAAGCACGCCCACCGCCCCATGGGTGCTCAGAACAACGTGGCCGAGCAGGAGTACAACAACCAGCTGGCGGCCGAACATTTCACCGCCCTGCTTGACAGATTCCAGCCCGATGTAGTGCACTTCTTCCATCTGATGCGGATCTCTGCCTCCGTTATCGACGTCTGCGTGCAGCGTGGCATACCGACCGTGCTGACACCAACCGATTTCTGGTTTGTCTGTCCCACCGCGCAATTACGGCTGGAAGACGGCAGCATGTGCGCCGGACCTGATTCAATTGGCGCCAACTGTGTCCGCCATCTCGCTGCCCTGAAGGCGCCCGGACGCACTGCCGATCTCCTCAGTCGATTGCCCGAGGCCATTGTGCATGGGGCGGTTCGGGTTGCCTTGCTACCGGCCTTCAGGCAATTGGGTCCGTCCCGGCTCGTAGCGGCCTTGTCGCGAAGAGAAAAGTTCCTGACAGAGAGGCTCAATCGAATCAAACGCGTGCTGGTACCCACGCGGGTCATGCAACAGACACTGCTGCAACATGGGCTTGAGGCGGTTCGCACCCAATATTGTTCCTACGGAATCAGACTGCCGGCATTGGCCGCGCGAGCCCCGCGCAACGGCGGGCCACTGGTGCTGGGTGTGATCGGCATTGGCGAGCACAAGGGCCCACATGTGCTGATTCAGGCTGTGCGCAAACTTGCACAAGTCGATCTGGTGGCAAGAATCTACGGGCGGCACTCTGACTTTCCCAACTATGTGGACAAGCTCAAGACCATGGCTGGCGACGACCATCGCATTGAGTTCTGCGGCAGCTTTGCGAACGAACACATTGGCAACGTCTTGTCAGAACTCGATGTTCTGGTGGTCCCCTCGATCTGGTTCGAAAACGCACCGCTTGTTATCTATTCGGCGCAGGCTGCGCGTCTGCCGGTGATAGGCTCCAACGTCGCCGGCGTTGCCGAATTGATCACCCATGATGACAACGGCTACCTTTTCCCTCCTGGGAATGTCGATCGCCTGGCAGAGATAATCAGCCGGTTGGCACAAGACCGCGGGCAATTGACCCGCCTCTCAGAAAGGGCGCGCATGCCGAAAACCATTGCTTCCTATACCGACGAACTGCTGGCTGTTTACGGCGAGCTTGGCGCAGCCAGGAGTCAGGAACAATGAAATGCCTGATATTGGGTGGCGCCGGTTTCATAGGTTCCCACCTGGCTCAGGGCTTGCTGGCCGAAGGTCATCAGGTCAGGATTTTTGATCGACCCAACCTGCTGTTGCCGGCAGAACTTCGAGCCGACCCGCGCATTGAGTGGTTCGAGGGCGATTTTCTGAATCAGGACGAACTTGCACTTGCTGTTGTTGGCAGCGAAGTTGTCTTTCACCTCGTATCGGCAACGCTGCCCAAGTCGTCCAACGACAACCCCGTTTACGACGTTGAGAGCAACATCATCGGTACACTTCGCCTGCTCGATATTGCTCGTCTGAACGGTGTGCGCCGCGTCATCTTTGCTTCTTCCGGTGGCACGGTCTACGGATTGCCGCAGTCCTTGCCGATCGCCGAATCACATCCCACGCAGCCGCTGGTCTCCTACGGCATTGCCAAACTGGCGATCGAAAAGTACCTTCACATGTACCAGGAACTGCATGGCTTGGAGTATTGCGTCCTGCGACTGGCCAACCCCTTTGGTGAGCGCCAGCGGGTCAGCGCAGCGCAGGGGGCAGTGGCAGTATTCTTGCACCGGGCCCTGCACGGCGAGACCATCCACATCTGGGGCGATGGCAGCGTAAGGCGCGACTACATCTACATCAAGGATGCCATCAGCGCCTTCATCAAAGCCATGTCATGGCAGGGCAGTCAACGCGTCTTCAACATCGGCTCCGGCCAGGGGTTGAGCCTCAACGATATCCTCGCTGCCATGGAGAAGTTGCTGGGCAGACCCGTCACGCGCAGCTACGAGCCTGCCCGTAATTTTGATGTTCCGGTCAACGTGCTCGACATCTCCTGTGCGCGCCAGCAACTTGGTTGGGCGCCAGAGGTTTCTTTCCATGACGCGCTGGTCAACACACTGGCCTGGATGCGTGAGAACCAGCATGCAGAGCTCTGAGCCGCAGGCATCTTTGCCTCTGGTCAGTGTCATCATCCGCAGCATGGACCGCGCGGTGCTGGGCGAGGCGCTGGTATCGCTGGCACAGCAGTCCTTTGACAATGTCGAAGTGGTTCTCGTCAACGCCAAAGGCGGCCAGCATCGCGATCCGGGTGCGAATTGCGGACGCTTCCCGCTTCGCCTTGTCAATCAGGGCGGCCCACCGCTCTCAAGACCGCAGGCCGCGAATGCCGGGCTGGATGCTGCCTTGGGCGAGTACCTGGCCTTTCTTGACGACGACGATACGCTGGACCCGGAGCATCTGAGTGCACTGCTCAAAGTGCTGCAGGCGCAGACCGAGCTCAGCGTGGCCTACGCCGGCGTGCGCTGCATGGAACGCGGCGACAGCGAACAGAAAATCTCGCGCATCTTCGGTGCGCCGCTGTACAGCACGGCCCAGTTGCTGGCCGGCAACTTCATCCCGATTCATGCGCCCCTGTTTCCGCGCCAGTTGCTGCAATACGCGCGCTACGACGAGACACTGGAGACCTACGAAGACTGGGACTTCTGGTTGCAGTTGGCCCAGCACGCAAAGTTTGTTTACAGCAATCAGGTCACTGCCACCTATTTCACCGGCGGCACTTCGGGCGTCTCGCCGCAAGCGCCCGACATGGAGGCGGTGCGCCGCGCTACCCGTGCCCTGTTTGCCAAGTGGATGCGTCTCACACCGGACGACTTCAAGGGAATCTGCGATCTCTACCACAGCGCCAGCGCTGAAGTGCAGAAGAATCAGGCAGAAATCGCGCTCCTGCAAGCCCAGCTGCAGGAGATTCGATCATCGACTTCCTGGCGCATCACAGCGCCGCTGCGCTGGCTCAAGACGCGCTTGAAATGAATGGATGCAGCGTTGTCGTTGCGTCACCAAATTGTCATTGCTGCGCCAAATTGCCATTGCGGTGCCAAGTTGTCATTGCGGCGCCAAGTTGTCATTGCGGGCTTGACCCGCAATCCAGTGGTAGTCTGGCACTGGATCCCGGATCAGGTCCGGGATGACAACTGCGAGTTCAAGATGACAACTGCCGCGTCCGGGATGACAAGCTATCAGTCCGGGATGACGAACTTTGAATTCAGCCCGGCGCGACCCAGAAAGCCTCCGCTGCCTTGACCTCAGCGCCCAGCGTGTAGGTGCGGTAAAAGTTCAGCGCCTGGATGTGGCCCAGATAGTTCTGGCGCTCCAGTTGCGACGCAAAGCAGCGCATGGCCGCTGCCTTGGTTTCCAGCACGGTGGTGATGTCGAGCAACACATTGGGTCGCAGCGCTGCCCCCACTTCGTAAAAAGCCAGACGCACATTCGGCGCTGAGCGGCGCACCGCTTGTGTGGCCAGTAGCTGTGCTTGTCTATGGTCCGGGTGATTTTCCCAAGGTGATGGGGCGTAAACCAGATCGGCACCGCACTGTGCAATCCTGTCCGCCAGACGTTGCGCCAACTCATCAGAGTAGCTCAAGCCTCCATCCCGTAAGCCCCAGAACTCCGGCGTACCGTAGCCCAGTATCTGCGCCGCTGCCACGCTTTCGCGTTGGCGCACATCGGAGTCGGCATAAAGCGCGCCATCGGTCAAAACCACCACGCAGACAGGATGCCCGCTCTTGACGTGTTGGGCAATCGCGCCACCACAGCCAAACACCTCGTCGTCCGGATGCGGCGCCAACACCAGCACAGCTTGGGCGGGTAAAACTGAACAGGCGTCATAGGGAACCAGATCCGATTCACCTGGCGGCTCCAGCGCAGGCATCGAATTCAAGCGCATGACTCCCTTGCCTTGGGCGTGGCCACGACAAATCGAAAATCGCTATTCAAGGCGCCATTCGAAATTAATTGCCGTTCAAATGTCACGGCCTCTTCCAGCACCGCATTGTGCAGCGGGTTCGACGCATCGAAATGGTTGACCCTGCCCTCAGACAGCAGCAAATGCACCACCGTGCCACCCAAAGCAAAGTCTTCCAGAACATCGAATTGGTCCCGAAGCATGCTGTGCAGTTCTCCGGAGCGAACCGCCTCCGACGGATCCATCGCAATCATCGCATCCAAAGTCGGCCGGGTAATTGCGCCGACCGCACGACCATCAGGTCCCCTTTGCAGGTTTGGTGGAACACGGTGCGTCCAAAACCAATTGCATGCCTCGAGTTGAGCCTCGGTCCATTGAAACCGCGACGGCCCGAAGAAATCAATTGTGATCAGCAGGCCGCCCGGTCGCAGGCAACGTCGAATTCCGTCCATCGCCCGCTCCAGTTGCTTGATGTGATGCAACGCGGCTTTTGCAAAAACGACATCAAAACACTGTTCGCCGTAACTGCCGAGGTTGACGTCCTGCTGCATAAAGTGCAATCGCTGGACCTCACCATTTTTGCACTCAGACATGCGGATCTTGCCATGGGCAATGCGTTGGGGAGACAGTTCGAGCCCGGTAATCTGGCCAAACACGCCGCTTTGCAGCAACTGTTCCTCAAAAGCCCCGTCGCCGCAGCACAGGCTAAGCGCGTGGCCTTGAGAGCAGCCGGGATATCTTTCTTTCAGGAAAGAAAAAAAATCAACATCCGCTCTGCCAAACACGTGCCGCATGACCGCCTGAAAAACTGTCGGATGATCGCCCCAGTCGTTGTAGCGGCCCGGAGTTGCGGGCAGATCACGTTGCCATGTATCCCAATGATCCGCAGTGCGCTGCAGATTCTCCAAATCAGGCTCGTAGGTAGGCATTGCCAACCATTTTACAGATGCACGGCAGTGCGCTGTGTTCGCAGAGACAATCAGGAATAAAATCCCACCCTCGTGACCCTGCCACGAGCGTCAACAAAACCTCCATGTTCAAGCATCACTATCTGTACTGGCAATGGCTCAGGCGCGATGTGGCAGGTCGCTACCGCGGCTCGGTCCTGGGTCTGCTGTGGCCGATTCTTCAGCCGCTGACCCAGATAGCTGTCTTCACCCTGATTTTTTATGAGTTCATGCAAATGCGCTGGCCCAACACGGGTTCCAACGGCGACGCCATGGACTACGGTCTGAACGTCTTCGCCGGGCTGGCCGTGTTCAACTTCTTCGCAGAGGTGTTGGCTCGCGCGCCAAGTGCCATCCTGTCGCAACCCAATCTGGTGACAAAGGTCCGCTTTCCGCTCCTGCTGCTGCCCGCCGTTACCGTCGGTAGTGCGCTGGTTCACATCGCCGTCGGCAGCGTCTCACTGATATTGCTGGCCGCCCTCTTCAGGCATGCGTCCTGGGTGATGCTCTGGCTGCCTGTGTTCCTGTTGCCGCTCATCCTTTACGGCCTGGCGCTGGCCCTGCTGCTGGCAAGCCTGGGCATTTACCTCCGGGATATCGGGCAAGTCATGCCTGCGCTGACCAACATGCTGATGTTTCTCACGCCCATCTTCTACCCCGCGACGGCCGTTCCGGTCTACCTCAAACCCTGGTTTGAACTCAATCCGATTGGCTGGGGTGCGCAGGCATTGCGCTCCTTGTTGCTTGAAGCCAGCTTGCCAAGTTTGAACGCCTTGTGCCTGCATGCTGTCGCTTCGATCCTGCTGCTACTTTTGGGGAGATACGTCTTCTTGCGACTCGAAAAGGGCTTTGCCGATGTCCTCTGAAGTTGCGATCTCGGTCGACCACGTCGGCAAGACCTACCGACTGTACGACAAGCCCTCAGACCGCCTCTGGCAGATTCTGTGGGGCGGCAAACGGCAGTACTTCAAGGAGTTCACAGCCGTCTCCGATATCGACTTCAGTCTGAAAAAGGGCGAGGTGCTGGGTGTCGTCGGCGTCAACGGCGCCGGCAAATCCACCTTGCTGCAACTCATCGCCGGAACCATCTTGCCGAGCAGTGGTTCGCTAAAAACGCATGGCCGCATCGCTGCCCTGCTTGAACTCGGTTCGGGCTTCAACCTTGACTTCACAGGTCGCGAAAACATCTATCTCAACGCCGCCACGCTGGGCCTGAATAAACGCGAGATCGACCAGAAAATCGACGAGATCATCGCCTTTGCGGAAATCGGCGTGCACATCGATCAACCCATCAAAACTTACTCCAGCGGCATGCATGTACGCCTGGCGTTTTCCATCGCCACCAGCGTTGATCCGGATGTGCTGATCATCGACGAGGCCCTGTCGGTCGGTGATGGCGCTTTTGCGCGGCGCTCTTTCGACCGCGTCATGAAAATCAAGGAGCGCGGCGCCACCGTCCTGTTCTGCTCGCACACACTGTTTCACGTCGAGGTCTTCTGTGATCGCGCGATTTGGCTGCATCAGGGCCGCGTGCAAAAAATCGGACCTGTGTCCCAGGTGCTCTCCACTTACCAGGAGTTTCTCGATTCCCTGGCGGACCCCAGCGCACCGGTCATTGCCTCTGCCGACCCCGAGACCTCGCCCATGGCCATGGCCTTGGCCGACGCTGCAGCTGCGGCAACAGCGGCCGCAACGGCAGCGACGGCTGCGACGGCAACGACCAGCGCCGAGCCCGAAGCAGAAGCCGTAAGCCCTGCGCTGAGTCCGCCAACCGGTCACGCACGTATTGAATCGGTCGCCGTCAGCCTCGACGAGCACCAGGGGCAGGAACTGTTTGGCGTATCCGGCGTTTCAACTCTGAGAATGCGCATTGACTTTCGCAGCGACCCGACGCAGCCCGCCCCGTCAGCTGCACTGGTTCTGTCTTCCGAATCTGGCCGAATCCTGGCCACGCACCTGGCCTGTGCGCGTGGCCACGTGTTTGCCCGCGACAGTCAGGGCAACGGCAGCGCCGAAATCCGTCTTGAAAATATTCCACTTAACAAGGGGCGCTTTCGCGTTGGCGCCTACCTGATGTGCGAGCGCGGCATCCACGTGTACCAGTGGATTGACCCGGTTGCCTACATCCAGTTGCACCACGACGGCAGCGATCAGGGCTATTTCCTGATCAACGCTGACTGGTCGTCCACTGCCAAATGACTCCCGTGATCTGCGAACTCGAAGCGGTCGACATCGCCGAGGCCTGCCTACTCTTTCAAAACGTTTTCGGCAGCGCCATCACCCCAGAGCACTGGCGCTGGAAGTACCTGAAGGGGCCGCGTCTGGGAGGCATCAACCTGATCGCCCGTGGCGCCAGCGGTGAATTGCTGGCCCACACCGGCGGTTCGGTTTTTCCGGGCGTCATGTGTGGTGCCTCGCGCTCCATGGTGCAGCTCAGCGATTTCATGGTCGACAGCGCCGCCCGTGGCGGCTACTCGGTCAGCACGGTCTACCCGCGCCTCATGCGCGCCATGCAGGAGACCGTGGCGAAGCGATTTACCGAGCCCTACGCCTACGGATTTGCGGGTGTGCGCCAGTTCAAGCTAGGCATCCGCCTGGGCTACTACCGGGTGCTGCAGCATTACCGCCCGGCCTACTTTGCGCCAGCCGCATCGTCCGCTTGGGGCAGTGCCTTGTGGCGCGCCCACAGCATCGATTGGGACACTGCCCGGCTCGACAAAGTCTGGTCGCGCCGCATCGCTGAAATTCACCGCCCCAGCATCCTGCGTAACGGCGCCTACCTGGCCTGGCGCTACCGCGACCATCCGGTCCACAGCTACCAGCTCTGGCTGCTCAGTCACCTGTCAAGAGACCACGGCTGGTTCATCACGCGCATCATGCCCAATGGCGAAATTTGTGTCGTTGATGCCTTGTTGCCTGCCAAGACGAATGCGTCGGAGATGGTGGCTGTGCTGGCGCTGGCCATCGCAGGCTCGACGCCGGTGCTGCCACCCATCTACAGCTGGTTGTTTCAGGGTAGCCAGGACTCAGCGGTGGAGCCGGTGGTTGGCGGCGAATTCAAACTCGCGCACTGGCATAACGACGAACCAAGTCCTGCTTTCCAGCCCGGCGATACCGACGTTTTTTGAGTAAGGTCCTCTGGTTCGTCATTGCGGGCCACGACCCGCAATCCAGCGGTGGCGTGGCACTGGATTCCGGATCAGGTCCGGGATGACAACTGAATTGTCATTGCGGGCCACGACCCGCAATCCAGGGATTGACGACTCAAAGCAGGCTGTCGTACAGGTCGCGCCAGTCTGGATTTGTTTTCTCCAGCAGTGCGAGCTTCCACTCGCGCTTCCAATTCTTGAGCTGTTTTTCTCGCGCGATGGCTGCCTCGATCGAAGGGGTCGATTCGAACCAGACCAGTGTGTGCACGTCATACTGCTTGGTAAAACCCTCGACCAGATTGTTCTTGTGCTCGTAAACGCGGCGTACCAGGTTGTTGGTGACGCCCACATACAAGGTGCCATTCTTCTGGCTCGCCATGACGTAGACGAAGTAGTCCATTGGGTGATTGTGGCGCAGCGCGGGGCACTGGGCTGGGGGGCACTGGATCCCGGATCAAGTCCGGGATGACAATGGAGTCCGGGATGACAGCTTCCTCATGCGGGATGACAAGAAGGAGTCCGCGATGACAAGATCGGGCACGGGATGACAAGAGGGAGCTAAACCTCAACGGCCAGCCAGCCTGCGTCCGAACCTGCGCCAAGGGTTTTCCCACAGGCGGTAACTCAGCCAGGAGACAAGCAGCGTCAACAGCGCAGCCGCAAAAGTGACGTCAATCACGCCAAGAAACTTACCGTAGGGTTGCAGCAAGTGCAGTGCGGCAATATGAAAAAGATAGCTGCCGTAGCTTAGCCGCCCGGCCCACAGCGCGGCCCAGACCAAAGCTGGAGGTGCGCTCTTCACAGAACTCAAGCCCAAAGCTGGTGGCGCGGTGTTCGATGAGGTCGATGCGCCCATGCTTGCCGTCACCAGGCAGGCAAAGCTCAGCGCGGCCAACCAGCCCAGCTGGCCGCGCGCCCAACTGGCCTCAATGCCAGCATCACCTGCCTGCGCAAAATACCACGCCAGCACCCACCACAGTGCTACACCACTGGCCAGCAGCAGGGCTCGCGTGCGCCCGCGCAGGCCGCGCTGCGACAGCCACCAGGCGCCGCCACCCAGCAGGAACTCCAGCAGCATGCCCGGCAGGTGGTGCATCCAGACATAGGCGTCGTTTTGCATCGCCGTGTTTGACGCATAGCCAATCAGCACCCGTAGCACCAGCGCACTCAGCGCAAGTGCCACAAAATTCATCAGTCGTCCCCGGCAGCACCAGCTCAGCAGGGGTAGCAGCAGATAGAACTCCACCTCCGACGGCAGGCTCCAGAACACCGGGTTGTAGTAAAACGCCATTTCGCGTGACTGCAGGTAGGCAAACACCAGGTGCTGCCACCAGTAAGCCAACGGCTGGCCCGCCTGCAGCTTCATGCCGAAGTAAATCAACAGGGCCAGCAGGTAGGCCGGGTAAATTCGAAAGAACCGCCGTAGCGCAAACGCGCCGGCGCGCAGTGGCCGGTCAAAAAAGTAGGGTGCAAAGACAAAGCCGCTGAGCACAAAGAACAGGTCCACTCCTGTGAAAGTAAACCGCAATATCTGCCAACTGCTGTCGGCAGTGGCCCAGTAATGCGAGCAAACCACCATCCACGCCGCCAGACCGCGCCATGCCTCGACGGTCCAGACAGTTGCGCCCTCAGTGTCGGCAACCCGCTGGTTCATTCCGCGCCCTTGTTGTCGCCCAAAGCCATTTGCTGCAATGCGTCGGGGTCTTCAATCAGCCAGCTCTCACCATCGCGTCGCAAGATTCGCTCGGTTTGCAGGCGCTGAAAGGTTCGGGTGATCGACTCGCGCGTGGTGCTGAGGCGCCAGGCCAACTCGGCCTGGCGCGGAATCACCAGGCCCTGACTGCCCGCCGCTGCCCAGCACAGCCAGGCGCAAACGCGCGCGCTGATCGGATGCACCGACAAAATCTTTTGCCAGCTCAGGAATTCACAAACCTGCTGCGCCAGATCCACCGCCACCTGCATGCTCATGTCGGAGTTTCGCAACAGCTCAATGGCTGCCTGCGGCGGCATCACAGCCAGCGTGCTCTGGCTCACCGCGACCCAGGTCAGATCGACCGGGCGCGGCGCAATCAGGTTGGCCTGGCCAAACGCCTCGCCGCTGTCCACCGTGGTCAGCGCTACCTCGCGTCCGTCAATCGTGTAGTCCATGGCCTGCAGCCGCCCCTGCAGCACCAGGCCCAGTCCGCGAAACGCGCGCCCATTGACCAGTAACACTTCGCGCTTCTTGAGTTGCAGGATGTCCATCTGGCTCGCGGCCTGCTGCAACACGCCCGGTGTGGCGCGCCTGAACAGGCTGCAATTCTTGAGGACGATCTCTGAAACGGGCATCTCAGGCTTTTGAAATTAGGGGGTATCCGGTAGAATCAAACGCCAATTGGGTCCAAACTTCTGGAGCGAATAATGCTTCGTGCATGGTTAGTAAAACTGTTTCTGGCGCTGCTGCTGGGTGCCGTGTCACAGGCAAACGCAGCACCGGCACCGGTAGGACGCATCGCCTTGTCGGTGGGTGAGGCCAAGCGCGTCGACACCGAAGGCAAGGCTGCACCGCTTCGTCTGGGCACCCCCATTTCCGAAGGTGACCGTATTATTACCGGAGGCGATGCAGTTGCCATCATAGTATTTGTGGACGAGGGCCGCATCTCGCTGCGCGCCGACTCCGAACTGCTGGTCAAACAATACAAGGTCGATCCGGCCGGACTCAACAGTCACCTCGATCTGGAACTGGTGCGCGGCGCCATTCGCCAGATTTCAGGGCAGGCAGCGCGCATGCAGCCGGAACGCTACCGCCTCAATACGCCTATCGCTTCCATCGGCGTGCGAGGCACAGACTTTCTGGCCAAGACGTCGTCTGATGCCGTAGAAACTTTTGTGCAGGAGGGCAAGATTGTTGTGCTCTCCAATCTCACGGCCTGCGTGGGTCTGGCGCAGACGGGCAATTGCGCACCGCTGGCCGACATCTCCGCCACCGATTCGGCACGCTACCTCAGAGTGCTCGCTGGTGGCCAGATCGAGCGCCGTGTGGTGGCCGCCGACGAGATTGAGCGCCTCTTTGGCATCAGCCTGGCCAAGGTGAGCGCGGCGGCTCCGGCTGCTACGCCGGCACCGGTCATGGCCAAGGCGCCCGAGCCGGTCAAGCTGGCCGATGTACCGGCCAAGCCCACCGGCATTACTGAATCCTTTTCGCAGGGCATGCGCGTACCCGATGACGCGGGCAAGCCGTCCAACTCCATGCCGGTTGCTGCGGCCACACTGAACGACCTGAAAACCGTTGGTTCGCAAGCGCCCGCAGCGCCAGTGGCGGTTGTTACACCTCCAGCCGTGGTCGTCACGCCGCCAGCCGTGGTCGTTGCACCACCGCCAATCGTGGTCGTTGCACCGCCGCCAGTTGTGGTCGTTGAAACGCCACCCGCAGCGCCAGTGGTCGTGCCTCCGCCAGTGGCGGTTGTGACGCCGCCGGCAGCGCCGGTGACGCCGGTAGCGCCAGTGGTTGTTGCGCCGCCCGTACTGGTGCTCAAAAACACGCCCGACCTCTCGCGCCAACTGGTGTGGGGGCGCTTTACCAGCGCCGACCAGTTGCCCCTGCAGTTATGGGTTCCATATGACACCGCCAAAGACGGTCGAAGCGTGACCGTCGGCGAACTCGGTCAGTACGCGCTGTGGCGCACCGGGCCGACGCAAAGTATCTCTTCCTCATTGAAGGGTGAAGTGCAGTTTGACATCCATTCGGGTGAGGCTTATTACCAGAAGGGGAGCCAGTTGCTGGCTGCGCAGATTTCCAATCCGGCACTGTCCATCAATTTTGACAAGGCAACTTTCAGCAGCAGCCTGACGGTGTCGCAAGCCCAGATCGGCTCTGCATCCCTGCAAATGGCCGGCAAGATGACTGATGAAGGCATTTTTAGTGCCCGAAGCGCAAGCCAGGTGATGGCGGGCGCCGTCAGCCTGAACGGCAAGGAAGCCGGCCTTTTATTTTCTAGTGACTACGCTGGCGGAGCCTTCAAAGGTATCACCCTGTGGAACGCGCGCTAAAGCCTGGTGCTCGTGACTGGGGTTGGCGCTTCGTACTCATTGCCTTAGCCCTGGTTTGCAGCGCCACGCTGGCGCAGTTCAAGCTGCTGGCATGGGCTGACCTGCAGTTGCACGACTGGCTCACTCGCAGCCTGCCGCAGCACCCGGCGCCGGCTCAAATTACCCTGGTCGATATTGACGAGCGCAGTCTGGCCGAGCTTGGCCCGTGGCCCTGGCCACGCCCCGTGATGGCGCGGCTCATGCAGTCGCTGCGCGAGCGCGGCGCCAGGCTGCAAGTGTGGGACGTGTTTTTTGCCGACTCGGCGCAAGGTAACGAAAGCATTGCCGCGCAGCTCGGAGCTGGCAGCGACATCGTGCTGGGCCAGGTGCTCATTCTGGACCCCAAAATCCACAATCCGCCGCAAGCCGGGCAACTCAGGGCTTCAAATCAGGCGCCACCGTTTTGCTCCTTGCGCGTAGAGACCAAAGGCTATTTTGGTGTCTCCAAAGAGCTCTCACCAGCCTGGGTGGGGCACATCAGTTCCACACCGGATGAAGATGGTCGTCTGCGCCGCTTGCCTGCCGTTCTGTGCGATGAGGCGCAACTGCACTACCCACAGCTTGCCGTTGCTGCCGCCATGGCGCTGGAGCCCAAGGCATCGTGGGTCGTGAAGCCCGGGGGCTTTCCACTCGGTCCCACGCAGTGGCTGGAGCGCGCCGGTCTGAGCTTTGCGCTCGACGACAAAGGCTACCTCAGCGTGCCCTATGCCAGAGAGCACACAGCTTGGCCGGCGGTGAGTGCGTCGCAACTGCTGGCACCCAGCGCGGAAGTGCCTTCGCTGCAGGGCCAGATCGTCATCATTGGCGCATCGGCGCTCGGCGTGGGTGACACCGTAAGCACGCCGCGCCACCCCAACGCACCGGGCGTCAGTGTCCACAGCGAACTGCTCGGCGCCGCGCTTGAAGGCAAATGGCTTATTGCTCCACAGGCGCCGGTCACCCTTGCTGCCCTGCTTACCCTGTTGGTGGTGCTGGTGCTCTTGCCGATAGCGCGGCCCGAGCGTAACCTGGCATCCATCATCACCTACGTTGCGCTGGCCCTGCTGGTGCCCTTCCTGGTGGCTTTGCTGGGGCGCCTGGGCGATGTCATGCTGCCGGTAGCTGCGCCAACTTTGACGCTGGTGGTGTTTGGCGCTGGCGTGCTGGTAGCCAAGGCAGACTCAGAGCGACGCCGCGCGCAGCAACTGGCGCTGCACCTTGAGAGCTTCTTGCCCCAGAGGCTGGCGCGCGAAATCGCCTTTCAGACACCCGGCAGCGAGAGCCTGGGCAAGCCATGTCAGGGCGTCTTGCTGGCGCTGCGGGTGCAGGGGCTGGAGCGCTGGACCAGCGCCGTGGACAGCCTGCAGGCACTGGGTGTGGCGCATGCCATCAGCACGCTGGCCGACCACGCCGCCAGCAGCCACGGCGGTGCCCTGGAGCACGTGCGTGGCGAGGTGCTGTTGATGGCCTGGCCGAAAGCCGATGCACCATGCGGCAGCGCTGCCATTGAGGCGGCGCAGACCCTGATGCAAGAACTGCGCCCTCTGCTGCAACAAAATGAGAGTCTGCGCTTTCCGCTGGGCCTGCAGGCGGCGCTGGAGTCTGGCGCCTTCCTGCTCGGCGTCGCAGGGCCGCAGGCGAGTCGGCGGCCGCTTTTGCTCGGGCCAGTGGCTGACACCGTGCTGGCCATGCTGCCTTTTTGCGACGAACTGGCCGCTCCACTGCTCATAGGCCCGCAGGTTGCGCAGTCGCAGCCCAAGCAAAAACTGGTTTTGATCGGGCAGTTTTTGCTGCCAGATCAGGCGCAACCCAGGTCTTTGTACCGGACCGAACTCTGATGGTGCGCGCGGCGGTCACCCGGGCCAGCTGTCTGGCAGGACTCCTGTTGTGCGGTGCTGCGCTGGCTGACAGCGCCAGCGCCGAGGCCGAGGCCGACAAGTCCTACCAACAAGCCCAAAGCGCCTTGAGTCAGCAGGCCTGGGCCGAGGCGGAACTGCATTTTGAACGCGTGCTGATGTTCAACCCCGAGCACGCCGAAGCGCGCATTCAACTTGCCATGCTGCTGGCCCAGCGCGGCAAGATGGAGACCGCCAGCGGCTTCATCGAGAGCCTGATTGACGACCCCCGCACGCCCGATGCGCATCGCCAGCGTCTGGCCGGCTTGCTGGCGCAGCTAAGGCAGGGGCCACCGGCGCCTGGCGTCATTGCGAGCGAAGCGCGGCAATCCATGCCTTCCGGCGCGCAATCCGCACCTTCTGCCGCACAGCCCCTCATCCAGGCCCGCGTTGCGCTCGGCTACTCGCGCAACCCCTATGCGCGCGCCGACATCAACAACCTGACGCTCACGCTGCCTGACGGCAATACCGACTTGCCTGTCAACCAGAATATCGCGCCAGCGCCATTGGTGATCAGCAGTCTGAGCTATCTGGCACCCAACCTCTTTGGTTTTGACGCGCAAGACCAGCGCTGGGGCGCATCTGAACAAAATTTTGCAAATAAATTGTTGCTTTTTTGCTACGGTAGCTTGGGCGGCGAAAAAGTTCAGGCTTTTGCATCCACGCTGCGCTCGGTGGATGGCAACAGTCGCATCAGCGCCGGGCTGGCCTGGCCTTTTGATTCGTGGCGCCTGACGGCGCAGGCCTTCAAGGAGCCGCAACTGGAGCGCCAGGGTTACGCCTTGCGCCTTGAGCATCTGCAGACCAGCAGCGCTGGCGCCCAAACGCTGCTCTTTGCCGAGGCAGAAAAGGCAATTTCCGGTGTTCCAGGATATACAAGATATGGGTTTGTGAGAGAGCAACCGCTAACTTCAACACTAGCCTTTCAAGCCCAACTGTCGGCCCAGCAGGATTTTGCCGGCTACAGCGCCCTGCTCGAAAACGGCGCAACGCGCCAATTGCTGTTTGCGGAACTGGGTCTGCAAAAAGACTGGGGCACCGTGGCCGGCTGGCAAGCCAGCGGCAAGCTGCAGACCGGGCGCCGGTGGAGCAACCTGACGTTGTTTGAGTTCCGCGACACCACGTTGCAGCTCACTTTCAGCCGGTCGCTGTGAGCCAGCTACAGTGGGAAGTGTTGGAAGAAAGCCCACATTTCCAAAAAAAATGTGACGCCAATCACCAAACGGCAAGTTGATTGAGCTTAAACTCTCGCTCTAACTGGTCCAACTGGGTCGGTCTTACTTTATTGGCAACACACAGGAGTTAACTTTATGGCTATGACGCTCGCACAGAAGACTGACATGTATCGGTTCTTCGCCATTGCATTCAATGCAGCCCCCGGCATTACCTACATGGACCAGCTTGATACTGCGCTTGCAGGCGGCATGACGACAAAGCAGGTTGTCAACGCTTTCACAACCAAGGCGGTGTTTACCGCTGCGTACCCCAATTTCCTGGACAACGCTGCATTCGCCACCAGCCTGGTGAACAATGTCGTGGGTAGCAGCGCTAGCGCTGACGCCAAGGCAGCCGCAGTTGCAGACATCGTCGGCGCCCTGAACATTGCAGGCACCACCCGTGGCGACGTGATCTACACCGTGTTCAACAATCTGGCCAACAAGGCCTATACAGATGCAACATGGGGCGGCACCGCTCAGCAACTGGCCAATCAGGTTGCTGTTTCCCAATACTACACAGAAACTCTGCTGGGTAATTCAACAGACGCCACCGCACTCAAAGCAGTGCTCTCTGGCGTAACCAACACGACCGACGTGTCCACCACTGCAGCCATTCGTGCTGTTCTGGGTGCGGTCGGTTCGCAAACCTTCACGCTCACTACTGGTGTGGACAACTTCACTGGCACAGCGGCCAGCGATACTTTCAATGCAACTCTTGCTGCGGCAGGTACACTGTCTGCTCTGGACAGCCTGACCGGTGGCGGCGGCAGCGACGTTTTGAACCTGACCGATGGCACCGCCGGTACGGCTCTGCCGGCTGGCTTGGCGATCACTGGCGTCCAAACCGTCAACGTGCGCGCTGCGCAAGCGGCAACGATTGACACTTCAACCGGCTTCACCGGTTTGACGGCTCTCAATGTAACGCAGTCCTCTGGCACTGACGTTGTGACGGTCGGCAAGGGAACCGCCGTCAGTGTGACGGACTCGCTGGCAGCTGCTCTGGTCACGGTCACGGCTGTTGATTCTGCAGTTACCGTCAATTCCGCTGGCGCGGCAACCGTCCACGGCGGTGGTGCGGTCAATGTAACAGCTGCTGGTACGGTGACTGTCGACACGGCTTCCACAACACAAACTGTCACAACGGCTGGTGGCGTGCTTTTGTCCAAGGCTACCGGCGCAATTGTTGCTACTGACACAGCGCAAGCAGCTGTCGCATCGAAGATTGATGACGGTACGTCCGTCACTTTGACGACAACGGCCAAGGCCGCTGGCGGAACGTCCGGAACCATCACCATTGGTGGTACGACTGCGCCGACCGGTGCAGTCACCGTTACTGACAATCTCTCCAACGCAGCTGCTGCGGCAGCGAACGGCACTGGTGGTGCCGTCAAAATCACTGGCGGTACCACCGTGTCTGTGACCCAGACTGCGACGCAAGCCGTCATGGCTACTGCCAGCACGAACAGCACGCTGACCGAAGCCGCTGTAACAGTGACAGGTAAAGCCACAACCACGGCTGTTACGGTAACGCAAGCCCCCACCGTTACGGCTGTCGACACTGTGTTGGCTGTGTCTGCTGTGACCGAGACTG
>CAIYMN010000067.1 GCA_903927295.1 uncultured beta proteobacterium | reverse complement strand
GCTTTTGCCCAAAAGGGCGAGGTCGTGAAGATTGTCCGGATTGACCCCCTGACCGGATTGCTCGGACCTGTTGGTGTGAGTCAGCTCAAGGGTTACCAGTTTTTTGCCGAGAAGTACAGCGGTTTGCCAGTTCCGGGTAACCCAGGGCAGCCTGGCAATCCAGCGGGTGTGAAGTTCGAGATCACCGGTATTGACAACAAGCTCAGCCCGACGGAAAGTCTGAATGCGCTCAAGGCAGCCATTGACCAGGGCGTGCGTTACGTCATCCAGGGCAATGGTTCATCGGTCGCGCTGGCGCTGGTCGATGCCATCAACAAGCACAACGAACGCAACCCCGGCAAGGAAGTCATCTACCTGAATGACTCGGCCGTCGATCCGGACCTGACCAACAGCAAGTGCAGCTTCTGGCATTTCCGTTTTGATGCGGATACGTCGATGAAGATGGAAGCCATGGGCGGCTTCATGGCAGAGCAGAAGGACATCAAGAAGGTCTACATCCTGGGTCAGAACTATTCGCATGGTGTGCAGGTAGCCAAGTACATCAAGGAAGTGCTGGCGCGCAAGCGTCCCGACATCCAGATCGTTGGTGAGGACCTGCACCCGCTGGCGCAGGTGCGCGACTTTGCTCCCTACATTGCCAAGATCAAGGCCACTGGTGCGGATACCGTCGTGAGCGGCAACTGGGGTTCCGATTTGTCGCTGCTGGTGAAAGCCGCCAACGAAAACGGTTACACCGGCAAGTTCTTCACTTACTACACGGGCGTCACCGGGACACCAACCGCGTTGGGCACCAATGGCGCCGGGCGCGTCTATCAAATCGCCTACAGCCACTACAACATGGGTGGCCAACTGGACAAATGGATGGCCGAATTCAAGAAGAAGTACAACGACGATTTCTATACCGGCTCCACCATCCGCATTTATGAAATGCTGGGGGCGGGCATCGCCAAGGCCAAATCAACCGATCCGGTCAAGGTGGCAATGGCAATGGAGGGCTTGAAAGTTGCAACCTTCAATGGCGAAGTCGAGATGCGCAAGGCTGATCACCAGTTGCAGCAGCCCCTGTACATGACCGTCTGGCAGAAGGCCGACAAGAAGTACCCCTACAGCCCCGAGAACACCGGGATGACACTGGCTCCGGTCAAGGAGTACCCCAACTACGTTTCGAGCACGCCCACCAGTTGCCAGATGAAACGCCCTTGATTCCAACTGTGTGATGCAGGAGCCCGAACGGGTGCACCGTCTCGGGCTCTTTTTTCTTGCCGGTCAGTAAGGATGATCTGAATGGAGTTTTTTATTATCTCCATGCTCAACGGGCTGAGCTATGGCTTGCTGTTGTTCATGTTGAGCTCGGGACTGACGCTGATTTTCAGCATGATGGGCGTCCTGAATTTTGCGCATGCTTCCTTTTACATGGTGGGCGCCTACGTTGGCTACACAGTCGCGGGCCTGGTCGGCTTCTGGCCGGCACTGATTCTGGCGCCGCTGGTGGTGGGTGCCATGGGTGCGCTGTTCGAGCGCTTTTTTCTGCGCAAGGTGCACAAATTCGGGCATGTGGCCGAGTTGCTCATCACCTTTGGCCTGTCCTATGTCATTTTTGAGCTGGTGCAACTGATCTGGGGGCGCATTGCACTCAATTTCCGTCCACCAGATCTGTTGCAGGGGCCGGCTTTCACGCTGATCAATCATTCGGTGCACGGGTTGAGCGTGCTCTGGGGCGCCGCTCCCGCTGAACTGTGCAGTGCGGCCGAGGCCGGTGTGCGCCTGGTCTGCTCGCCGTTTCCGGCAACACGTGGTTTCATGATGCTGGTTGCACTGATCATGCTGGGTTCGGTCTGGCTGCTGCTCACGCGCACTCGCGTTGGTCTTGTGATTCAGGCTGCGCTCACACATCCAGAGACGGTCGAAGCGCTGGGTCATAACGTGCCCATGGTCTTCATGATGGTATTTGGTGCCGGTGCCGCACTGGCCGGTCTGGCCGGCGTGATTGGTGGCAGCACCTTCCTGACCGAGCCTTCTATGGCCGCTACCGTTGGCTCCGTTATTTTTGTGGTGGTGGTGGTTGGCGGCATGGGTTCGCTGTCGGGCGCCTTTCTGGCTTCGGTTTTGATTGGCGTGATCCAGACCTTCGCGGTCGCCTTTGACTACTCGCTTGGAACGCTTGCCGGCCAGTTGGGCCTGCAACTCGGGTCTTACGCGCAGGGCAATTCGTTCATCAAGCTCACCCTGTCGCAGGTGGCGCCGATACTGCCGTACCTGTTCCTGGTGCTGATCCTGATCTTCAGGCCCAAGGGACTGCTTGGCACGCGGGAGGACTGAAGCATGACCACCGTTTACCAATTCAAACCCCTGAACGTTGCCCGCTGGCTGATCTGGAGCCTCTTTGCGCTGTTGCTGGCGCTCATTCCGATGCTGTTCACCAGCAGTCTGGCCATCACCATCCTGTCACAGATGGGCATCGCCATCATTGCCTGTCTGTCCTACAACATGCTGCTGGGTCAGGGCGGCATGCTCAGCTTCGGGCACGCCGTCTACACCGGCCTGGGCTCGTTCATGGCGATCCATGCGCTCAACGGCATCACCGACGGGTCGCTGCCGCTGCCGGTGTCCGCGCTGCCACTGGTGGGTGGTCTTGCCGGCATGGCATTTGCCGTGCTGTTTGGCTACGTCACAACGCGCAAGGCCGGCACCACCTTTGCCATGATCACCATGGGATTGGGTGAACTGGTGTATGCCATGTCGAACATGATTCCAGAGTTCTTTGGCGGTGAGGGCGGTGTTTCGGGCAACCGCGTCGCTGGCAAAGCTTTCATGGGGATCACCTATGGCCCGCCGATTCAGGTCTATTACCTGATTGCCCTGTACACCTTCCTCAGCGTGGCCGCCATGTTTGCCTTTACCAGAACCCCGCTGGGGCGCATGCTCAATGCGGTGCGTGACAATCCCGAGCGGGTTGAGTTCGTTGGTTACAACACGCAGCGGGTCCGCTACACCGCTTTCATCATTGCCGGTTTTTTTGCCGGAATATCAGGCGGACTCGGGGCCCTGAATTTCGAAATTGTCACCGCAGAAGTAGTGGGCGCGGCCCGTTCCGGTGCCTACCTGTTGTTCACGTTTCTGGGTGGAGCCACTTTCTTTTTTGGTCCGATCATTGGCGCAGTGCTGATGGTGTTGGCCTTTGTGATGCTGAGCGAGTTCACCAAAGCATGGCTGCTCTACCTTGGCCTTATCTTCCTGTTCATGGTGATGTACGCACCCGGGGGCATTGCCAGCCTCCTGATGATGAATCTGAGGATTGCCGCCTTTGGCAAGCTGCGCCAGCTGTGGGTGAGCTACCTTGCGCTCGCCGTCACCTCCCTCTTGGCACTCATAGGTGCGGCTGGCATGGTTGAAATGGTTTATCACCTGCAGATGGCGGGTGCGGATGGCAATACGGTGCGTTTCATGGGTGTGGTGCTGGATTCGACTGGCCTGAACAGTTGGTTCGGTTGCGCTTTTGTGATTCTGACCGGTGCCGGATTGTTTGAACTTTGTCGACGCCAGTTCAGCAAGGAGTGGGGAACGATCCAGGAAGAGATCGAGAAAGAAATCAAGCGGAGGGCTGAGTTATGACATACGCCCTTGAGTTAAAAGACCTGCGCAAGGCCTTTGGCCGAACGGAGATCATCCGCGGCATCGACATGGCGATTCCGGCCGGTGAGCGCGTCGGCATCATCGGCCCCAATGGGGCCGGCAAATCGACGCTGTTCAATCTGATCAGTGGCCGATTCGCCCCCAGCAAAGGCGAGATATTGTTGAACGGTCAGAACATCACCGGCAAGAAGCCGTTCGAGATCAACCGAATGGGCTTGTCCCGCAGCTTTCAGATTACCAATATTTTTCCCAAGCTCAGCGTGTTCGAGAACCTGCGCTGCGGTGTACTGTGGAGCCTGGGCTACAAGTACAGTTTCTGGAATTTTCTGGCGGATCTGAAAGACGCCAACGAGCGCACCGATGAGTTGATGGAAATGGTCAAGCTCGACAAGAAACACGACGTGCTGGCGATGAACCTGACTTATGCAGAGCAGCGTGCACTTGAAATTGGCATCACGATCGCCGGTGGCGCCAACGTGATCCTGCTTGATGAGCCGACGGCCGGGATGAGCAAATCGGAGACCAGCCGGTTCATCAAATTGATCAAGGACGTTACCGTCGGGCGCACGCTGCTGACGGTAGAGCATGACATGGGCGTGGTGTTCGGACTGGCCGACAAGATTGCCGTGGTGGTTTATGGGGAATTGCTGGCCTACGATACGCCCGAGGCCGTGCGCGCCAATGCCCGCGTGCAGGAGGCCTACCTCGGTTCCTCGGTGGCCGATTCTCAGGCCGGGAGTCACGCATGAGCGCCGCGCCGGGCCGCCCCAAGCAAGCTCGCACCCCCTCGGGGGGCAGCGAGGACATGCAATGCCGAGCGCGGGGGTACCTATGAGCGCCGCGCCGGGCCGCCCCAAGCAAGCTCGCACCCCCTCGGGGGGCAGCGAGGACATGCAATGCCGAGCGCGGGGGTACTTATGAGCCTGTTGAAGATCGATAATCTGCACGCCTTTTACGGCAAGAGCCACGTGCTGCACGGGGTTCACATGGAGGTCAAGGCGGGTGAAATCACGGCGCTTTTGGGGCGCAATGGTTCCGGCCGATCAACTACTGCCAAGGCGATCATGGGTCTGGTGGACGCCCAGGGTTCCATGCTGTGGCGCGACCAGGAAATACTGGGTAAAAAGACTTATGAGATTGCCCATCTGGGCATCGGCTATGTTCCCGAAAGCCGCGACATTTTTCCGACTCTGACGGTTGAGCAAAACCTCTATCTTGGTCAAAAAAGTATGCGCAAAACCGGACGGTGGTCACTGGACGACATGTACCAGATGTTCCCGCGCCTGAAGGAGCGCCAGCACATGCTGGCCGGTGTCATGTCGGGTGGCGAGCAGCAAATGCTGACCTTGTGCCGCACGCTGATGGGAGACCCTGACCTGATCATCATTGACGAGCCAACCGAGGGACTTGCGCCCAAGATTGTCGAACTCGTGGCGCAATACCTGAAGGAATTGAAGCGGCGCGGCATCTCGGTCCTGTTGATCGAGCAGAAGCTCACCATCGCGATGGAGATCTCGGACCATTGCATGGTGATGGGCCACGGCAGCATCGTTTTCACAGGCACGCCTGCAGAACTGCGCAACGACAGTTACATCCGCAAGGAATGGCTGGAAGTCTGACAAGCTTGTCCCTCCTGCGACAAAATCGGCGTGCTGGCCGGGCTATAGTTCTTACAATCAAAAAGTGAACGATCGTTCTATTTTCACCACTGAGGAATAAAAGCATGACTGCCCAATACGAATTGCACGGCGACATTGCCGTGATCACGCTGAACAACCCGCCAGTCAACGGTCTTGGGCTGGCAACACGCCAGGGGATTGCCGATGGCCTGGCCAAGGCGAACGCCGAAACGGCAGCGCGTGCCATCGTCATCACCGGTGCTGGCAAGGCCTTTTCCGGTGGCGCCGATATCAAGGAATTTGGCAGTCCCAAGGCAATGCAGGAACCCAATCTGCTGAGTGTGATTCTGTCGATCGAGAACTCGAGCAAACCCGTGGTGGCGGCGATTCACAGCGTCGTCATGGGTGGCGGACTGGAGTTGGCGTTGGGGTGCCACTACCGCATTGCCGCTCCGGGCACCAGTGTTGCGCTGCCAGAAGTGAAACTCGGCTTGTTGCCAGGTGCTGGCGGTACGCAGCGTCTGCCGCGCGCCCTCGGTGTTGAGCCAGCGCTCAACATGATCGTCTCGGGTGAGCCCATCAAGAGCGAGATGCTGGCCATGCTGCCCGGGCAGAAACTGTTTGACAGGATGGCCACGTCCGCCGAGGCACTGCTGGAAGAAGCGCTCGCTTATGCGCGTTCTGTCGCCGACGCAAGGCCGATGCCTCTGGTGCGCGAGCTGCCCTGCCGGCATCCACAGGGTGATGCCTACTTCCAGTTTGCCCGCAATATGGTCAAAGGCATGGCGAAGAATTTTCCGGCGCCTGGCAAGTGCGTGGACGCCGTACAGGCCGCCACCAAGGGCAAGTTCGACTCCGGCATGACGACCGAGCGCGAACTCTTCATCAACCTCATGTGGACACCTGAGAGCAAAGCACTGCGTCACATCTTCATGGCGGAACGCGCTGCGTCCAAGATACCCGACGTGCCGGCTGACACGCCGCTGCGCGCCATCAACTCGGTTGCCGTGATTGGCGCCGGAACCATGGGCGGCGGCATCGCGATGAATTTTCTGAATGCCGGCATCCCGGTCGTGATGCTGGAGATGAAGCAGGACGCGCTCGATCGCGGCGTGGCCACCATCCGCAAGAACTACGAATCCCAGGTCAAGAAGGGCAAACTCAAACAGGACAAATACGATCAGCGCATGGGCCTCTTGAGTACAACGCTGAGTTACGACGCGCTGAAGGATGCCGACATGGTGATCGAAGCTGTGTTCGAGGAGATCGGCGTCAAGGAAGCCGTCTTCAAGGAACTTGATCGCGTCATGAAGCCGGGTGCCATCCTGGCATCCAACACCTCGACCCTGAATGTGGACACCATTGCATCCTTCACCAAGCGTCCACAGGACGTGGTCGGCCTGCACTTCTTCAGTCCAGCCAACGTGATGCGCCTGCTCGAAGTGGTGCGTGGTGCCAAGACCGCGAAAGACGTGATGGCCACCGTGATGGTGATCGCGAAAAAGATCAAGAAGACGGCCGTGGTGTCGGGTGTTTGCGATGGCTTCATCGGCAACCGCATGATCGAGCAGTATGGCCGCCAGGGTGGCTTTCTGCTCGACGAAGGCTGCACGCCTGCGCAGGTCGACAAAGCGATTGAGAAGTTTGGTTTCGCCATGGGGCCCTTCCGGATGGGCGACCTGGCGGGCAATGACATCGGTTGGGCCATCCGCAAGCGTCGCTCCGTCGAGCGTGCCGACATGAAGTACAGCAGGACGGCAGATCTGCTGTGCGAGAAGGGGCGCTTCGGTCAGAAGACAGGGGCTGGCTGGTACGACTATGTGGCCGGCAAGCGCGATGCCATTCCCAATGCCGATGTCGTGCAGATGATCGAGGACTACCGCAAGGCGAAGGGCATCACGCCGCGCAAGATTTCGGACGAGGAGATCGTGCAGCGTCTGGTTTACTCACTGGTGAATGAAGCGGCGCGTATTCTGGAAGATGGCATTGCCTCCAGAGCCAGCGACATTGACATGGTGTACCTCATGGGTTACGGCTTTCCCATCTATCGCGGTGGCCCGATGAACTATGCCGATCAGGTCGGCCTCTTCAACGTGGTTCAGGCGATGAAGCGATTTGCGCTGAACCCGCTCGATGATGCGAAGTTCTGGGAGCCAGCACCGCTACTGGCGCGCTTGGCCGCTGAGGGCAAGACCTTCAACTAGCGCCCGAAACCTGAAGGCACAACGGCGATGATCAAGAAGATCCTGTATGCGATGCTGGCAGTCGTATTGCTGCTGGCGGCTATTGTTGGGTTCAACACCTGGCGCAAGGGCTCGCGTCAGCTTGACGTGGCGCAGATTGCCAGCTTGCAAGTGGACGAGGTGGCAGTCGCCAACACACTGGCTGAGGCGGTGCGCCTGCGCACCGTTTCAACGCGCGACGATGCTGCGCTGAATGCCGACCAGTTCGCGCAACTGCACAATCTGTTGCAGTCCCGCTTTCCGAAACTGCATGCAGAACTCAAGCGTGAAGTGGTAGGGGACCTGAGTCTGCTTTACACATGGCAAGGCAGCAACCCGGCGGCTCCACCTATTCTGCTGATGGCACATCAGGACGTGGTCCCCGTGGCACCGGGTACGGAGAAAGACTGGACCGAAGAACCCTTCTCCGGCAAGGTCAAGGACGGCTACGTCTGGGGTCGGGGTGCGTGGGACGACAAGGGCAACCTGATCGCGCAGATGCAGGCCATCGAGATGCTGCTCACCAGCGGCTACAAACCCGAGCGCACGGTGTATCTGGCCTACGGAGCGGATGAGGAGGTGGGTGGCTTGCGCGGTGCGGCGCGCATCGCCGCTTTGCTCAAGGAGCGCAAGGTGCGGCTGGACTTCGTCATCGACGAGGGGCTGCTGATTACCGACGGCATCATGCCCGGACTCAAACTTCCGACGGCGCTGATTGGTGTCGCTGAAAAAGGCTATCTGTCGGTGGTTCTCAAGATGGCTGCTACGCCAGGCCACTCCAGCATGCCGCCACCCAAGGGCACCAGCGCGATCGCCATGATGAGCGCTGCCCTGAAACGGGTTGATGACGAGCAGTTGCCTGGTGGCATTCGCGGCGTGGCCGGCGAGATGTTTGACACGGTGGCGCCTGAGATGAGCGGCTTCTCGCGGGTGGCTTTGTCCAATCTGTGGCTCTTTGGTCCGGTAGTGCAAAAGCAGTTGGAGGCCGGCGCCAGCACCAACGCCATGTTGCGCACCACAACGGCGCTGACCATCGTGAATGCCGGCAACAAGGAAAATGTATTGCCTGGGCGTGCCGAGGCTACCGTCAATTTCCGCCTGTTGCCGGGGGATACGAAGGAGCAGGTGATCGATCGCATGAAGGCGCAGGTTGCGCAGGCGACGGGAAGCGACAGGTTTGAGTTGTTCGCTCTGCCGGGCGCGGTCGATGCTTCGAAAGTGGCGCCGACAGATTCAAAACAGTACGCACTGATCAACCGCACGATCCGCGAAGTTTTTCCCGGCACGCTGGTGGCACCGGGACTGATGATTGGTGCCACCGACTCGATTCACTTCGGCGACATCAGTGACCATATTTTCAAGTTCTCGCCAGTGCGCGCCAAACCGGAAGACCTGCCACGCTTTCACGGTACCAACGAGCGCATCACAGCCGCCAACATGGCCGAGCTGATCCGTTTTTATCACCGACTATTGACCATGGGTGCGAAAGCATCATTGAATTAAGGAAGAACTCACCATGACCTCAGCCGTAATTGTTTCCACCGCCCGCACGCCGCTCACCAAGAGCTGGAAGGGGGCTTTCAACATGACGCATGGTGCCACGATGGGGGGACACGTGGTCGAACAGGCGATAGCGCGTGCCGGGATTGAAGCCGCCGAGGTGGAGGACGTCATCATGGGTTGCGGGACGCCCGAAGGTGCCACCGGCGCCAACATTGCCCGACAGATTGCACTGCGTGCCGGTTGCCCCATCACCACGTCCGGCATGACCATCAACCGCTTTTGCTCATCCGGACTGCAGACCATTGCACTGGCGTCCCAACGCGTCATCGCAGGGGAAGGTGACATCTTTGTTGCCGGTGGTCTGGAGGCCATTTCCTGCGTGATGCAGGAAATGAACCAGCACATGCTCACCGATCCCTGGCTGATCAAGAACAAGCCTGAGGTTTACCTGCCCATGCTGCAAACAGCCGAGATCGTCGCCAAGCGATACAACATCTCGCGTGACGCCATGGACGAGTACGGTGCGAGCAGCCAGCAGCGTGCAACGAAGGCTTTGGCCGCGGGACTGTTCAAGGACGAAATTGCACCCATCACCGTGACGATGGGTGTGGCCGACAAGGTGATGGGTCTGACGACAAAGAAGGTCACCGTCAGCGACGACGAAGGTATCCGTGATGGCACCACCAAAGAAGGCATCAGCGGACTGCGCTCGGCGCTGCCGGGCGGCTTGATTACAGCTGGCAACGCCAGCCAGTTGTCTGACGGCAGCGGCGCCGTGGTGGTGATGCATGAAAAAGTGGCTGAGAAAAAAGGCCTCAAACCATTGGGCCGTTTTCTTGGCTTTGCCGTCGCCGGTTGTGAGCCCGACGAAATGGGCATTGGCCCGGTGTACGCGATCCCCAAGGTACTGGCCCGCCTCGGCCTGAAGATGGCTGACATTGACCTGTGGGAACTGAACGAGGCCTTTGCGGTGCAGGTGCTCTATTGCCGCGACAAGCTGGGCATTCCGGTTGATCGTCTGAACGTCAACGGCGGTGCCATTGCGGTCGGGCATCCCTTTGGCATGAGCGGTCAACGGCTGACAGGTCATGCCCTGATCGAAGGCCGGCGCCGTGGCGCCAAGCGTGTCTGCGTCACCATGTGCATTGGCGGCGGCATGGGTGCAGCCGGGATTTTTGAAGTGCTCTGAAGACTTTGAGAGTTTGCGCCAACGCGCGGGCATGATCGCCGCTTTGCCGGCTAATTCAGCGAGGCATCCATGAGTTTGCGTTCCACCCTTGATTTTCTCCTCTACGACTGGCTGAGCATCGAGGGCCTGAGTCAGCGAACCCGCTTTGCCGACCATTCGCGTGAAACCTTCGACGCGGTGCTCGACACCTGCGAGCGCATCGCGCGCGACAAGTACGCGCCGTTCAATCGTACGGTCGATGTGGAGGAGCCCCGCTTTGACGGCGAAAAGGTCATCCTGCCGCAAGTCTCTCATCTGGCGCAAAAGGCTTACGCTGAATCAGGCATGCTCAGTGCTGCGCAGGACTACGAACTGGGCGGTATGCAGTTGCCCTACACGATTGATGCGGCAGCCAATTCCTTCTTTGCCTGCGCATCGGTCGGCATCGGCATCGGCATGTTGACCACCGGCAATGCGAATCTGCTGATGGTGCATGGTAGCGACTTGCAGAAGGAAGTCTTCTCAAAGAACGAGTTTGCAGGGCGCTGGTCCGGCACCATGTGCCTGAGCGAGCCGCAGGCTGGCTCCAGCCTGTCGGATGTGGCGACGCGTGCCGTGCCCGATGGCGAAGGCTTTGAGTCCGATCCGCTGGGAGCGCGCTATCGGCTCACCGGCAACAAGATGTGGATTTCGGCCGGTGAGCACGAGATGACCGAGAACATCATTCACCTGGTGCTTGCCAAGATCCCGGGTCCTGATGGCAAACTGATTGCCGGCACGCGCGGAATCTCGCTCTTCATCGTACCCAAGAAGATGGTGAACGTCGCCGGTGAACTGACTGGAGAGCGCAACGACGTAGCGCTGGCCGGTCTCAATCACAAACTGGGCTGGCGCGGCACCGTCAACACCTTGCTCAATTTTGGTGAAGGCAAGTACCCGGTCGCTGGTCGTGCCGGCGCTGTTGGCTACCTGGTGGGCAAGCCCGGTGAAGGTTTGCGCTGCATGTTCCACATGATGAACGAGGCACGCATAGGGGTCGGCATTGCCGCAACCATGCTGGGTCTCGCCGGCTACTACGCTTCGCTCGATTACGCGAAGAACCGGCCGCAGGGCAGGGCACTGGCCGCCGGCGGCAAGGACGCGTCCCAGCCGCAGGTTCGCATCATCGAGCACGCCGACATCAAACGCATGCTGCTGGCGCAGAAGTCCTATGGGGAAGGCGCCCTGGCGCTGGAACTGTACTGCGCACGTCTGGTCGACGAACAGCACACCGGTGAGCCAGGGGCTGCCGACGAGGCACGGCTACTGTTGGAGGTGTTGACACCGATCGCCAAGAGCTGGCCCAGCGAGTGGTGCCTGGAGGCCAATTCGATGGCGATCCAGATTCACGGCGGCTACGGCTACACGCGCGATTTTCCGGTGGAGCAGTACTGGCGTGACAACCGCCTGAACATGATTCACGAAGGCACGCATGGCATCCAGGCGATGGACCTGCTGGGGCGCAAGGTGCTGATGGAAAACGGTCGCGGCCTGCAATTGCTTGGCGCACGCATGATGGCGACGGTGCAGCGGGCGAGCCAGGTGCCCGAACTCGCGCAGTACGCGCTGGCACTGGGCAAGTCACTGCAGGATGTGAGCGTGGCAACGCAAGCGGCCTGGTCTACCGGTACGCCCTCGGATGCACTGGCCAACGCCGTGCCCTATATGCAGGCCTTTGGTCACACGGTGCTGGCCTGGATCTGGCTCGAAGTTGCGCTCGCGGCGAGTACGGCGGATGCAGCGAAGGGCATGCCCGAGAACGTCGGCAGACTGCAGGCGGCGCGCTATTTCTACCACTACGAACTGCCCAAGATCGGAGCCTGGCTGAAGGTGGTCGCCGAGCGTGACCAAACCTGCACCAGCATGCCCGAAGATGCTTTTTAACCGGAGACACCATGACCCGTACTATCCAACAACTCTTTGACCTGACGGGCAAGACAGCTCTGGTTACCGGCGGCTCGCGCGGCCTGGGTTTGCAACTGGCGCACGCGCTAGGCGAAGCGGGCGCCAAAATCATGCTCAGTTCACGCAAGGCCGACGATCTGGAACAGGCAGCCGCCGAGCTGCAGGCCGCCGGCATCGACGCACGCTGGATCGCCGCTGATTGCGCCAAGGAGTCGGAGATCGTACGCCTGGCTGATGAAACACTGCAGCGTGTGGGTGATGTCGACATTCTGGTCAACAACGCCGGCGCTTCCTGGGGTGCTCCGGCTGAAGACCATCCGCTGGAGGCCTGGGACAAGGTGATGAATCTCAATGTCCGGGGCTATTTCATTTTGAGCCAGCAGATCGCCAGGAAGAGCATGATCGCGCGCCGCCGCGGGCGCATCATCAACGTGGCTTCCATTGCCGGTCTGAACGGTAATCCGCCCGGTTTGTCGACCCTGGCTTACAACACTTCCAAGGGCGCAGTCATCAACTTCACCCGCGCCCTGGCTGCCGAATGGGGCAGGTACAACATCACGGTCAACTCGATCTGTCCCGGCTTCTTTCCCAGCAAGATGACCATGAGCACGCTCAAGGCTTTCGGCGAGGAGCGGCTCGCCGCAGGTGCGCCACTGAAGCGCTTGGGCGACGACGAGGACCTGAAAGGACTTTGTGTGCTTTATGCCTCCGACGCTGGAAAGCACATCACGGGCCAGTGGCTTGCCGTGGACGGCGGCGTTAGCGTGGTGACTGGTGGTTGAACCTAACTTCGGCCTGGGGTTTGGCGTTGCCATTCCCTTCGTCAATCTCCTCGGATTCGAGCTGAAGTTGTTCGAGGGCGGCCTGTCCGAAATTGCTTACGCGCCCAAGCCGGATCACCTCAATTCGTTTGCCGTGACGCATGGCGGTGCCCTGATGACCTTGCTTGACGTCACGATGGCAACGGCCGCGCGCAGCGTGCAAAACGATATGGGTGTGGTGACCATCGAGATGAAAACCACGTTCATGCAGCCGGCGCGTGGCAAGCTCAGTGGCAAAGGCCGCTTGATGCACCGCACTGCCACCATGGCTTTTGCAGAGGCAACCGTTTTCGACGAAGATGGGCGAGCCTGTGCTCATAGCACCGGCACTTTCAAGTACGTCAAGCGCTTGCCCACCGGGCCCAGGAGCAGCAATGCGCTCAACGTCATTTCAACCGATTGATATCTTTTCAGGATTTTCCATGCCACAGAACAAACAGATTCACCTTGACAACCGACCCCAGGGCGAAGCACTTGCCAGCAATTTCAAGTTGGTGGTGAGCGAAACGCCCTTGCTCAAGGAAGGCGAAGTGCTGGTGCAGCACCATTTTCTGAGTCTGGATCCCTATATGCGGGGTCGAATGAACGACGCCAAGAGCTACGCCCAGCCACAGGCTCTGGGTCAAACCATGGGCGGCGGTACCGTAGGCGAAGTGATCGAGTCACGCAACAGCAAATTTGCCGCCGGTGACAAGGTCGTAGGTATGGGCGGCTGGCAGCAGTACAGCGTTGTCGATGCCGATCAGATCGGGGCGCTGCGAAAGGTCGATACGCGCCATGTGCCGCTGAGCGCCTACCTTGGAGCCGTCGGTATGCCGGGCGTCACGGCCTGGTACGGACTGGTCAAGATCATCGAACCGAAAGCCGGACAGACCCTGGTCGTGAGCGCCGCAACAGGTGCCGTTGGCAGCGCTTTCGCCGCGCTCAGCAAGGCACGCGGTTGCCGCACCGTCGGCATCGCGGGTGGGCCGGACAAGTGCAAGTACGCGGTCGAGGAACTGGGCTTTGACGTCTGCATAGACTACAAACTGCACCAGGATGCGACTTCCCTTTCGAGGGCCTTGAAAGAGGCGTGCCCGGCGGGCATCGATGGCTATTTTGAAAACGTCGGCGGCATGATCCTTGACGCCGTGCTGTCACGCATGAATGCCTTTGGCCGGATTGCCGTGTGCGGCATGATTGCCGGCTACAACGGCGCACCACTGCCCATGACCTACCCGGCGCTGATCCTGATGAATCGACTCAAGGTGCAGGGTTTTATCGTGAGTGAACACATGGAAGTCTGGCCTGAAGCGCTGAAGGAACTTGGCACGCTGGTAGCCAACGGCACGCTGCGGGCGCGCGAGTCGATCGCTCAGGGATTGGAGGCGGCGCCCGAAGCCTTCCTGGGGCTGCTCAAGGGCAGGAACTTCGGCAAGCAACTGGTCAAATTGATCTAAACCGCTGCAGGTCAAGGTATGGACGACATCATTCTTCACCATTACCCGACCTCGCCGTTCTCGGAAAAGATAAGGCTGGTGCTGGGATACAAGAAACTCGCCTGGAAGTCCGTGATCATCCCGGCCATCATGCCCAAGCCCGATGTGGTGGCGTTGACCGGTGGTTACCGCAAGACACCTTTTCTGCAGATCGGCTCCGACGTGTACTGTGACAGCGCGTTGATCTGTGACGTGCTGGAACATCTGCAGCCCGCGCCCACGCTGTATCCGCCGCAGCACCGCGGATTGGCGCGGATCCTGGCGCAGTGGGCTGACAGTACGCTGTTCTGGGCCGCCATGGCCTACAGCCTGCAAGCCAAGGGGGCCGCGTCCATGTTCGAGGGGGCGCCACCGGAAGTGGCCAAAGCCTTTGGGGCCGACCGCGCAGCCATGACCGCCGGCATGACGCGCCTGCGTCCGGCTGACGCAACGGCGGCGTACAAGTCCTACCTGCGTCGCATCGCGAACCTGCTTGAAAACCAGAACTTCCTGCTGGGCAGCGCGCCTTGCGTTGCTGACTTTGCCGCTTACCACCCATTGTGGTTTTCGCGCGTGCGGGTACCGGTGATGGCTGGTGTGCTGGATGCGACGCCGGCGGTGCTGACCTGGATGGACCGCATGGCAGCGCTGGGCCAGGGCCAGATGGAGAAATTTTCTGCGACCGAAGCAATTGCTGTGTGCGCAGCATCGTCGAACGCGAACGACGACAGTGATGCCTATTTTCAGGACGAGCACGGCATTCCCCTGGGCAGCCGTGTCACTGTGGCGGCCGAGACCTTTGGTCAGGAGACGACGGAAGGCGAACTGGTGGCGGCGACCCGTACGCGTTACACGCTGCGCCGCGTCGACCCGCGAGCCGGTACGGTCAGGGTTCACTTCCCGCGCATTGGTTACGTGCTTAAGGCCTGTTTGCCCGGATGACTTCCGTTGCGCTGATCCAGTGGAAGCTGTCAACCTTTGACGCATTGACGGTGCAGGAGTTGTACGCCTTGCTGCAATTGCGAACAGAAGTGTTTGCCGTCGAGCAGAACTGCGCATTTCAGGACATGGATGGTGCGGATGGACTGGCCCTGCATCTGATGGGCAGCCACGCTGGCGAACTGCTTGCCTATGCCCGTTGTTTCCCGCCGGGCGCCAAGTATGGCGAGGCCAGCATCGGGCGTGTCGTGACGCGCCTTCGGTCGCGCGGTTGCGGGCTCGGTCACAGCTTGATGGAGCAGGCCATGTCGGCGGTCAATGTGCATTGGGGCGTGCAGCCGATCCGGATTGGTGCGCAGGCGCGGTTGAAGCGCTTTTATTGTGGCCATGGCTTTGTGGACGTCGGCAAACCGTATGTGGAAGACGGCATCGAGCACCTGGAAATGGTCTGGCGACCCTGAACCCTTAGACTGGAGTTTTCAAATGATCACTGATTTCAAAAACAAGACAGCTGTTCTTACCGGTGCCGGATCTGGCTTCGGTCTCGAATGCGCGCGTATCGGAGCCCGGATGGGGATGAACCTGGTGCTGGTGGACGTGCAACAGGATGCACTCGACCAAGCCGCAGCGGAGATCCAGGCCAGCGGTGCTGCCGTGCTGGCGCTCAAGGTGGATGTTTCCAAGGCCGCCGAGATGGAAGCCCTGGGCCGCGCTGTGCAAGAGCGCTTTGGTGCACCGCATCTGGTTTTCAACAATGCCGGCGTCGGTGCGGGTGGCCTGATCTGGGAAAACACGACGCAGGATTGGGACTGGGTGATTGGCGTGAACCTGATGGGAGTGGCGCATGGTATCCGGATCTTCACGCCCATGATGCTGGAGGCTGCCAGCAAGGACCCAACGTACCGCGGTCATATCGTGAATACGGCCAGCATGGCCGGTTTGCTCAATGCACCCAACATGGGGATTTACGGTGCCAGCAAGCACGCCGTCGTGAGTATGAGTGAAACCCTGTACCAGGATCTTTCGCTGGTGACGCAGCAAGTCGGGGCCAGTGTCCTGTGCCCGTTCTTCGTTCCGACCGGCATCACGCAAAGTCAGCGCAACCGTCCGGCCACCATGGCCGCAGCGAAACCGACGCGCAGTCAACTCATCGGACAAGCCATGAGCGACAAGGCTGTCGGTTCTGGAAAGGTAACGGCTGCCGAGGTGGCGCAGAAAGTGTTTGACGCCGTTGCTGCCAACCAGTTCTATATTTACAGCCACCCGAAAGCCATTGCGAGTGTGCAAACGCGTATGGAAGACATCATGCTGGCACGCAACCCGACTGATCCGTTTGCCCACAAGCCCGAACTCGGCGTCGAGCTGCGCCGTGCACTCAAGGGATAGCCTGCTGTAGAAGCCTGAGCCGGCGCTGGGACATAATGGCACGCCCACACATCGGGCGGACTTGCTAACGGAGATGTTTTTTCATGGAACTCCAGGCCTTGTTGGCGGCGCAGTTTGTGCTGCCCAGCATTCCCCAGGTGATTGCGCTCTTGCTCAGCGAGTTGGAGTGCACCGAGCCCGATCTGAAGAGAATCAGTCAATTGATCAGCACGGATCTGGCGCTGACCACGCGCTTGCTGCAAGTCTCCAATTCAGAGCGCTTCAATCTGTCAGGGCAGATTCACAGCGTTTCCGAGTCGCTGGCGATTCTCGGCCTGTCCGACGTTCGAGCGATGGCTGAAGCTGCCGCTTCGGCGGCCTCCTTCAAGGCGGTACCAGGCATTCATCTGCAGCGTTTCTGGACCTACAGTCTCAATGTGGCAAAGCTGGCCCGCTCTCTCGCCGGCGAGGTACGACAGAACCAGCAAGCGGCCTTTACCTGTGGCCTGATTCATGCGATCGGAGAGCTGGCGATTCATATCGGCATGCCGAAGGAGGTTGCGCTCCTTGACACCGAGATACACCACCTGGATCTGGCGCGCGCCGATGCCGAGCGCGCTGCATTTGGATTTTGTTACGCACAAGTCGGCGCAGGCCTCGCGCGCAAATGGTATTTTCCGGAGTCGATGACCGATGCCCTGGAGCACCAGTACGCGCCCTTTGAAGACGATGTCTATGAACCGCTGGCCGGCATTATCCATCTGGCTACCTGGCGCGGGCGTGCGCTGGCGGCTGAACTTTCGGACCGGGCAATGGCGGTGACGTTTCCCGGCGCGGTCGGGGAGGTACTGGGAATTGACATCGACATGGTGCTGCAACAGGACTCCTTCAACTGGTTTTCGTCAACCGCAGGCGATGCTGCGCTCTAGAGATGCGTGCGCTTTGCCTTTATGCTGGCCCGGCAGCGCGACAGCAGATTCAGAAACAGGGATTGCAGGCCGCCGACATTGCGGTGCTGGCAGGGGCCGCTGGTGGCCCCAAGGGTCTGATCCTTGGGGCGCTTGATCGTTTTATTTTCGGGAACTGGCTGGCGCAATCAAAGCAGCAGGTGCACCTGGTGGGAGCTTCGATCGGCGCGTGGCGCATGGCCACAGCCTGTCTGAATGATCCTGTGACTGCGTATCTCAGGCTCGAACAGGACTACATCCGCCAACACTATGAATTGCAGCCAGACGAAAAGCGACCGTCGGCTGCCACCGTCAGCCGCCTGTTTGGTGAGAATCTGCGAGCCTTCTACGACGGGCGTATTGAAGAAATACTGACGCATCCACGCTTTCGCCTGCACGTTGTGACAGCGCACGGACGGCATCTGCTGGGCCGCGAGCAACGCTATCGCACTGCGCTGGGTTTTCTGGGCGCGTGGCTGAGCAACCTGGTGCAGCGCAGGGCCCTGGGCGGCTGGCTCGAGCGCGTTGTTTTCTCGACGCCGGGAGCAGCCTTGCCTTTTGACAGCAGCGACTATCCAACGCAGCAGTTTGATCTGAGCCAGGCCAATTTCAATTTGGCTTTGCAGGCCAGTTGCTCGATTCCGTTCGTTTTGCAGGCTGTTCACGACATACCTGGTGGCCCCAGCGGTGCCTATTGGGACGGTGGCCTGACCGACTACCACCTGCATCTGAACTATGCCGCTCGCAGCAAGCCGCAAGGCCTGGTGCTGTATCCGCATTTCCAGAGGGCCGTGGTGCCGGGCTGGCTGGACAAGCATCTGACGTGGCGTCACGGCTCCAGCGCCTTTCTTGACAACATGCTGCTGTTGGCGCCCAACCCGGAGTGGGTCAGGACGCTGCCCAACGGCAAACTGCCGGATCGCACCGACTTCGTCCGCTACGGTGCGGACTTGGACTCCCGGGTCAGGGACTGGTCTGCCGCAGCCGCCGCGAGCGTCCAGATGGTTGATGAGTTTGGCGACTGGCTGCGCCAGCCCGACGTGAAGCTGGTGCAAGCACTGTAGTCGGCTTACCATGCGGTCATGCGCTCGAGCACGACCCATCTGCCGGTAGCTGCACGCTTCATGCTTCCGGCGCTGCTGGGCTGGCTGCTCGGCAGCGCGGCACAGTTGCAGCAGTCAGCGTTGTCACCGTTGTGGACGTATGCAGCGCTGTCGCTGATGGCGCTGGTCCTGCTCGGTTCGTCAACCATCCGGTCGCTTGCGATTCTTGTGCGGCTGACGCTGACCCTGCTCGCATTTTCCGCATTGGCATTTGCGCTGACCGGACTTCGTGCATCAGCATATCTAGGCGGAACGCTGGACAGTTCGCTCGAAGGGCGCGACATTGCGCTGACCGGCATTGTCGCTGCCATGCCGCATTACAACGAGGCGGGTCTGCGTTTTAGGCTGGAGGTGGAGTCGGCGCAGCTCGACGGCCAACCTGTGCGACTGCCATCACAGATCTATCTTGGTTGGTATTCCGGTTACTACCTGGCCGAAGGGGGCGCTGCAACGCCGGGTCTGTTGCAGCGTCAGCCGGCGACGATCACTGCCGGCGAGCGCTGGCAGATGACAGTGCGCCTGAAGGCCCCGCACGGTGCCAGTAACCCCTATGGCTTCGACTATGAACTCTGGCTCTGGGAACAGGATCTGCAGGCCAGTGGCTATGTGCGTGCTGGACCGCGCGACCCGGTGCCACAGCGCTTGGCACTCACTGCCTGGCACCCGGTGGAGCGCTGGCGCCAGCAGGTACGCGACCGGATCTTCGAGCGTGTTGGGCAACGTCAGTATGCGGGTCTGATAGCTGCTTTGGTGGTCGGTGACCAGAACGCCATCGAGCGCGCTGACTGGGATGTCTTTCGGGCAACCGGTGTCGCGCACTTGATGTCGATCTCCGGGTTGCACATCACCATGTTTGCCTGGTTGGCAGCGCTGAGTCTGGCGTGGCTGTGGCGACGCTCTCCTGCCTTGTGCCTGTGGCTGCCGGCGTCCAGCGCGGCGTTGATAGGTGGCGTCGTGCTGGCCGGTGCCTACGCATTTTTCAGCGGCTGGGGAGTGCCATCGCAGCGTACGGTTTTGATGCTGTTCTGCGTTGCATTGCTGCGTTTGTCGGGTAAGCGCTGGCCGTGGCCGCAGGTGTTGCTGCTGGCCTGCGCCGTGGTCGTGGGGGCCGACCCCTGGGCCATGATGCAGGCTGGCTTCTGGCTCAGTTTTGTTGCCGTGGGGGTGCTGTTCGCGACCGACCCCGGAGCCAAAGCTTCAGCGGTAAGCGTGGGGGCCAGTCTCGCCGCCGGGCCGCCCCAAGGCGAGACAGCCCCCTCGGGGGGAAGCACAGCACGCGCAGCGGCAAGCGTGGGGGCCAGTCTCGCCGCCGGGCCGCCCCAAGGCAAAACAGCCCCCGCGGGGGGCAGCGCAGCACGCGCAGCGGCAAGCGTGGGGGCTCTACTCCACGAACAATGGGTCATCACGCTGGCCCTGACTCCGTTGACGCTTCTCTTGTTTGGCCAGATATCGGTGGTTGGTCTGGCGGCCAATGCGCTGGCCATTCCCTGGGTCACGCTGATCGTTACGCCGCTGGCGATGCTGGGCGTCCTGCTGGAGCCACTATGGGATCTGGCAGCGCTGGCGATTTCTGCATTGAACGGGTACCTGCAGACACTGGCGGCCTTGCCGTTTGCAACGCTGACGGTTGCGCAGGCGCCACTATGGGCCGGCGCGGTGGGCGTACTCGGCGGCTTGCTGTTGGCCATGCAACTGCCATGGAGCCTGCGTCTTACGGGCTTGCCGCTGATGCTTCCCGTATTGCTCTGGCAGGTGCCGGCGCCACAGCCCGGACAATTCGAACTGCTGGCGGCAGATATCGGTCAGGGCAGCGCGGTCCTTGTGCGCACGGCCAGCCATGCGCTGCTGTACGACGCCGGCCCGCGCTTTGGCCGGGAGAGCGATGCCGGTAACCGTGTCCTGGTGCCTCTGTTGCGCTCGCTGCACCTCAGTCTGGACCTGCTGGTGCTCAGTCACCGCGACAGCGATCACATTGGCGGCGCGCCGGCGGTGCTGAAGATGCAGCAACAGGCTGAATTGCTCAGTTCCATTGAAGACGACCATGAACTGCAGGCACTGCGTCAGTCACGGCGCTGCGCTGCCGGTCAGCATTGGCAATGGGACGGCGTCGATTTTGATGTACTGAGTCCGCTGGACGAGGACTACGCGCAGGACCTGAAGTCGAACGCGATGAGTTGTACGCTGCGCATCAGCAATGGTGCCCGGACGGCCCTGCTGACCGGTGACATCGAGCAGCTGCAGGAGCAGCGTCTGATCGAGCGGTCGCAAGTGACCGGCGCCAGCCAGTTGCGCTCCGATGTGCTGCTCGTGCCCCATCACGGCAGCCGGTTCTCCAGCAGCGGCGCTTTTCTGGATGCTGTGCGGCCGCAGTTTGCTTTGGTGCAGGCGGGCTACCGCAATCGCTTTGGGCACCCGGCGCAGTCCGTTTTGGTGCGCTTTGAGGAGCGTGGGATTCATGTTATCGACTCGCCCCATTGTGGTGCGGTCAGCTGGAAATCGGAACAGGCGCAGAACGTCGACTGCCAGCGCAGCAAGGGCCAGCGCTACTGGCATCACGCAGTCCCATAAGCAATTTTTGGACGCTGGCGCAAAGCTTGCTAAGCTAGAGGCAGGAGAAATATCCTTTATGCTGAAATTCGACGAGATGTACACCCGATTGCCCTACGAGTTCTTTACTCATGGCGCGCAGATCCGGGACCATTACAAAATCTATGACGAATGGCTGGCGCGCCAGCCCGGCGACATGATGGCCAAGCGGCGCGAAGAAGCCGAGATGATTTTTCGTCGCGTTGGCATTACCTTTGCCGTGTATGGTGAAAAGGACGAGGAAGGCGCCGGAGCCGAACGCCTGATCCCGTTTGACCTGATTCCGCGCATCATTCCAGCCAAGGAATGGTCCTTTCTTGAGCGTGGCCTGGTTCAGCGGGTTGGCGCACTGAACCGCTTTGTGCATGACGTCTACCACGATCAGGAGATCATCAAGGCCGGCGTCGTGCCGCCCGAGCAGGTGTTGGGCAATGCCCAGTTTCGCCCCGAAATGATGGGCATCTCCGTGCCCAACAACATCTACTCGCATATCTCCGGCATTGACATTGTGCGTGCGCCCAATGCCAAGGGGGAGGGCGATTACTTTGTGCTTGAGGACAACCTGCGTGTCCCCAGCGGTGTGAGCTACATGCTGGAAGACCGCAAGATGATGATGCGGCTGTTTCCGGCGCTGTTCAATGCGCACCGAGTGGCACCTATTGCCCACTACCCGGATCTGCTGCTTGAAACACTGCGTGCCAGCAGCCCGGCCACGACGGCCGAGCCGACTGTTGTTGTGCTGACGCCAGGCATGCACAACAGCGCCTATTTCGAACATGCATTTCTGGCGCAGCAGATGGGTGTCGAACTGGTTGAAGGGCAGGATCTGTTTGTCAAGGACAACTTTTGCTACATGCGCACGACACGCGGCCCCAAGCGGGTGGACGTCATCTACCGTCGCGTCGATGATGATTTTCTGGACCCCGAAGTGTTCAGACCCAGTTCGACCCTGGGCTGCGCCGGGCTGCTCAATGTATACCGGGCTGGCCATGTCAGCATCTGCAATGCCGTGGGCACCGGTGTGGCCGACGATAAATCGATCTACGCCTATGTTCCAAAGATGATCGAGTTTTACCTCGGTGAGAAGCCCATTCTCAACAACGTGCCGACCTATCAGTGCCGCAACCCGGAGGACCTGGCCTACACGCTGGCCAACATGAAAGATCTGGTGGTCAAGGAGGTGCACGGCGCTGGTGGTTACGGCATGCTGGTAGGCCCGGCGGCGACGAAGGCCGAAATTGAAGACTTCGGCAAAGCCGTGCAGGCCAATCCAGGCGGCTATATTGCGCAGCCTACGCTCAGCCTGTCGAGTTGCCCGACCTTTGTCGAAAGCGGCATCGCTCCGCGCCACATTGATTTGCGGCCCTATGTGCTCAGTGGCAAGACCGTGCAGATGGTGCCGGGCGGTTTGACGCGGGTCGCGCTGAAAGACGGCTCGCTGGTGGTCAATTCATCGCAAGGCGGCGGAACCAAAGACACCTGGGTTCTGGAGAACGGTGTGTCCACAGCGGCGACACCCGGGCCAACGCAAAAACAGTCGGCTTAAGGAGAGATTCAATGCTGTCACGTACTGCCGATCACCTGTTCTGGATGTCGCGCTACACCGAACGCGCCGAGAACACGGCGCGCATGCTCGACGTCAACTACCAGACCTCGCTGCTGCCGCAGTCTGACGCGGTGGCTCTGGTGGGATGGCAAGGCTTGCTGAGCATCAGCGAACTGGCGTCGGTCTACAAGACCAGGCACGGGGAAATCAATGTCCGCAGCGTCATGGACTTTATGGTGAAAGACGAGAGCAACCCCTCTTCCATCGTGTCCTGCCTGAACGCGGCGCGCGAGAACGCACGCGCCGTGCGCGGCACACTCACCACGGAAGTCTGGGAAACGCAGAACCAGACCTGGCTCGAAGTCCGGCGCATGATCAAGGCGGGTGAATTCGAGCGCGATCCGGCGCAGTTCTTCGAGTGGGTGAAATTTCGCTCGCACTTGTCTCGCGGCGTCACGCTGGGCACCATGCTGATGGACGAGGCGCTGCACTTCATGCGTCTCGGTACTTTTCTGGAGCGCGCTGACAACACGGCGCGCCTGGTGGACGTCAAGTTCCATGCCGTTCAGAGCGACTTTTATGGTGCCGCCAGTGAGAAGGACCAGGAGTACGACTTCTACCACTGGAGCGCGATTTTGCGCAGCGTTTCCGGCTTTGAGGTGTATCGCAAGGTCTACCGCGACGTGATTCGGCCTGAGCGCGTCGCTGAGCTGCTGATCCTGCGCCCCGACATGCCGCGTTCCCTGCACGCCAGTCTGAATGAGGTGGTGGAGAATCTGGCACTGGTCGCCAACGATCAGTCGGGCGAAACGCACCGGCGCGCGGGCAAACTGTGCGCCGAACTCAAATACGGCCGGATCGATGAAATTCTGGCGACTGGCCTGCACGCCTACCTGACCCAGTTCCTTGACCGCGTCAATGATCTTGGTATGCACATCAGTCGTGATTTTCTGGTTCCGTCGGCCGCCTGAGTAACCACCGGCGCAGGCTGGTTATTTCAGATCGGGTTATGGTTGGCCACTGCGGGCCCTGTGGCAGGACCCATGACTCTGGAGTAATCGGATGATTTTCACAACGAACAAGCTGTGCTGCGCCGCACTGCTGGCATTGAGCCTGGGTAGCAGCCCTGCAATGGCCGCGCTGGCCGTAGGAGCGACGACACCGGACTTCTCAACCGAAGCCGCCCGCGCCGGCCAGGCCTTCAGGTTTTCCTTGAAGGAGACCTTGAGCAAGGGCCCGGTCGTTCTGTATTTCTACCCCAAGGCGTTTACCAGCGGCTGCACCAAAGAAGCCCACAATTTTGCCGAGGCCACACCGAAGTTCAGTGCGCTGGGCGCCACCGTGGTTGGCGTCTCCAACGACGATATCGAGACCTTGAAGAAGTTTTCGGTGGAGGCCTGCCGTGACAAGTTCGCGGTGGCTGCCGACGGTGGTGCGCGCATCATGAAGCTCTACGACGCCGCTCTGTGGGTCAAGCCCGACATGGCGGACCGCATTTCCTACGTGATCAGTCCGGAAGGCAAAGTACTCTATGTGTACGCGAGCCTGAGCCCGGATCAGCACGTCGAGAACACGCTCAAAGCGGTGGAGCGCTGGCGCGCCGGTCTGCCAGCGCAGTGATTCAGCTCCAGCTCAAGTCAGAACGGCTCAGCGGCATCTGACGCACCCGTTTGCCGGTAGCTGCAAAGATGGCGTTGCAGACAGCGGGCGCCAACGGCGGAAAGGCCGGCTCGCCCAAGCCGGTGACCGGTTCATTGGACTTGACAAAATGCACCTCAATGCGGGGTGGCGCATCGCCCATTCCAATCAGCGTGTAGTCGTTGAAATTGCGTTGCACGATGCGACCGCGCTGGATGTCGAGTTCGGCAAACATCAGTGTGCCCAGGGCGTCAATCACGGAACCCTGCACCTGATTTTCAGCACCGCTGAGATTGACAATCTGCGAGCCGATGTCTGAGGCCACCACCACCCGGTCAACCTTCAGCACACCTGCTTTGGAAACCGTGACCTCGGCCACCTCGGCGATGTAGCCACGGTGGCTGAAGTGAAAGGCAATACCCTGACCCTGGCCACGCGGCAACTTTTTGCGCCCCCAGTCG
>CAIYMN010000066.1 GCA_903927295.1 uncultured beta proteobacterium | reverse complement strand
CGGGGCACTCAGCTCCGCGGCTGTCCCCCGCCCTTCGGGCTCCTCCTTTATGCCGCTGCGCTGAATGCCCCATCGACCAGATCCTTGAGACAGGGCTGGTATGCGAGCAGCGCAAACCACCAGCGCTCGTTGCCGATGGCGATGCGGTGGGTGGCGCAGCAAAATAAAGAAGGAGGCCGCAGGCCGGGTGACATTTGCGGAGCCATCCATTGCGTCGCCCTCGGCCCACACACGACTGAGAATCGAACTTACGCATTTCGGAACGATTTATCACGCTGAAAAAGATGCTATTCAAACCTCGTACCGATGAGATGCTCTATGTACTGACGCAGGTCGTGCACGCTGAGCGTCAGTTACAGGAACTGCCAGCACACGCCGAAGTCGACGGCGAATTGATGACGCAACTGGTGGATGAAGCTGGCAAGTTTGTGGCGAGCGAGATTGCACCGCTGAACCGCGTTGGTGACGAGACAGGCGCGCGCTGGAGCGACGGCGCGGTCACCATGCCGCCCGGCTTTCGGGACGCCTACCAGGCCTTCTGGCAGGCTGGCTGGCCCGCGCTGGCTGCGGCACCGGAAGATGGTGGCCAGGGTTTACCGGCGGTGCTGGAGGCCATGCTGTTCGAGATGCTTAGCGCCGCGAATCACGCCTGGACCATGGCGCCGGACCTGTTGCACGGCGCCTACGATTGCCTCAAAGCGCATGGCTCACAGGAACTGAAAGACCGCTACCTCGGCAAACTCGCCAGTGGCGAGTGGCTGCCCACCATGTGCCTGACCGAGCCACACGCGGGCAGCGATCTGGGCCTGGTCAGCACGCGCGCTGTGCCGCAGTCAGACGGCAGCTACCAAATCAGCGGCAGCAAGATCTTTATCTCCAGCGGCGAGCACGACTTGAGCGACAACATCGTGCATCTGGTGCTGGCGCGTCTGCCCGATGCGCCACCGGGCCCCAAGGGCTTGTCGCTGTTTCTGGTACCGAAGTTTCTGCCGGACGGCTCACGCAGCGCCGTGCACTGCGAGCGCATCGAAGAAAAAATGGGCCTGCACGGCAGCGCAACCTGCGTCATGCGCTTTGAAGCGGCGACCGGCTGGCTCATCGGCGAGAGCGGGCGCGGCCTGAACGCCATGTTTGTCATGATGAATTCGGCACGTTTGCATGTGGCGCTGCAAGGCATCGGGCTTTTGGAGGCCGCCTGGCAGAAGGCTGATGAGTATTCCCGTGAGCGTCGGCAAATGCGCGCACCAGGGCGCAAGGCGGCACAGTCGCGCTCGAGCACCGGAGCGGCCAGCGCTGCCGACCTGATCGGCGAACACCCTGCCATACGCCGCATACTGGACAGCCAGCGCGCCTGGATTGACGCCGGGCGCGTGCTGGCCTACCGCACGGCGCTCGAACTCGATATTGCCAAGCAGCATCCGAGCAGCGAGCGACGCGATGCGGCGCAGCGCTGGTGCAGCCTGACGACGCCGATCCTGAAAGCGCTTTTCACACAACAGGCGTTTCACGGTGGCAGCGAATGTCTGCAGGTCTTTGGCGGCCACGGCTATGTGCGCGAGTCCGGCATCGAGCAGCACTTGCGCGATGCGCGTGTGACCATGATTTACGAGGGTAGCAATGAGATCCAGGCGATTGACCTGCTGGTGCGCAAGGTCCTGCCCGATGGTGCCCTTGCCTTCAACGGCTGGCTGACTGAACTGGGCACCGAGTTGGACCCGGCGGCACAAGCGCGCTTGCTGGCGCGCCTGACCAGCCTGCGCGAGCACACGCAGCGCCTGCTGCAGGCAACGGCGCAGGACGATACGCTGGCGTACTGGGTGGCCGAGGATTTTCTGCGTGCCGTTGGCCTGACGCTGGTGGACTGGGCGTGGAGTCAGATAGCGCGAAGCAGCGATGCCGAAGCACCGCGCTGGAAGGCGCCTGCGCAGGCAGTTCAGCGCTGGATCATGCCGGAGCTGGTAATGCGCCTTGCCATCATCGATGCAGCAACGGCACCGCTGCAGACCGTCAGAACACAAACCTGAGCCGACCCACTTATGGCCAGAAAAGCATCCCCCGCCGAGCCCTTCATTGACGAGGTGGACGCAAGCTCCATTGAAACGCTGCTCGGCTACAACGCGCGCCGCGCCGCGCTGGCCGTGATAGACGTTTTTCTCCTGCGTATGGCACCCTACAAGCTGCGGCCGGTTGACTTCTCCGTGGCCTCACTCATCGTGCACAACCCCGGCATCACCTCGCGCCAGTTGTGCAGCACACTGGGCATCCTGCCACCCAATCTGGTGGGCATGATCAACGCGCTGGAAAAGCGTGGCCTGATCGGCAAGCGCGCGCATCCGAGTGACGGACGGGCCACCGGACTGCATGCGACAGCGCAAGGGGAAGTCTTGCTGCGACAGGCTGAAGGCGCAGCGCGCGCGCTCGAGGACGAACTCGCTACCCAACTGACGGCCGCCGAGCGCAAGACACTTATTCGCTTGCTGAAGAAGGTCTACCAATCGTAGCCACCGTTTTGTAGCGGACGACCACGCGCCCTTCACTGGCGAAACGCCGAAACAATTGTCGCAATTGCTGGCTGGCCTGCTGACCGGGCGCCGAGTCCCGCCCCGGCATGTAGGAACGCGAAAAGGCCAGACTGAGCAACCCCTCTTCATTCAGCCAGTGTTCATGTGGCCAGCTCAACTCTGCCGGAAGGCGATCACCAAAAAACCTGGGCAGATCACCGCGTTCCTCGTGCTTGACCAGAGCGTCGCGCCTGCTGCCACCATACTGGTCAAGGATTTCACCGAGCGCAAGGTGCAAAGGGTCGCTGGCGAGACGATCGTTCCAGATCAGCGCCACCTGACCCTGAGGCCGCAAAACACGCAGGAATTCGCAGCGTGCGCGCTCCACGTCGAACCAGTGAAAGGCCTGCGCTGCCGTGATCAGGTCAACCGCTGAATCAGCCAGAGGCAGTGACTCTGCGCTGCCGGCCGCACTTCGATAAGCGGGCCAGCACGCCAGATCCTGATCGGCGGCGCTGCGCATGGCGACGTTTGGCTCGATCGCCCACACCTCGTAACCACGCTCCAGCAAGCCTTTTGTGAGCAGACCCGTGCCGGCACCGACGTCAACCATGGTCGCACCAGGCTGCAAGTGACACTGCACGCGAAGTGCTTCAAAGAGTGCTGCCGGATAGTCGGGGCGCGAGGCAACATAGTCGGTCACTTTCGCCGAAAAAATCTGCGTCACCCCACCCTCCTTCTCGTAGAGGGAGCGCAGTTGGGCGCCGGTATCAGCGGTCATCACTGTCTTTCCTTGGTTAGCGAAGACAGCATAACCCAGCTCGCAGCAAGGACCGACGCATTGACTTATGATGAAAATTGAAATTCACTGAACACCTGACCATGGCAGCGCGAATTCCCCTCATCAACGCCGATCGATGCTCGGGCTGCGGTCGCTGCATCGCTGCCTGTCAGCTCGGTCTGTTTGCCTTCGAGCGGCAGGGATGGCGAAAGATTTCGGTGCTGCAGGATGCGGATCGCTGCAACGGTTGTTCAAAGTGCGCTGCGGTTTGCGCGATCCAGATCATCACGATGGAGCGCCGTGCCGAAGGGGCACTGGCATGCTTGGCATCACTGTCTTGAGGACCACCATGAGCAACCCAACCATCATCAGTTGCGCCGTCACCGGCAACATTACGACCATCAAGCAGTACCCGAGCCTGCCCTGCACGCCAGAACAGATTGCCAATGCCTGCATCGGGGCGGCCAGGGCCGGCGCGGCCATTGCGCACATTCATGTGCGCTACCCGGACGGGCGCCCGAGCATGGAACTGGAGCACTACCGCGAGGTGGTGCAACGAATACGCCAGAGCGATACCGACGTCGTCATCAACCTGACCACCGGTCCGGGCCAGCGTTTTGTTCCGAGTGAGGACGACCCCAAGGTGGCAGCTCCGGGAACCACCCTGACGACACCCGAGCGGCGCATGGAGCACGTGGTGGCGCTGCGGCCCGAGATCTGCAGCCTCGATCTGAACACCATGTTTTCCGGGTCCTCGGTTGTGATCAACACGCCGCGCAACGTGCGCATCATGGCGCAGCTGGCACGGGAAGCCGGCACGCTGCCCGAGCTGGAGGTGTTTGACAGCGGCGACATCCATCTGGCCAACGACCTGATTGCGGATGGCACGCTGCCCAACCCGTCCCTGTTCCAGATCGTGCTGGGAGTCAAGTACGGTGCCAATGCCACACCGGCCAGCCTTTCCTACCTGCGCTCGCTGCTGCCAGCAGGCTCCAACTGGGCCGCTTTTGGTACCGGGCGCTGGGAGTACCCGATGCTGGTGCAGTCCTGGCTGCTCGGCGGCCATGTGCGCGTGGGCCTGGAAGACAACATCTACATCCGCAAAGGCGTTCTGGCGCCCGACAACACCGCCCTGGTCAGCAAGGCAGTGCGTCTGTTGACCGAGCTTGACGTGAAGATCGCCACGCCGGCCGAGGCGCGCGACATTCTGGGTTTGAAGAAACGCCCTACTTCGGACTGCTGAGCCTTTTCACACCGGCAACAAAGCGCGCCAGCGTCTCCGACAGCACCCCTCGGGGAATTGTGATGTCGATCAGTTGGAAGCGTCCTCGCGTGGCCACAGCCTTGTCCAGCGCCGCCTTGAGTTCAGCACGGGTGTTGACGCGAACGCCATCGCCGCCCATTCCGGCGGCCATTTCGGCAAAGCCCCAGTGACCCAGATCGTTGAAGCTGGATTCCGGTTGAAAGGTGCGCAGCATCTCCCAGCTGGCGTTGTTGAACAGCAGCACAATCGGATCCCAGCCGTAGCGCTGGCAGTTTCCCAGTTCCCAACCGGTCATTTGAAAGGCACCGTCGCCAACGAGAATCAAGGGCCTCTCACCCGTGGCGGCCTGCAGACCCAGGCCGGCAGGAACGCCAAAGCCCATGGTGGCGTAGTAGCCTGGCGCCACCAGTGCGGTGTGCTCGATCTCCATCGCCGTGAACAGGCAGTCGCCCATGTCGGAGGCTATCGGCATCTTGCCGTGCAACAGCATCAGATCGTTGACCGCAGTGGCAATGTCAGTCGGCCTGATCGATGCCTCGTCAGCCAGCAACCCGATCGGAAAGGATTGCGCCGTCACGGAAAAAACTCTTTCGCGGACTTCCAGGCGCTCAAGCATGCGTTGCACCAGCGCCGCCAATGGCAACTCGGCATAAGTGTGATAACCGACCGTGACGCGACCATCGAGCGCCTGAATCGTCTTGCGCATGTCGATCTTGGTTTCCGACACGGCAAAGTTCGTGTCGCAGATGATCTCGCCAAGCAGGAACAGGCCGTCCGAACTTTCAACCAGTTGCGTCACTTCCGGAAAACCGGCAACACCCATGTAGGTACCAACCAGCGGTGCATCCTGGTGAGCCAGCAATCCGCGCCCCATGAAACTCGTCACCACCGGTATGCCCAGGCGGCGCGAGAGCTCGGCGACCTGCTCCTCCAGAGCATAACGACGCACCTCCACGCCCGCCATCAGAACGGGTGAGTTCGCAGCGTGCAGGCGTTCCAGAATCTCGTCAACGCAGGCGTTGAGCGCGTCCTGGTCCGGTGGTGTCGCCGCTGCGGCGATCACTGGCGCACAGGGTAGCGCCACCATGTCGCGCGGAATTTCGATGTAAACCGGCTCGGAGCGGCGCAAGCAACTTGCCAGCACCCGGGCGATGTCAGCCGGCGCGCGCTCTGCGTCGTCCAGGCGCACCTGATCGCAGGTGATTTCCTTGAAAATCTGAAACTGCGAATCCAGCGTCTTTGCTTGATGGTGCAGCAACAGGCCCGAGCGCGCCTCACCTTTGCCTGGTCCGCCGGAGAGGACAACCAACGGCGACTTTTCCGCAAAGGCAGCCGCCACCGCATTGACCATGTTGAGTGCGCCCGCACCATAAGTCACCGCCGCCACGCCCAGGGCGCAGTTGATGCGTGCCGAAGCGTCGGCCGCGAAACCCACCGCAGGTTCGTGCGAGAGTGTGTAGAGCGGCAGAATGTCGGACTCTTCAATGATCCGGAAATAGGGCAAGGCGAAATCGCCCGGGATACCGAAAATCTGGCGCGCGCCGTGCGCCTTGAGTGCCAACAGCAGCGATTCGATCAGGTTCATTTTGTTGCGTTTCCATTCGGGCAGTTTGAGCAAATTATCGGGGTGCCCACGCGCAGGAATGCTCCGTAGTGCAGGCGCTCGGCTCAGTGTGACGCAGCTTTCATGCAAAGAACCCGATTCGGCGACAATCCAGTTCCGTTTCCATTTTCCCGATCCGTTTTTCATGCCAAGTCCGTCCAACTACGAAATCCGCAGCGCGACCCTGCGCGACGCCAAGGCGATTGCCGAGATTGATGCCGAAGCCAGTCCGGCCTCCTGGCGCGAAGCAATTGAATACAGTGAGCCACAGGTCTGCGTGGCAATCGATGCAGGCCAGATCGTCGGCTTTGTCGGCTTTGACCGTTCCCGCGACAAGGGCACACCGCCAACGACCGGGGAAATCTGGAAGATCAAGGTGAGCCCGTCACATCAGGGCAAAGGCATTGGGCTGGCGCTCTGGGACGCGGCTCGGGAAGGCCTGCTGGAAGAAGGTTGCAGCACGGTCACGCTCTGGCTGCCCCTGAGCAGCGAACGCGCCCTGCGTTTTCATGAACTCGCCGGCTTCAAGCGCGAAATGAACAGCATCAAGACAGTCCCCAAGGGAGGCGTGCGGATCGAGGAAATCCGGCTCAAACGGGCCTTGACCTAGCCATTACTGTCATCCTGGGCGCTCCAACTGTCATCCCGGGCTTGACCCGGGATCCATGCCTTGTGAGCCCTGGATTGCGGATCAGGTCCGCAATGACAACGAAGGACACTCGATGACAACGAAGGACAGGCAGTGACAGGAAAGGCAATCAGGTGCGGCGCACGACTACGCTGCCAATCGAGTAGCCAGCGCCAAAAGAACAGATCATGCCGACATCGCCGGCCTTGAAATCCTCATGGTGCCGGTGAAAGGAAATGATGGAGCCGGCCGATGCGGTGTTGCCAAATTCGTCAAGAATCACCGGCGCGTCGTCTGCCGTAGCATCGCGCCCCAGCAACTTGCGGCCGATCAACTGGTTCATGGACAGATTGGCCTGATGCAGCCAGAAGCGTCGCACGCCGGCGGGCAGCAAGTCGTGCTCGGCCAGATGCCGCGTCATGTGCTCGGCGGCCATCGGGCAGACTTCCTTGAAAACCTTGCGCCCTTCCTGGTAAAACAACTGGTCGCGGTCTTCCGGATTGCGGTCCTCGCTGCGCGACATAAAGCCCGCGTTATTGCGTATGTTGTTGGAGAAGGTTGTGAGCAGTCGCGTGCCGAGCACCTCGAAAGCGCCGGCGGGAGCATCTTCCAGGCGCTCGATCAGGATGGCAGTGCAGACATCGCCGAAGATGAAATGGCAATCGCGGTCTTTCCAGGCCAGATGCGGCGAGGTGATTTCGGGGTCCACCACCAGCACGGCACGCGCTGAGCCGCATTTCACGGCGTTCACTGCCAATTCGATGGCAAATGTGGCCGATGAACAGGCCACATTCATGTCAAATCCAAAGCCCTTGATACCCAGCGCAGTCTGGATCTCCACGGCCATGGCGGGGTAGGCACGTTGCATATTGGCAGCAGCGCAAATCACGCCGTCGACATCTTCGGGCTGCTTCCCAGCGCGCGTGAGCGCATCGCGCCCCGCCGCGACACCGATCTCGGCCATCATTGAAATTTCGCTGTCAGGGCGCGCCCGAAACTTCGGTCGCATGCGCTGCGGATCGAGCACTCCCGACTTTTCCATGACATAGCGGCGCTTGATACCGGATGCCTTCTCGATGAATTCGACGCTGGACTGTGGAATCGGCGCGCGTGTCCCCGCTTCGATCTCAGCGGCGTGCATGGCGTTTTCCTGGTCGGCAAAACGGTTGAAGGAAGTCACCAGTTCTTCATTGGTGATGACGTCGGGTGGAATGTAGATTCCGGTACTGCTGATGGCTACACGATGCATTGCGGTGGTCCTGAATAATTTCGGGGCTGGCGGGATCCAGCGAAGGCCTGATTATCGACTGAGTTGCTTATTGAAAATTCCTTCGTTCGGCACTCGGTTCTAGCGATACCTGCCTGATGCAGATTGCCGTCGCCAGTCCGATTCTCCGGCATATGTGGTCAGAGGGCGCCACAGTCGATGGTTGCGCGAATGTCACCCGCCCCGCGGCCCTGTCATTGCGGACGTCCAGTTTGTCATGCAGCAAGTCCAGTTTGTCATCCCGGACTTGATCCGGGATCCAGTGTCACACCACCGCTGGATTGCGGGTCAGGCCCGCAATGACAACAAGTGGCACGCAATACCACCCCTGTGCGAAGGATCCGGCTGGTGATGCGCTCAGCGCAGCGGCATAAAGGAGGAGTCCGAAGGACGGGGGACAGCCGCGGAGTTGAGTGCGTTGCCAGCCTGATCGACCCCTCATGCGCTAGTCCTCGATCCATACCACCTGCTTGCCTTCACGCTGCCACTCCTCGTAGCGCTGCGCAAACGCGTCTTCGATGCGATTGCGCTTGACCTTCAGCGTTGGCGTGACAAAGCCGTTCTCGGGGGTCCAGGGTTTGCTGACGACGGCCAGACAACCGAGTTTTTCGTGCGGCTCCAGACGCTCGTTGATCAACTTGAGGTGTGCCTTGAGTGACTCGGTCAGAGCCTTCCTGGCCTCACTGTTGGCGCAGCGTGTCACTGCATCCTGCGACAGCATGACAAGGCCCAGCGGTTGTGCCAGCGTCGCACCTGTCACGACGCAAGCCTCGATGTCGGGGTGCATGACCAGCAGGTCTTCGATCGGGGCCGGTGCCACATACTTGCCCTTGCTGGTCTTGAAAATGTCCTTGACCCGTCCGGTGATGCTGAGGTAGCCGTCAGCATCAATGCTGCCCTTGTCGCCGGTGCGAAGCCAGCCGTCGGCCGTCATGGCAGCGGCGGTCTGCTCGGGCTCGCGGTAGTAGGCCTTCATGAGCGCGGGGCTGCGCATCTGGATTTCTCCGGTGGCCGGATCGATGCGCTGCTCCACTCCATCGTAGGGCAGGCCTACCGTGCCGATTTTGGCGTTGCCGGGCAAGGTGGCATGCGAGATGGCACAATTTTCTGTCATGCCATAGACCTCAACCAGATCGAGCCCCAGCCTGCGATACCAGTGCAGGACGTCGGCCGGCATGGGCGCTGCACCACCAGCGGCGATGCGACATTGATCAAGCCCCAGGCCTTTGAGAATCTTG
>CAIYMN010000065.1 GCA_903927295.1 uncultured beta proteobacterium | reverse complement strand
GATCAGTCGCTGCGTTTCTGCTTTACTTCAATCTGGCAAAGCGGCAAGGGCCAGGACGTGCGGCGCTCACTGGCCTGGTTATTCCGCCGATGGCGCTGCTGATGTCGGCACTGTTTGAAGGCTGGCGGCCAACGCTGGTATCTAGCGCCGGCATGGTGCTCTGTCTGGTCGGGCTCTGGGGTGCAACGCGACCGGCACGGTGAAATTCAGACAGGACCGGCATTGGTCGGCCCGGACGCCCAGTTTGTCATCCCGCACGCCCAGTTTGTCATCCCGGACGCCCAGTTTGTCATCCCGGACGCCCAGTTTGTCATCCCGGACTTGATCCGGGATCCAGTGTCGCGCGAGCCATGGATTGCGGGTCAAGCCCGCAATGACAAGGCAGGCCGCAATGACAACCTTGTCTTGACCCTGCTCCAGTGGTGTGGCGAATTTTGCAAACCTCACGAAGCCGCGGCACCTTCAACTGCTTTTACTGTCGCAGCCGCTGCCGGGCGGCGAATCAGATAGTCAAACGCGCTCAGGGCCGCTTTGGCGCCTTCGCCGGCGGCGATGACGATTTGCTTGTACGGTACGGTGGTGACGTCACCCGCAGCAAAGACACCCGGGAGGCTGGTGTGGCACTTTGTATCGACCACGATCTCACCGAATCGGCTCAGCTCCAGCGTGCCTTTGAGGAACTCCGTATTGGGTACCAGACCGATCTGCACGAACACACCTTGAAGTTCGACAGAGTGCTCCACCTCCGTGCTTCGATCGCGGTAGCGCAGGCCGTTGACTTTTTGGCCATCACCGGTGATCTCTGTGGTCTGGGCGTTCACGTGGATGGTGATGTTGGGCAGGCTCTTGAGTTTGCTCACCAGTACGGCATCGGCCTTGAGCACATCCAGAAATTCCACCAGAGTGACGTGTTCGACAACGCCTGCCAGATCGATCGCTGCTTCCACCCCAGAGTTGCCGCCGCCAATCACGGCCACGCGCTTGCCTTTGAACAGCGGGCCGTCGCAATGCGGGCAGTAAGCCACGCCCTTGTTCTTGTACTGAGCCTCACCCGGTACGTTGACATTGCGCCAGCGCGCGCCGGTAGACAGGATGACGCTGCTTGCCTGGAGCACGCCGCCGTTCTCCATATGCACTTGCGTGAGCCCGCCTGCAGTCGCAGCAGGAACCAGCTTCGTAGCGCGTTGCAGGTTCATGATGTCCACCTCGTAGAGGCGCACCTGGGCTTCGAGTGCCGCTGCGAATTTGGGGCCGTCGGTTTCCAGCACGGAGATGTAGTTTTCGATCGCCATGGTGTCGTTCACCTGACCGCCAAAGCGCTCGGCCACAACGCCGACGCGGATGCCCTTGCGCGCCGCATAGACGGCCGCTGCCGCACCGGCGGGGCCGCCACCCACGATCAGTACGTCGAACGGATCCTTCTGATTCAGCTTGGTGGCTTCCCGTGCACCTGAACTGGTGTCGAGCTTGCCAACCATCTCTTCCAGCGTCATGCGGCCGGAACCAAACAATGCATCGTTCATGAAGACCATGGGCACTGCCATGACCTGACGCGCGTCCACTTCTGCCTGGTACAGGGAGCCGTCGATCACAACCGTCTGAATCCTCGGGTTGTAGATGGCCATGAGCGCTGCCGCCTGCACTACGTCGGGGCAGTTGTGGCAGGACAGGGACATGTAGACCTCGAAGTTCATGTCGGCGTCGAGCGCCCTGATCTGCTCAATGACTTCCGGGCTCACCTTGGGCGGGTGACCGCCCGTCCACAACAGGGCCAACACCAGCGAAGTGAATTCGTGACCCAGGGGAATGGCTGCAAAGCGCACGCCGCGTGTTTCGCCCTCCCTGGCGATCACGAACGAGGGTTTGCGTCCGTCGCTGCCGGATTCATCGAGGCTTACCTTGTCCGAAAGACCGGCAATTTCTACCAACAGTTCACGCATCTCGGCTGCGCGATCGCTGCTGTCCAGTGAGGCGATCAGGCGAATCGGCGTGCGCAGATTTTGCAGATAGCCTTCGAGTTGGGTTTTCATCGGTGCATCAAGCATGATCTTTCCTTTGAGTGGGGAGCTTCAGTGGCGCAGGAAGCGCCGAACTGCAAACCCTCTGCCAGAAGGGGCGCAGCAAAGTGCACGCCCTCCAGCAGAGGAACTGCTTAGATCTTGCCGACCAGGTCCAGGGACGGGGTCAGGGTCTTCGCGCCCACGTTCCACTTGGCGGGGCAAACCTGCCCCGGGTTGTTGGCCACGAACTGAGCCGCTTTGAGCTTGCGCAGCGTCTCCTTCACGTCGCGGGCGATCGCGTTGTCATGGACTTCCATGGTCTTGATGACGCCTTCGGGGTTGATGATGAACGTGCCGCGCAAGGCCAGACCTTCTGCTTCGATGTGTACGCCAAAGGCATGTGTCAACTGGTGGGTGGGGTCGCCAACCAGCGGGAATTGGGCCTTGCCTACTGCAGGGGAAGTCTCATGCCACACCTTGTGCGAAAAGTGTGTGTCGGTTGTGACGATGTAGACCTCGGCACCAGCCTTCTGGAACTCGGCGTAGTTGTCGGCGGCATCTTCCACCTCTGTCGGGCAGTTGAACGTGAATGCGGCGGGCATGAAAATCAGAACCGACCACTTGCCCTTGAGCGAGTCATCGGAGACTTGAACGAATTTTCCGTTGTGGAAGGCCTGAGCCTTGAAGGGCTGAACTTGGGTATTGATCAAAGACATGGTGTTTCCTTTAACGAGTGGTGATAATACTATCGAATGAGTCAAGCTCATTGAGACAAATGATAACCAAGGCGGAAGCGTTTCCTGATTGTTTATGTCAATGACGCCGATAGGGCGCCAGCGTTTCTGGCCAGTGCTTCGGCCACCTTGATGCCATCGACTCCCGCCGACAAAATGCCACCGGCGTAGCTGGCGCCTTCACCGGCCGGGTAGAGGCCGCGCGTGTTGCTGCTCTGAAAGTCTTCGCCGCGCGGCATTTTCAAAGGGGATGAAGTGCGCGTCTCGACACCGGTCAGTACGGCGTCGGGCATGTCAAACCCCTTGATCTTGTGCCCGAAAGCAGGCAGCGCTTCACGTATCGCAGCGATGGCATAGGCGGGCAGCGCCGGATGCAGATCTCCCAGCAGCACGCCGGGCTTGTAGGAAGGTTCCACGCTGCCGAGATGGCTTGAGGCGCGACCGGCGACGAAGTCACCCAGCAATTGCCCCGGCGCGTCGTAGTTGGAGCCGCCCAGCACAAAAGCCTGCGACTCAAGCTGGCGCTGCAGCGCGATACCGGAGAGCGGGTGTTGGGGCAGCCCGTCGGTCTTGGGGTAGTCGCGCGGGTCTATGCCCACGACGATGCCGGCATTGGCGTTGCGCTCGTTGCGCGAGTACTGGCTCATGCCGTTGGTGACAACGCGGCCGGCCTCCGAGGTGGCGGCCACCACGGTGCCGCCCGGGCACATGCAGAAACTGTAAACCGAGCGCCCATTGCTGGCATGGTGCACCAGTTTGTAGTCGGCCGCACCCAGTTTGGGGTTGCCTGCATGACGACCCCAGCGCGCGCGGTCGATCACGCTTTGCGGATGCTCGATGCGAAAGCCAATGGAAAAGGGCTTGGCTTGCATAGCCACACCGCGCTCGTGCAGCATAGTAAAGGTGTCGCGCGAGCTGTGGCCCAGTGCCAGCACGACGTGGTCAGCACGCAAGGCATAAGACTCGCCGCTGGCCTGGTTCAGCACGGTCAGGCCGCGCAGTTGGCGACCGTGCGGCCCGTCTTCAATCAGCACATCGCTAACGCGCTGCTGAAAACGGATTTCGCCGCCCAGCGCAATGATCTGCCGGCGCAGGTTTTCCACCACCTTGACCAGCTTGAAGGTGCCAATGTGCGGGTGCGCATCGACCAGAATCTCGGGCGGTGCGCCAGCCTTGACGAACTCATCCATCACCTTGCGCCCGAGGTGACGCGGGTCCTTGATCTGGCTGTACAGTTTGCCGTCGGAAAAGGTACCCGCGCCACCTTCGCCAAACTGGACGTTCGATTCCGGATTAAGCTCGCGCTTGCGCCACAGGGCCCAGGTGTCCTGCGTGCGTTCACGCACCGTCTTGCCGCGTTCCAGCACAATCGGTCTGTAGCCCATCTGCGCCAGGATCAAGGCCGCAAAAATCCCACAGGGACCAAAGCCCACGACAACGGGACGCGGGCCGAAGTCTGGTCGAGCCTGGGCAACAGGGTGGTACACCAGATCCGGCGCCGCAAAGATGTGCGGATTGCCCGCGAACTTTGCCAGCAGCGCTGCCTCCGTCGTGGGGGCAAGTTTCGCCGCCGGGCCGCCCCAAGGCGAAACAGCCCCCTCGGGGGGCAGCGAGGACACGCCAGTGCCGAGCGTGGGGGCAATCTCCACATCAACGATGTAAACCTGAACCAGATCTGCCTTGCGCGCATCGATGCTGCGCTTGAAGATGGTGAACAGGCCAAGGTTTGTGCCATCGATGCCCAGGGTGTGCGCTATCAGCGCTGGCAGCGCGTCGGCCGCGTGCTCCAGCGGAAGTTTCAGCTCGGTCAGGCGGATCATGGTGGCGCCATTGTCTCAGGAGTGGATAATCCACGGTGTGAAGCCCGCCAGACTGCCGCTGGTGCATCACCCGAAAGGGCGCACTGGAGGAACGTCCGGACTGCACAGGGCAGCGTAGCAGCTAACAGCTGTCCACTGAAAGCCCGCGGCGCAAGCCACGGGTATAAGGTGAGGATCAGAGCAACAGAGACGAGTTTTGGACTTGGAGGCAACGCAAGTTGCCGCACGAGCCCAAAGGTGAAACGGGCAATCTCTACGCGCAGCAATACCAAGTAGGCACACGTTGACGGGGCCCCCGGAGTGTGCGGGTAGGTAGCACCGAGCCGCTGGGTGACCAGCGGCCCAGAGTAATGGCAGTCACTTCTGCCGGCCCGCAAGGGCTGGTGGTTGCACAGAATCCGGCTTATCGGTGGGCTTCACACTTTTACCCCGGCAGGTAAACTCCCTCCCATGCCTGTGCCCTGCCTCAAGCCGCTGCTGCTGGCTTTGCTGATGACGGTCCAAAGTGTCCAGGCAGCCACGCCCTGCGCCGAATTTGCTGCGCGCTTGCCCAACCTGAAGCGTGAATTGTGTGAGGCCGTCAAGCTGCAACCCACGGCGGCGCGCTCAGTGCAGGGACGAACGCTCTGGATGCGTGATGTGAAACCGGAACAGCCGACCATGCGGGTGCTGATCGTCGGGGCCATTCACGGCGATGAGCCGTCCTCGGCGGCGGTCGCTTTTCACTGGATCAGACTGGCAGGGCAACTGCCTCTTGCCAGTGCGCAGCTCGTTCATTGGCGTTTTGTGCCGGTGCTCAATCCAGATGGAATCTTCAGCCAGCCGCCACGTCGCGTGAATGGCCATGGTGTCGATCTGAACCGCAATTTTTCCACACCCAACTGGGACCGGGAGGCCAGAATCTACTGGGAAAAGCGCACCCGGAAAGACCCCAGGCGCTGGCCAGGCGCCACGTCCTTGTCGGAACCCGAAACACGCTTTCTGCATGAGCAGATCCGGGACTTCAAACCGCAGTTGATTGTCAGCATCCACGCACCCTACGGCGTACTCGATTTCGACGGACCTGCCGTCCCTCCCAAACGCCTTGGCAGCCTGTACTTGCATCAGGTCGGCATCTATCCGGGTTCACTCGGCAACTATGGAGGGGTTCACAGCGGTGTGCCGGTGGTGACGATTGAGCTGCCCAATGCGACGCGCACGCCGCGCGACGCCGAGATCCGTCAGATGTGGCTGGACCTGCTGGGCTGGATGAGCGCGCGCCTTCGCATCCAGCGCCCAGCCAAGGCGGTCGGGCCAGGCTATTTCGAAAGCAGATTGGTGCCAGCGGCACCGACGGCCGAGTAAGCCAGCGAGCCGCGCGCCACGGCGTAAAGATTCTGACTGGTCGCGGACGTGGTAGGTGTCCAGTTGATGCCATCGGCGCTGATGAAGATCTTTCCGCCGGCGCCGACGGTGACAAATTGCGTGCCATAGACAACAGCATTGAGACTGCCGGCACCCGGTAGCGTTTGGGCAGACCAGTTGGCTCCATCAGCACTGCTCAGGAGCGTACCCGAAGCCCCAACGGCCACGAACGCGGACGTCGCGGTTATCACGCCTGTAGTTGATGTCGATACGATCGCGCCGTAGGTGATTGCGCGCAGATTTGCCTGCGTGTTGCTGGCGACGCTGGTCCATGTCAAGCCGTCGGTGCTTTGCACCATGGTGCCACCCGCTCCAACAGCCAGCCACAGGCCGTTGTTGTAGGCGGAGTAGGTCACCGCATACAGGTCCTGCGTCGTTCCACTGCTGGAGGCCGGTGTCCATGTGACGCCGTCCACGCTGCTGATGATGGTGCCGTTGGCACCCACGGCGACATTCAAATTGATGGAATTGCTCGCAATCGCGTACAGATTCTGGGTCGTACCGCTGGTTTGTGGCGTCCATGTGGCCGCGTCGGAACTGAGCAGCACCAGACCACCATCGCCGACCAGTTTGAAGGTGCCAAAGTAAGCGCCTGCATTGATATTGGCACTGCTGGCGTAATTGACAGCGCTCCAGGCGGCGCCGTCAGGGCTGGAATAAATAGCTCCACCGGCGCCTGCCGCAACATAGCTGTTGACCGCTACGGTGGTCGTCGTCGCGGTGGTGGTGCCGAAGCTGACGCTGCGCAGTTCAGGTGCCGCCGAAACGGCGCTTGCGGCCTGCCAACTGGCACCCGCAATCCTGGGCGCGGTCACAACGGCTGCGCTACCCGGCCCACCAGGTCCGCCATTGGTCCGCGCGTTGATGGAAAACGAATAGTCCGTGCCGTTGAGCAGACCGGTTACGGTGTAGGGAGAACTTGCTTTGAGTATCACATTGCCAAGGGGCAGCCCAAACCAGCCTTGCATTGTTGAGGTCGTCGTCGGCGCCACGCTGCTGGGTCCGAAAAACACCCAGTATTCAACCCCGTCTGTCATATTCCATGCCACCGTCGCGCTGGACTCGCCCGCGCTGACGGTTACTCCGGTAGGGGCAGGCGCCGGTTCTCCGTTGCCACATGCCACAGACAGGAGCGCGGCAGTCAGGGCGGCGACGAACAATTTGAAAGAGCGCAAAAACATAAGTGGATCCAAATCAAAGCTGGTTTCGATTATCGAATATTTTTCACTTGCCGCCCGCGCCACATCTGCACCCGCATCTCAGAAGCGTTCATGGCCCTGCAAATAGCGCCACTGTCCGACCGGTAACTGACCCATGGCAACCCGACCCACGCGCAGGCGCTTCATGCCAAGGATCTTCAGGCCAAGCCTCTCGCACAGGTAGGCCAGCAAGCCGGGATGGCTTCCCTTGACAGCAAAGCGCAACTTGCTTGAGGCCTCGTTACCGCTGTTGACGCTGACCCGAACGCGCGGCAAGGGTTTGGCATCGGCGTTCAAACCACGGTTCAGTCGATCCAGCGCGTCGTCGCTGACCTGGCCTTCAATCTCGACGATGATTTCATGTTCGATGAGAGCGGCGTCTTCCGTCAGCTTGCGCACGACGCGCCAGTCCTGGCTGAACACCAGCAGACCGCTGGCGCCGGTCTCCAGTGGCACCAGCGAACTCAATCCGGCAAAGTGCCGCTTGAGTGCTCGAATGGCGCTGGGATCGTTGGCCAGTTGCGTGTTCGGTCCGAGCAGTTCAAGGGAGGCAGCGCCGTCGGGGCAGTGTGCCGGCTTGTGCAGCAGCAGTGTCACCGCAGCGTCGCCCATCAGGCTGGCCTCACGGTCGACCTCAATCTTTTGCAGGAGGACCCTGAATTGCGGCTCTTCCACTACTTTGCCGTCGACCCGCACCCAGCCCCCGGCGATGTACTGCTCGGCCTCACGACGCGAACAAGTCAGCATGGCAGCCACGCGCTTGGCCAGCCGTTCGTCGGATCGTGGTGCGTTGGGCAGAGCTTTGACGTGTGCTGTCATGGCATGCATGTTAACCACCACTGTTGGGTACTGTCACATTGTTGGCAGGGTAAGACCCTTGAGGTCGTGTCCGCGTTCAGTGCGTTGTCACAGAGTCACCGAAAGCAACATCTGTTTGTCCGCAGTATCAGAAGAAATTTATAATATATTTATAAAAAAATGTCATAAAATGCCAAAATATGATATATTTCGTTAAATTGTTTGGATGCACTGGTCCGCTGATGCGAACTTCGATCCAACCCAGCAAGCCTTAGTCCGGAACTGAGCCCCCATGTCGGCAAGTAATATTGAAAAGTCATTTTGCACAACGCGCGAGGCCGCGACACTGCTCGGCGTCTCGGTGGGCACGGTCCAACTGTGGGTTGAAAGTGGGCTGCTGCAAGCCTGGAAGACCGCCGGTGGGCACCGCCGCGTGCTGCGCGACTCGGTGGACAGCCTGCTGCGCAAAGAGCCGCAGGCACTGATCAGCGCGGCGCCGGCGGCCGCGTCAGTTATCGTCAGCCCACGCCGCCTTACCGTGTTGGTGGTGGAAGACGACCCAGCCCTGCTGCGCCTGTACCAGACCAGGCTGGCACGCTGGCCCATGCAGCCTCAGGTTGACACCAGCGCCGATGGCCTCACAGCCCTGATGAAGTTGGGAGGAGGCGGGCCAGACTTGCTGATTGCGGACCTGCACATGCCTCATGTCGATGGCTTTGCCATGCTGAAAATCCTGTGCAAAGCGCCGGAAATGGCCCGCACCACCATTGTCGTGGTCACCGGGTTGGACGCCGACGCCATTGAGGCGCGTGGCGGCGTGCCCCCCGGCGTTGAAGTGCTGTCCAAGCCGATTTCATTCGATCGACTTCTGGCCATTGCTACCAGCATCGTCCAGCAAAACGGTGCCCGACTGGAGGCATCATGACTGACTACCCGGAGAAAGATGCCTCATGCGCAACCGGGTTCGCGAAATTCTCCAAACCATTGAACGGGGAGCACCCATGACTACCATAGTTATTGCTGACGATCACTCGGACATTCGCCGCCTGCTTGTTCTCAGGCTGGGCAAGGAATTCACCATCATTGAAGCTGACGACGGTATCAGCGCCCTCGAAGCCATTCGTCTGCACCGCCCCAAGGCGGTGCTGCTGGACGTGATGATGCCCGGCGAGATGGATGGACTGCAGGTGCTCGATGCCGTCAAGGCCGACCCCGACACGCGCGACACGTTGGTCGCCATGGTGACGGCACGCGGCCAGGTTGCTGACAGTGATGACGCCCGCCAACGCGGTGCCGATGCATACTTCATCAAACCCTTCAGTCCACGACAAGTGGTCGGTTGGTTATTGAGTCACCTGAAATGAATCAGGCGACCACGCCCTTTCTTGCCACGCCGGCGTTGAAGCAGCGGACGTTCTGCTAAATCCAGGATGCCGACCAGAGTTCCCAATCAACGTCGAACGCTGCTCATGCTTTGGGCGGCAGCGGCCGTGTTGTTGGTCCTGACGTGGTGGCAGGTGTTCGCCCTGGTCGCAGACGGCCGCGAGAAGGAACTCGCCAGTGCCGAGCGTGACCTGGCCAACCTGACGCGCGTCAGCCAGGAGCACGCCAACCGCACGTTTCGCTCCGCCGATCAGGTGATTCGCTTTATTCAAACGCGCTACCTGGAGGTTGGCAATCAGCTCAATCTGGCCGAACTGGTCGAAAAGGGCGTGATCGATGCAGAAATCTTTCCGCAGGTCGGCGTCATTGATGCGCACGGCATTTATGTGTTGGCCAACCTGCCCGTCACCGGCAAGCTGGATCTGTCAGATCGCCAGCACTTCAAGGTTCATGTGGCCGCTGATACGGGAGAGCTGTTTGTCTCCGAACCGGTGCTCGGGCGTGCCAGCGGCAAGTGGTCGATCCAGCTCACGCGGCGCATCAGCCGACCCAACGGCGAATTTGCCGGCGTGGTCGTCGTGTCGATCTCGGTGGACTACTTCACACGCTTTTACGGCGAACTCAAACTGGGCAGCCAGGGCCTGGTGGCTTTGTATGGCCTGGACGGGATTGCGCGGGTGCGCAAGGTCGGTGACAAAAACGAATATGGTTCGAAAGCGGTCAACGCACCATTCCTGGAAAGAATCAAGCAGGGGGAGTCGGAGGGAAGCTACACCATCCGCTCGGTCGTGGACGGCGTCGAGCGCCTGTACTCCTTTCGCAAGATACCCGGTTACCAACTGGCCGTGGTCGATGGCCTGGATACCCAATATCTGCTGACCAATCACAATCTCGCCAGACAAGCCCTGTGGCTGCAAGCAGCCATCGTCAGCCTGCTGATCGTGGCGTTGGCAATCGCACTGACGCGTTACCTGCGTCAATTGAGCCGTGAGATCAGAATCCGGCAGCAAGCACAGGACCAGATTCAAGAGCGCAACGAGCAACTCAACACCATCTTTGACTTGAGTCCGGACGGCTTTGTCTCGTTTGACGGGCAAAAGTGCGTCAAGTACGTCAGCCCGGCTTTCACACAATTGACCGGCGCAGGCGACGAGCAGCTCGCTGGCATGAGTGAAAGCGATTTCTCGGCCTGGCTGGTCCAGCGCTGCACAGCCACAGCGCGTTTTGGTGGCATTGCCGCACTGCGCGCCAAAGTTACCGCTGGCAAGCCTGATCTGCGTGAGGTAATTGAGATCGCATCGCCCCAGAAGCGCGTGCTGCAGGTCGGCATGCGCTGCAGCCAGTCTGGCCAGGTGTCGCAAATCCTGTACCTGCGCGACGTGACGTACGAGGTTGAAGTCGACCACATGAAAAGCGAATTCCTGTCCACCGCCGCGCACGAATTGCGCACGCCGATGGCGAGCATTTTGGGGTTTTCCGAGGTCCTGCTCAACGACCACTACGACGCAGCCACACAGCGTGAATTGCTGACCACCATTTACCAGCAGTCCGAGCTGATGGCCAACATCCTCAACGAGCTGCTCGACCTGACCCGCATTGAGGCGCGGCGTGACAAGGATTTTCGCTACACCCGGGTTGACTTGCAGGAGCTGGTTGCCGATCTCGTCAAGGGCTATTCACCACCCCACGGGCGCGCCGCGCTGGTACCCGACTTGCCAGCACAGCCGCTGTATCTGATGGCTGACATTGGCAAGCTGCGCCAGGCCTTGCTCAATGTTGTTTCCAACGCCTACAAATACTCGCCGGGCGGTGGTCAGGTCCACCTCAAAGCGTGGAGCAGCCATGAAGAAGGGCAGGTAGCGCGCGTTTGTATCGAGATTACGGATTGCGGTATTGGCATGACCCCGGCGCAACTGGCGCGCGTGTGTGAACGCTTTTACCGCGCCGACGCATCGGGCAAGATTCCGGGCACGGGTCTGGGTATGAGCATCGTCAAGGAGATCATTGAGCTGCACCATGGTCAGCTCAGCTTCGAAAGCACACCCGGTCAGGGGACCCAGGTGCGCCTGTGCCTGCCAGCCTATTACACACTGAAGGACAGCCTGGATGCCGCAGCTTCGGCTCGGGGTATTTCTGACACCCGGCCGATTGAATTGAGTTAACCCCCGTCTTCGCCATGAAAATGAGCGCCGTCTTGCAGAACTCCATCAAGAATCGGGTGAGTCTGATCGCGCTGCTGACATTTCTGATCGGCGTCTGGTCGCTGGCGCTCTTTGCGATGCACATGGCACGCATCAATGCCCAGCACGTGACAGCGCAGCAACAGATGTCAACGGCGGCGGTGCTGGCCGACCAGATCGATGACGAGCTCAAATTCCGCATCCAGGCTCTGGAGATGATCGGTGCAGAGATCAGCCCTGCCATGCTGGCCGATGCGAAGGGCTTGCAGACGTTCCTGCAGGCTCGGCCAATGCTGAGCTTGTTGTTCAACGGCGGTTACAGCGTCACGCAGGCGGGCGCCACGGTGATCGCCTCGGTGCCGCTGTCGAGTGGACGCGTTGGCGTCAACTACATGGACCGTGATGAGGTTGCCGGTGCCATCAAGCAGGGCATGACCAGGATCAGCCAGCCCCACATCAGCAAGATGCACAAAACGCGCGAGTTCAGCATCGTGGTGCCGCTGCGCGATGCGCAAAATCAGGTGACCGGCGTATTGTTCGGAAACATCGACCTGGCCCAGCCGAACTTTCTGGACCACCTGGCCAACGCCGGCTATGGCGTGAGCGGCGGCTATCTGCTGGTGGCGCGGCAATCCCGGATGATTGTGACGTCCTCCCAGAAAAAGCACATTCTGGAAGCTCTACCCGTGCGCGGCATCAGCCCACAGATAGACCGGTACATTGAAGGTGGCGAAGGTGCGGCAACTTACATCGACTCCGCCGGCACGGAAGTGCTGGCGGCGGTCAAGCGGGTCCCGGTGACCGATTGGTATGTGTCGGTTTATCTGCCCACGCAGGAGGCGTTCGCGCACATCGACCTGGCGTATGAACGCATGCTGACATCGGCCGCGCTTCTGAGCCTGCTGATGGGAGGCCTGATCTGGCTGCTGCTGCGCCACCAAATGGCGCCGCTGCAGGAGACTGCGAAGGCACTGAGCGCGATGACTGAAAACTGGCAACAGTCGCAGGCTCTGCCGGTCACGAAGCCCGACGAAGTCGGTTTGCTGGTTGACTCCTTCAACCGTCTGTTGACCGAACTCAGGCAGCGTGAGTCGGCACTCAAGGAGGCTGAAGCCAGCCTGCGCGCCAGCGAACAGCGCTCGCGCATGGCGCAGGAGGGCGCCCATGTCGGCGTATGGGCCTGGGATGTCGTCACGGGCCAGACCTGGTGGTCGCCCGAGTGCGAAAGGTTGTACGGGTTTGAGCCGGGCACGATCAAGAACAACGCGCAGTGGCGAGCGCATGTCAATGCCGAGGACCTGGAGCGGATCGACGCCCAGTGGGACAGCCACATTGCGCGCGGCGAGCCGTTCGAGGCTGAATTCAGATTCCGGCAGCCCTCGGGCCAGACCCGCTGGTTGCTGACGAAGGGGCGCGCGCAATACGACGAACAGCGCAAGCCGCTGCGCCTGTACGGTATCAATGCCGACATCACTGAGCGAAAACACACCGAGACCTTGATCCTCAGGAAGACTGAGCAGCTTCATCTGCTCTATGACGCTGGCCAGCGCCTGAGCCGCACACTCAATCTGAACGAAATCTACCTGGCCACCAATGAATTCACGTCGGCCATCGCGCCAGAAAGTACTTTTTCGATATCGTCGTTTGACCGCGCGACCCAATTGATCCACTGCAGCGCCTACGTGATGGACGGGAAGGCGATCGATGTCAGCACGTTTCCGCCGATCCCGCTCGAGGACGTTGGCAAGGGCACGCAAAGCCGGGTCATCCGCAGCGGGCAGGCCTTGCTGATCAATGACTATCAGGCCCAGCTCCAGACCGCGCAGACCAGTTACGTGGTTCATGCCCGAACGCATGAAGTCCTGACTCGGATCGGCGACGAGGCCGATGTCGTCCGGTCGGCGCTGATCGTTCCGCTCAAGGTCGGCGAGCAGGTTACAGGCGTAGTTCAGGTCATGAGCCATCGGCACAGCGCGTTTGACCAGGACCAGTTGCTCCTGCTGGAGGCGCTGGCAGTGCACATTGCATCGGCGGAGCAGAATGCACGACTCTATGCACAGCTACAGGATGAACTGAAAGAGCGCGCAGCGGCCCAGGATTCGCTGCGCATTGCCGCCATTGCTTTTGAGTCAGGGCGAGGCATGTTCATCACGGACGCCAGCAAAGTGATTTTGCGCGTGAACAAGATGTTCACCGAAATCACGGGTTACAGCGCACAGGACGCGGTCGGCCAGACGCCCAAGCTGCTCAACTCAGGCCAGCACGACGCAGCCTTTTTCGCCACCATATGGGCGTGCATCAAACTCAGTGGTGCCTGGCACGGTGAAATCTGGAACCGTCGCAAGAATGGCACCGTCTATCCGCAAGCCCTCAGTATCAGCTCGGTCAAGAACGACGCCGGCCTGACAACGCACTATGTCGGCGCCTTCACTGATATCACGTACTACAAAGCGGCCGAGCAGCAAATCCAGACGCTGGCCTTCACTGACCACTTGACCGGCCTGGCCAACCGCATGCAACTGGTAGTGCGTGTGGAACAGGCGATGTCCGTCGATGCGCAAGATCAGCGACAGGGCGCACTGTTGCTGATCGATCTCGACAACTTCAAGAGTGTCAACGACGCGATCGGTCATGAGTGCGGCGATCTGGTGCTGCAAAGCGCAGCCAGGCGGCTGATGGGCTGCGCGCGCGAAGGCGACACCCTGGCCCGACTAGGCGCTGACGAATTTGTGCTGCTCTTGCCGCGTTTGAACGCTGACCCACTGGAAGCGACCAAGCAGATTCAGGCGGTGGCCGGCAAGATTTTTGACGCACTCAGGCAGCCTTACCAAATCGAACAGATGGAAGTT
>CAIYMN010000064.1 GCA_903927295.1 uncultured beta proteobacterium | reverse complement strand
TTGATACTAACAGTCCTCCAGCCCCAAGCGCGCCACTGTGTGTCAAAGCGGCGCAATCCGATAGTGAATGAAGCCAGTCTGCTGCGCGATCTTGTCGTAAAGCAGGCGTCCGGCCTGGTTGCTTTCCTGCGTCAACCAGTACACGCGGTCGGCGGAGCGCGACTTGGCAAAGTCGACCACGGTCTGGATCAGTTGGCGCCCGATATGCTGGCCGCGCAGGTCCGGCGCGACGAACAAGTCCTGCAGGTAGCAGTAGTCCCCAAGAGTCCAGGTGGACGAGTGGAACAGGCAGTGCACGATCCCAACGGCCAGCCCATTGGTCTGCGCGATGAAGCCATGCATGTTGAATTGCGCGTCGCACAGTCGTTGCCAGGTCAGCTCGGCCTGCTCCTGCTTGAACGGACTCTTGTAGTAGTCAAGGTAGGCTCGCCAGTGCGGCAACCACTGAGGATAGTCCTGGCTGGCCAGGGGACGGATTTGAGTTTTCATTGGTGAAAGTACCCGAAGTTTTGTGTGTTCGGCAGAGGGTGGTAAAAAGAAGCGGCCCGGACGCCGGGCATTCCAGCGATCGGGCCGCGCGTTGACGGTCTTGCAACGCCGGTCAGATCATTTCTTCAGCAGCACGTCCAGTGGCACGGCTTTGGTGATCGTCCACTGATCAACGATGGCTGGCTTGCCAGCCTTGATTTCAGAGATCAGCATGCGTGCCTGATTCTGGTGGTGGATTTCCTTGGTGAAGGTGCGCGGGCCAAATATCGTTGGCTCGTTGCGCATCTTCTCCAACTCTTCAGTCACCTTGTCGGCATCGGTGCTCTTGGCGCGTTCCACGGCCTTGGCCCAGACATCGATCAGGACGTAGCCAGGATAGGCGTAGGTGCTGGAGGGACGGGCGCCAAATTTAGCGGCGAAGGTCTTGTTGAATTCCTCGACCTTCGGATTCGGGTCGTCACCGTAGATCGAACCTTGCACAGGCACCACGAAATTGGACAAGCCCGGCACGGAGTCGAGCCAGTAGCTGCCGTCAACCGCCGAGCCGTTGAGGATTAGCGAGTTAATGCCAGCCGCGCGCAATTGACGCACGGCACTGGCGGCACCCGGGATGTACGAGCACAGCATGATCGCATCAGGCTCTTTCGGCAGTGCCTTAATGCGCGAGATTTGCGCAGCAATCGAAGCGTCGCCGTTTTTGAAGGTGTCGCGCCCGACGATCGTCAGCCCTTTTTGCAGGTCTGCCATCCAGTCAAAACCGGTGCAGATGCCCTTGTCGTATTCGATCGTGGTGTCAAGCAGAACATAGGCCAGCTTGACATTGCGCTTGGCAACAGCCCACTCGGCCATGGTCGCGCCCTGCACGGCGGCCAGCACTGAAGAGCTGAATGAGTTCTTGCCGACACCCTGGATGCCGGCCTTTATGTCCTCGGCGCAAAGGAAGAACGAGAGCTTGCCCTTCTTTTGCGCCTGCAGAGCGGCCGGGCTGCCGAAGTCATAGTCGCAGCTCACGACCAGCAGCTCGGCACCTTGATCAAGTGCCTCCAGGCCGGCTTTGGCGCTTTGCGCCCGGTCAGATTTGGTGTCGGTCTCCACCACCTTGAGATGGCGCCCCATCAGGCCGCCGGCGGCGTTTATTTCGTCGATGCGGATCATGGCAGCGCGGCGCGCCGGTGTGTCGTAGGCTTCTACCCAGCCCGACTTGGCGTTGGCAAAACCAATGACGAGATCTTTGCCGGCTTGCGCCAGGGCAACGGAACTGGCCACTGCGCCAGTTAGAAAAGTTGTCAGCACCACTGCGGTGCGAAAGAGGCGGGGCGAGAGCATGATGGAGACTCCTAAGTCACGGTTGAGGAAAAATCAATCCGGATTACCGTCCGGATCAGTCGGGGGGGATTCAGTTGGATAGAGGGGCTTTCAGGTTCGCCTTTGCTGGCGAGCTGCGCGTCGGCCAAGACCAGTCGCGCCCCCGCATCAAGCCAGCCGGGCGACGAATCAGCATCAGCACCATGACGACGCCAACCACAATTTCCTGACTGCCAGTGGGCAGATGAATCGTGATGGCGCCAATCGAAACACCGGCTTCGAAGCGCACCAGCAATTCGATCAGCGCTGACAGCACGACAACGCCGGTAACTGCGCCGCTCAGGCTGGCGCTGCCACCAATCACAAGCATGGTCAGGCAGGTGAAGGTGCGGCTGAGGTAATAGGCATCCGGGTTCACGACACCCAGAAACTGCGCATCAAGGCCGCCGCCAAGGCCGCAGACAAAGGCGCTCAGCACGAACGCCACCAGCAATTGGCGCCAGGCATTGATGCCGCAACTCTGGGCTGCAACCGGTTCCTCGCGCACCGAGCGCAAACCCAGTCCGTAGCGGGAAATGCTGTGCAGGTGCGCCAGCACGATGGCCACGACCGCAAAGGCCAGCGCCTGCCAACTCTCCACCGAGGTTGGAATGCCGACGATCGAACTCGCGCCGCCGGTCACGCTGTCCCAGTTGGAATAAACGACGTTGAAGATGGCGAGCAGCGAGAAGGTCGCAATCGACGCGGCGATGCCGCTCAGGCGCATGATCACGCTGCCCACGAGCAGGGCAACGAACGCAGCCAGCAGGGCGCCCAGCACTGTGGCAACAACCCAGGGCAGATCGGCCTGTTGCAGCATCTTGTGCAGACCCGGCAACATCATCAGTTTCATGGATGGCTCCATCGTGGTCCAGGCCACGCCGTAAGCGCCGATACCAACAAAAGCCATGTGGCCAAAGCTCATGACACCGGAGTGTCCGACGAAGATGAACAGCCCCACCACCATGACCATGCGGATCAGCATCTCGGTGACGGTGCGCTGCAGGCCGGCGGAGCCGGTGAGCGATAAGATCGTGATCAGCAGCAGGGCCAGACCCAGGACCAGGGGCGTGCCCAGGCGATGACGTTGGAAGAAAGTGTTCATGGCGTTGGTACCTGGGTTCAGACACGTTGCCGAACCGCACTGGTCACGAACAGACCGTCGGGGCGCCACAGCAGCAGAAAAATCACCGCCAGATAGACAAAAGCATCGCGAAAGGCGCGCGCCTCAAGCGGCAGCCAGGCCTGCAGCGCCGTGCTGACGGCGCCGATCAAAAAACCACCCAGCACGGCACCACCGAGGCTTCCCAGGCCACCGATCACAGTGGCGACAAAGGCCACCAGCATCATCGGCCCGCCCATGCGAATGTCGACCAAGCCGGTCTGGCTCACCATCAGCAGGCCGATCAAGGCGGCCAGCGTCCCGCTCAGACCGAACGCCACTAGGATCACGCGGTTGGCCTTGACGCCGAGC
>CAIYMN010000063.1 GCA_903927295.1 uncultured beta proteobacterium | reverse complement strand
CGATGATGGCACTGGCCATGTTGCCGCCGCCGATGAATGCAATGCGTTTGCCCATAATTTTTCTTCCCACAATGGATTGCCACAAGGCGCCGGGTGAAGGCCCGAGTCTAAAGGACAGTCTGCCGGACTGCGTGTTCCCATTGCTCCATCAACTCTGTGGCGCGACTTGTGGCGAGTGTCGGCAGGAAGCGCCGTTCGACTTGCCACAAATCGGTCAGTTCGTCGGTGCTCCGATAGACGCCCGTGGCGAGGCCGGCCAGGTAGGCCGTGCCAAGGGCGGTGGTTTCTGTGATGGCCGGTCGGACAACCGCAATGCCGAGCAAATCGGCCTGGAACTGCATCAATAGGTCGTTCACGCAAGCACCACCGTCCACCCGGAGCTCGCTTACCCGGGAGCCGCCTGCCTCGACCGCATCGCAGCTCATGGCATGCAGCAAGGCGGCGCTCTGAAAGGCAATGCTCTCCAACGCGGCGCGGGCGATGTGGGCAACGGTGCTGCCGCGTGTCAGTCCGGTGATGGTGCCGCGGGCATCGGGCTTCCAGTAGGGGGCGCCGAGTCCAGTAAAGGCAGGTACCACCATCACGCCGCCCGAATCGGGCACACTTTGCGCCAGTTGCTGCACCTCGGCGCTGTTTGAAATGGCGCGCAGGCCGTCGCGCAACCATTGCACCACGGCGCCGCCAATAAAAACACTGCCTTCAAGCGCAAACTCCGTGCGCTGCGTGGTTTGTGCCGCGCTGGTGCTGATCAGGCCATTGTTGGAAGTCTGGAATTCACTTCCGGTGTGCATCAACATAAAGCAGCCGGTTCCGTAAGTGTTCTTCACCATGCCGGCCTTGAAGCAGGCTTGGCCGAAGAGTGCGCTTTGCTGGTCGCCGGCGACGCCGCCGATCGGGATGCTGTGCCCCAGCAAATCAGCTCGGACCTCGCCGTACAACGCACTGGACGGCTTGACATGGGGCATCAAATTGGCCGGAATGCCCAGCGCCTGCAGCAATTCCGTGTCCCATTGGTTGCTGTGAACATTGAACAGCATGGTGCGCGAAGCATTGCTGACATCGGTGGCGTGAACGGCGCCGCCGGTCAGACACCAGATCAGCCAGCTATCGATGGTCCCAAAGGCCAATTCCCCGTCTTGAGCCTGCTGGCGCGCTCCTGGTACATGATCGAGCAGCCATTGGAGCTTGGTGCCGGAAAAATAGGCATCGACCAGCAAACCGGTTTTGGCCCGAATCGTTGCCGCCAATCCGCGTTCGCGCAAATCAAGGCAGGCCGGCTCGGCCCGGCGGTCCTGCCAGACGATGGCATGGTGAATCGGCAATCCGGTGCGCCGGTTCCACAGCACCGTTGTTTCACGCTGGTTCGTGATGCCAACTGCACGCACCTGGCGCGCTGAAATACCCGCCTTGAGCAGCGCTTCACGCGCCGTAGCCAACTGCGTGCGCCAGATTTCCAGTGGGTCGTGTTCGACCCAGCCCGGTTGCGGGAAGATTTGTGTCAGTTCCTGTTGTGCCAGGGCTTTGATTTGGCCAGCGGCGTCAAAAACGATGCTGCGGGAACTCGAGGTACCCTGGTCCAGGGCGAGCAGGTAGGTCATGGGATACTGCCGGAATGGGAACAGACAAGCATTATTGATCGAGATGAAATCTGACCGAAGGCAGCGCAAGCCAGACACCGATTCGAGAAAATCCACCCATGCATAGTTACCCGCAGGCCCTTGCGACCCGGCGCGAAGCGTTGACCACCCGTCTGGCTGAGGATTGCCACTACGACATTGCGATCGTTGGCGGCGGTGCTACCGGATTGGGCGTGGCGCTGGACGCGGCGGCGCGCGGTTTCAAAGTCGTACTGATCGAGTCGCACGATTTTGCAAAAGGCACATCGTCACGCGCAACCAAACTGGTACACGGCGGAGTGCGTTATCTCGCGCAGGGCAATATTGGCCTGGTTCGAGAAGCCCTTCATGAGCGCAGTACCTTACTGGAAAACGCACCGCATCTGGCGCAGCCACTGGCGTTTGTCGTGCCGGCCTACCGCTGGTGGGAGCTTCCGTTTTACGCCAGTGGGCTGAAGCTGTATGACGTATTGGCCGGCAAGGCCGGCCTGGGGCGCACCGAAATATTGAGTCCCGCTCAAACGCTGGCCCTGCTGCCGGCGTCCCGGTCGCAACATTTGATGGGAGGCATCAAGTATTGGGATGGTCAGTTCAACGATGCCCGACTGGCGCTGGCGCTGGCCCGTAGCGCAGCGGTGCAGGGGGCCTTGCTGGTCAACTATATGGCTGCCTCGGATCTGATTTATGACAACGGCAAGGTGGCCGGTCTGATCTGCCAGGATGCGTTAACGGGGCAGCCATACCGCATTCGGTCACGTTGCGTCGTGAATGCAACAGGCGTCTGGGTCGATGAACTCAGACAAAAGGACGGAGCCGCCAATCAAAGCGATGGCAGGCGAGCCGTCCAACCCATGGTCGCGCCCAGTCAGGGCGTTCACATCGTGGTGGATCGTGAGTTTCTTGGCGGTGACAGTGCCCTGATGGTGCCCAAGACAAGCGACGGACGGGTCTTGTTTGCTGTGCCGTGGCTCGGCAAGGTCATTTTGGGCACCACGGATACGCCACGTCATGACCTCGCACGCGAGCCACTGGCCTTCAAGGAAGAGGTGGATTTCATTTTGAACGAGTCGGCTCGCTACCTGAAGCGTCCGCCGCAACGCGGCGATGTCAGGAGTATCTGGGTCGGTTTGCGTCCGCTGGTCAAGCCACAGGACGACGAGGGCGACAACACCAAAGGCCTGAGTCGCGAGCACACCGTGCTGGTGAGCCGCAGCGGACTGGTGACCGTCACCGGTGGCAAGTGGACCACTTACCGCGCCATGGCCGAAGATGTTCTGGACACCTGCATGCAAAAGTCCCTGCTTGCGAGGAAACCTGGTGGCGTCACCGTGCATCTGAAGCTGGTTGGCGCCGGCGTTGCTGAGACGCACTCGGTTTCGATTTGCCAGCCGCCTGGCGCGCATTCCTATGGCGACGAGCAAACCCTGCTGGCGAGTCTGCCGGGCGCGGATGTTGTGCTTTGTACCGGTTTGACCGAAGCCATGGTTCGCTTTGCGGCACGCTATGAATATGCCATCAAGGTTGAAGATGTGCTTGCCAGGCGGTCCCGGCTGTTGTTCCTGGACGCGAAGCTGGCCGGGTCGCTGGCGCAACTGGTAGGGGAAATACTGCAGCAGGAAACCGGTCTGGACCCCGAAGTCGCGGCTTTTTCTGCCCTGGCGCAGCAATATTTGAACTTGCCCTGACAAAGGGCTTGACGACCTGACGGAAGTCGTGCACAATAGCCGGCTTCGCTTGAAAAAGTACGAAGTGTCTGCCCAGCGAGCGTGATGTAAGTGGTTTACATCGCAAACGACGGGCCCAAGACTGACCGGATTTATCCGGTGCAAGTTGGGAAGAATTGAAATGATCCAAGCTGAATCCAGATTAGAAGTTGCCGACAATACCGGCGCCAAATCCGTCCTGTGCATCAAGGTGCTGGGTGGGTCCAAGCGCCGCTACGCCAGCGTCGGTGACGTTATCAAAGTGAGTATCAAGGAAGCTGCTCCTCGCGGTCGCGTCAAGAAAGGCGAGATTTACAGTGCAGTGGTGGTACGCACGGCCAAGGGCATCCGTCGCAGTGACGGCTCGCTGGTCAAATTCGATGGCAATGCGGCAGTGTTGCTGAACGCCAAATTGGAGCCAATCGGCACCCGTATCTTCGGCCCGGTGACGCGCGAACTGCGCACCGAGAAGTTCATGAAGATCGTGTCACTGGCTCCTGAAGTTTTGTAAGGACACGCCATGAACAAGATTCGCAAGGGCGACCAAATCATCGTGCTCGCAGGGCGCGACAAGGGCAAGCGCGGCACCATTGCTTCGCGCAAGGACGACTCCCACGTGATCGTGGAGGGCGTCAATATCGTCAAGAAACATACCAAACCCAATCCCATGAAGGGGACGGTTGGCGGCATTGTTGAAAAAGCGATGCCTATTCACCAGTCCAACGTGGCGATTTTCAACGCTGCCACGGGCAAGGCTGATCGTGTTGGCATCAAACTGCTGGCTGACGGTAAACGCGTTCGCGTCTACAAGTCCAGTGGTGAAGAAATCAAGGTGGCATAAACATGGCTCGTTTGCAACAACACTATCGCGAAAAAGTCGCGCCAGAGCTG
>CAIYMN010000062.1 GCA_903927295.1 uncultured beta proteobacterium | reverse complement strand
GTCGATGTCGGCCAGCACATCCGCCTTGTCGTTGCGAATGTAGGCGCCCATCTGCAGGTTTTCGACAATCGTCATGCGGGCAAAGACGCCACGGCCTTCCGGCACCATCGCCAGGCCCTGCTTGACCAGGTCCCAGGGACCCTGGCCACGGATGCTCTTGCCCATGTACTCAATGTCACCGTCATTGATAGGCAGGATGCCGGTGATGGCTTTCATGGTGGTCGTCTTGCCGGCACCATTGGAGCCGATCAGGGAAACCAGTTCGCCTTCACGCACTTCAAAGTCAACACCTTTGACAGCCTGGATGCCGCCGTACGCGACTTTGAGACCCGTCACTTTGAGAAGAATAGTCATCGTTCTTTCCTTGAGACCTGTTTTTTGTGGGACAGACCTTTAGCTCTATCGTCAACCGTTCAGTGCGTCGTACCCAGATACGCTTCAATCACTTTTTCATTCTTCTGCACATCCGCTGGCGTACCTTCTGCAATCTGCTTGCCGTAGTCCAGCACCGTGACCCGATCGCACAAGCCCATGACCAGTTTCACGTCGTGTTCAATCAGCAAAATGGTGCGGTTGTCATTGCGGATCTTGTCTATCAATTCACGCAGCATGACCTTCTCTGTGGCATTCATGCCGGCCGCCGGCTCGTCCAGCGCAATCAACTGCGGGTCGGTCGCCAGCGCGCGCGCAATTTCAAGACGGCGCTGGTCACCATAGCTCAGCGTGCGCGCCTTGTAGTCAGTGAACCGGCCGATACCAACGTAGTCGAGCAGTTCCTGCGCCCGCGACGCAATCTCTGCCTCCTCTACCTTGAAACGGCGCGTGCGGAACATGGCGCCTATCAGTCCCGAATGCGTACGGATGTGGCGGCCGACCATGACGTTTTCCAGCGCGGTCATTTCCGAAAACAGGCGGATGTTCTGAAAAGTGCGAGCAATTCCGGCCTTGGCAACTTCATGAACCGCTGTCGGCTGGTAGGTCTTGCCAGCCAGCTCGAAAGTCCCGCTATCCGGCGTGTAAAGCCCCGTCAGCACGTTGAAAAAAGTCGTCTTGCCGGCACCGTTGGGCCCGATCAGGCCGTAGACCTGGCCACGCCGGATCCTGATGCCCACATCGCTCAGGGCCTGCAGTCCGCCGAAGCGCTTGGACACACCGGCGACGTTGAGTACTGTGTCTGTCATATTCATCCTTAATCAGTTGGCGACAGAATCACTTCTGCAGTGCCTTGCCGTGGTCCGGTGAAGGCCACAAACCGCGCGGCCTGGACAGCATGATGGTGATCATGGCCAGGGCAATCAACAACTGGCGCAGGATGGCCGAATCAAGACGACCATCCGTCATGGCCTGCAGCGGACCGGCCACGTAGCGCAGCACCTCAGGCAAGGCCGACAACAGGACGGCCCCAAGAATAACGCCCGGCAGATGACCGATGCCGCCGAGCACCACCATGGCCACAATCATCACCGACTCCATCAAGCTGAACGATTCAGGCGAAATGAAACCCTGAAAAGAGGCGAACATTGCACCCGAAACACCGCCAAAAGTCGCGCCCATTCCGAACGCCAGCAATTTGAGATTGCGCGTGTTGATGCCCATCGCCTTGGCCGCGATCTCATCTTCGCGAATCGCCATCCAGGCACGACCAACGCGCGACATTTCAAGGCGATGTGAAATCACCACACTGAATGCCACGAGCACCAAAAACAGGTAGTAGTAGAGCGAGACCGAAGCCACTTCAAAACCAGCCACGGTAACGCTCTTGCCCAGGTTCAGACCAAAGAAGCTCAGCGCGTCAATCTGTCCAAGGCCCTTGGGGCCGTTGGTGATGTTGACCGGATGATCCAGGTTATTCATGAAGACACGGATGATTTCACCGAAGCCCAGCGTGACAATGGCCAGGTAATCGCCGCGCAAGCGCAAGGTAGGCGCGCCCAGCAGAACACCGAAGAACCCGGCAAGCGCCGCCGCTGCCGGCACCACAATCCACAGCGGCGTGTGCATTCCCTGGGGGAACATCGATGTGAACAGCTCAAAAGTCTCGGTCAAATGGGGTGAGGCAAGCAGTCCATACATGTAGGCGCCGATGGCAAAAAAGGCGACATAGCCCAGATCGAGCAGACCGGCGTAGCCCACCACAATGTTGAGCCCAAGCGCCAGCAGGACGTAGAGCAGCGCCATGTCGGCAATCCGCACCCAGGCATTGCCAAAGCCCTGGAGCAACAGAGGCAGGACCAGCAAGGCCGCTGCGGTCAGCAGAAAAACGATGATCTTTTGTTGTTGTTTCATAAATATCCTCAATCAGTTGGGGACAGAACTGGTTCGCTGCGCGTAACTGCGGTCTGTCCCACAAAGTCTCAAGCTCTATCGGCCACGCGTTCGCCGAGCAGACCCGAAGGCCGCAGCGTCAGCACGCCGATCAAAACAATGAAGGCAAAAATGTCGGAATAGTGGCTGCCCAACACGCCACCCGTCAGCGCGCCAATGTAGCCCGCACCCAGCGATTCAATCAAACCCAACAGGATGCCGCCGACGACAGCTCCTGCCAGGTTTCCGATGCCACCAAACACGGCAGCCGTAAAGGCCTTCAGCCCCGGCAGGAAACCCATGCTGTGCTGCACCGTCCCGTAGTTGGCCGCCCACATCACGCCGGCAATCGCCGCCAGCACGGCGCCAATCACAAAGGTGGCAGAAATCACCACGTCGGGCTTGACGCCCATCAGCGCCGCGACGCGCGGATTCTCGGCGGTAGCGCGCATGGCGCGTCCCAATTTGGTGTAATTGACCAGCCACATCAGCACCGCCAGCGCCGCGGCTGTCATCCCCAGAATCAACACCTGGGTTGGCGTGATCACGGCGCCGCCAATGTCAAATGGCGTGCTTGGCATCAAGGTCGGATAGGGTTTGTAGTTCGGCTTCCAGATGATCATGGCCAGTGTCTGCAGCAACAGTGACATGCCGATGGCGGTGATCAGGGGAGCCAGTTTCGGGCTGTTGCGCAGCGGACGGTAAGCAACTTTTTCAATGACAAAGTTCAGCGTGGCGGCACAAATGCAGGCAATCACCGTGGCAATCAGAAGAATCAGCCAGCCCGGTGCATCGGGCATGGCTTCTTTCATCATCCCGATGATGGACCAACTGGTCAGCGCACCCACCATCAGCACTTCACCATGGGCAAAGTTGATCAGCCCGATGATGCCGTACACCATGGTGTAGCCCAGCGCTACCAGGGCATACATGCTGCCCAACACCAGACCATTGATGATCTGCTGTATGAAGGTATCCATAAACTTCTCCGATTTTTGACCGGCG
>CAIYMN010000061.1 GCA_903927295.1 uncultured beta proteobacterium | reverse complement strand
CGGTCTCTACGTGGGGCAGACGGCTCACGCCCACCGAGCGCAAGCTGTCGCCATCGAGGAAGTAAACGCGAAGGGATGAAGAACCACGTTTGCCCGGCAGTGTCACCCCCACATCGCCGTTGAAAACGCCGACTTCCGGGTCATTGCGGGTAACCATGACGGGGCGCCCTGCATACCACTCGCCCCGGGGTTTCAATAGTCCCGAGCTCCTCAGAGCCTGCTCGACCGAAATGTTCAAACCCCGCGTACCAAAATCCCCGTCATGCACGGCGCACAGGATGCGAAAGCGATCGAAGGCCACCAGAACTTGCTTCACCCAACTCTCATGAGCGACCTCATTGGTCAGGCTGATGACTGGACGCTCGTTGATCAGCCGCAAATAGTCGCCGTAGCACGCGGGTGCGCCCTCTCTGCCGCGCACTGCCAAATCCAGCACGGTGCTTGCGCTTGGGTGGCAGGTCGCGTGTAGAACTCCCGAGGTATCACTGGTGATCAGTCGCTGTGCCTCAGCGCAGTCCCCTGCATTAACCGTCAAGGCAAGCTTGCCGATGAGTCCGCCGAAGCGGCGACTCTTGCGCAGCATCACCGTCTGCTGAGTCAGCGCCGTGGAGCTGGAGTCGCTTGTCAAGAAACTAGCAGGCAGCGTCTGTCCGGCAACCGAGAGCGCATAGCGCGCTGTCTGCGAGTCGTAGTTTCCGTGAGTGGCATCACGACAGAGGTCGCCCAGAACCGCGCCGGCTTCCACGGAGGCAAGCTGATCCTTGTCGCCCAGCAAGACGAGCCTGGCGCCTGCTGGCAATGCCTGAAGCAGCGCAGACATCATCTCCAGATGCACCATGGAGGCCTCGTCAACAATCAGGACATCGACGTCCAGAAGGTGACTGGCATTGAAACGAAACTGCCTGGTGTCGGGTCGTGCGCCCAAAAGGGAATGCAGGGTCCTTGCCGCGCCGATGCGCTTGGTAAACGTCGCGAGGTCGAGCTCATCACCGAGGCGGCCGCTCAATTCCTGTAGCGACGCATCAATCGATTGACGCAGTCGCGCAGCAGCCTTTCCGGTGGGCGCAGCGAGTGCCACCCGAAGCTGATGAGGCTGCTCATCCATGGCAAACAGCAGAGCCAACAGTCTTGCTGCCGTGTAGGTCTTGCCCGTTCCCGGGCCACCGGTGATCACGGTCACTCCGGCACGCAGGGCAACGGCACAGGCCAGCTTTTGCCAATCGACCTCGGGGGCATCAGCGTCAGATTTGTCACGTGCGTCAAAAAGGCGGTCCAGCCATTGACGCGCCAGTGCCTCGTTGACGCTGAGGCTTGCAGTCGAGCGTTGCAGCACTTGAATCGCAACGTCTCTTTCATGAAGCCAGTAGCGGCGCAAGTAGAGCAGCGGCTGTGACGCCGAGCCACTGAGTATCAAAGGCTGGCCCTGGTCAACGTCTTGCGAACGGTCACTCGATGACTGCTGCAAGTCAACATAACGAACCAGAGGGCTCAGACGCAGAGCTGACAACCACGCTGGCAAGCCAGCGGGCAGTCTTGTCCACAATTCAGACAACTCTGGCTGGGCGGGCACTGGCCAGGCCAGAACCTCATCGGGCTGAGTGACCAGAAGACTCAGGGGCAGGCATGTGTGCCCGCGTGACTCCATTTGTGACAGAACTGCCATGCTCACCAGCAGCGCTGGCGTCGCAGATGGGTCGAGCTCCAACATGAAGGCGGCCATTGCGCTGTCCAGGCGCCGCAGCCATCCAAGGTCCGCCCAGCTGTGCAGTATGGCCAAGGTGGCAACTGAATTCTGTGCGCTGAGATCACCCTGCAAGCCTGGTTCGATGTGATCTGAAGATTCAGTCATGGCGCAGTCGTCCTGATCGGTGGTGAAAGTGCTCGTATTCATGCTGAAGGGTCCTCCTTGCCAAGCATGGCGTCCAGCTCATCCATCAGGGACGTGCATTTGGTCAACAGGCAAACGCCTTTCTCCGGACCCTTGATACCGCGTAAAAACAGGTAGACGGCGCCGCCCAAATGTTCGTGAGGCTTGTATCTCTCGCCCAGGCGCTGCTTGAGCAGCCGGTGAAGGGCAAGCATGTATATGGCAGCTTGCACGTCATAGCGATGCTCGGCCATGGCGCGGGAGAGCGCCACACCGTCGTAGGAGGCATCGTCCTCACCCAGGAAATTGGACTTGTAGTCGAGCACCCAGTACCGGCCCTCGTGTTCAAACACCAGGTCGGCAAAGCCCATGAGCATGCCGTGCAACTGCCGCTCAGCCAGTGCCGGACGGTCAACGCCCGGCAAAAGATGCTTGCGACACACGGCATCGATCTGCCTGGCATCGATCCGCTGCGCGGGCAACCAGAACTCCGCCTCCGTCAATACGTGCTCCAGATCGACCAGGGCCGCAGCGGGGCCGTTCAACTCTGTTTGTACAAGCTCGCCAAGCCAGGCGGCGACATCTGGTGCGTGAGCACCGCGTCCGGCGCGCTCGCAGCGCTGATTCAGTCGGGCGGTAAGCGCCTCGTCGCCGTTCAATGCGAAACCATCGCCTGCCAGCCATTCCAGT
>CAIYMN010000060.1 GCA_903927295.1 uncultured beta proteobacterium | reverse complement strand
GGCGATGAGCGCCGTTCAGGTCGCGGACCTGATTGAAGACCAAGCCAAGGTTGAGATCGAAGTCACGGCTGTGGTCCCGTCAAGTCTGCACTGACTCAGGAGCGATCGCCAGGTCCCCGGCATTCAGGCGGCTCGCCATAGCCGGCCGAGCGTACCTGCTGCTCCAGCGACAGTTCCACCTGAAACCACAGGCATTCATTGTTCTCAAAGCGATAGTTCCACAGTACGCCACGATCGCGTGCCAGCCCCTGCACCGCACTGGGTCGGCCCAGCAGTTGACGCACTTCGGCCTGGGTCATGTCGGGGCTGATGCGACTGAAGTTCTGTTCCGTCAGTACCTGTTCGACGCGGCTGACTTTGCCATTGCCGTCGAGATAGACGAACCAGGTGTGTCTGCCAAACGGTCCGCGCGGAAATTCAAGCCGGCTACCGTCCTTCGATGGAAGTTCCATGTCTGGCTTGCCCATCCGCAACAGCACTTCATCGCGGCTCATGCCGATCACGGCTTCGGGCGGCGCGTAGGCGCTGCAGGCTGCCAGCAGCAGGCACGGGATCAGCCATTCCCAGGCCAGCAAGCGGCCGAGCATCAGGACATTAGGTCTCGAATCTGCTGGAGCGCTGCCGGGTCATCCATGGTGGTCAGGTCGCCAGGGTCGCGGCCTTCGCAGACGGCTTGCACGGCTCGACGCAGCAGCTTTCCGCTGCGGGTCTTGGGCAAAATCGTCACGAAACGCACGCGGGCCGGTCGTGCCACGGCTCCGAGGTCGCTGTCGACCAGTTTCATGATCTCGCCTTCGAGTTTCAGCCGCGCGCTTTCGTCACCCAGCAGGCTGGCATCCTTGGCCACGGCAAACGCCATCGCCACCTGGCCCTTGAGCTGATCCGCGACACCTACCACCGCCACTTCGGCCACATTGGGATGTGCCGAGATGCTCTCCTCGATCTCACGCGTGCCCAGGCGGTGCCCGGCCACATTGATCACGTCGTCGGTGCGGCCCAGAATGAAGAAGTAACCATCGGCATCCCGAATACCCCAGTCAAAGGTGCTGTACACCAGTCGGCCCGGCACGGTCTTCCAGTAGGTGCTGACAAAGCGCGCATCGTCGCCCCACACCGTCTGCATGCAGCCCGGAGGCAGTGGCCCCTCGATGGCAACCACACCCTTCTGATTGGGTTCCGTCAACTCGGCGCCGGTCTGGTCGTCCAGCAGTTTCACGTCGTAGCCGTAGACCGCCTTGCCGGGCGAGCCGAACTTGCTCGGCGCCTTCTCGACGCCGTTGCACAGCGAGAGAATCGGCCAACCGGTCTCGGTCTGCCAGTAGTTGTCGATGATGGGTTTGCCCAGCCCCTGGCTGATCCACTGCGCCGTCGGTTCGTCCAGCGGTTCGCCCGCCAAAAAGAGGGCACGCAGGCTCGACAGGTCGTACTTCTTCAGGAGGGCCGGGTCCTGCTTCTTGAGCACGCGCACAGCGGTGGGCGCACTGAACATCACGGTCACCTTGTACTTCTCGACCAGACTCCACCAGATGCCGCCGTCGGGCCGGATTGGCAGGCCCTCGTACATGATGGTTGCCATGCCGGCAATCAGCGGCCCATAGATGATGTAGCTGTGGCCCACCACCCAGCCGATGTCGCTGGTGGAGAAATAGGTCTCGCCGGCATTGCCGCAATAGATGTGCTTCATGCTCGCGGCCAGCGCGACGGCGTAGCCGCCGGTATCGCGCTGCACGCCCTTGGGCTTGCCGGTGGTGCCGCTGGTGTAGAGGGTGTAGCTGATGTGCGTGGCATCGACCCACTCGCAAGCGACTACCGTATCAAGGTTCTTTTGCCGCAACGGCGCCCACAAGTGATCGCGCCCGGCCACCAGTTCCATGGCTACCAACCCGCGATCCACCAGCAGCACGGCTGCGGGTTTGTGACTAGACAGGCGAATCGCCTCGTCCAGCAGGGGCTTGTAGGCCACCGCCTTGCCGCCGCGCGATCCGGCATCAGCGCTCACTACGACCTTGGGAGAGGCGTCTTCAATGCGCGAGGCTAGCGAGCCTGAGGCAAAACCGCCAAACACCACTGAATGAATGGCGCCGATGCGGGCGCAGGCCAGCATGGCAAAAGCCGCTTCGGCAATCATGGGCATGTAGATCAGGACACGGTCGCCCTTTTGCACCCCCAGATCTTTCAGCACCGCGGCCATGCGCTGCACCTCGGCATGCAGTTCGCGGAAGGTGTAAACCTTCTCGACGTCGGTCTCGGTCGAGACAAAGATCAGCGCTGCCTGATCCGCCCTGTCCTTCAGGTGCCGGTCAATCGCGTTGTGGCACAGATTGGTGGTGCCACCGACAAACCACTTGGCAAAAGGCGGGTTGCTGTAATCGCAAATCTGTTGTGGCTGGGTTTTCCAGTCCACAAGTTTGGCCTGTTCAGACCAGAAAGCGTCGCGGTCTGTCAGGGAGCGACGATGGAAGTCAGCATAGTTTGTCATTGTTTGTCTCCGGCGGGTCAGAATCTGAATTCATAATTATGAACACTCAACTTGCAACAAACTGACTTTTGTTGTCTGACAGCCCTGCGGCACAATCGCTGGATGAAATTTACCCGCACGCACGCGCTTTGGGCCACCGGACTGGGGCTTTGCGCCATCGCCGCGCTTTTCTTGAGTAGCCGCGGCACGCCGGTTGAGGTAGCTCTGGTGACGCAGGGAAAAATGCTGCAATCGGTTGTGACCAGCGGCCGCATCGTAGATCTGGCGCGTACCGAGGTGTCAAGCCAGACCATGGCCCGCATTGAGAGCATCGCCGTGCGTGAAGGCGACAAGGTACAGGCCGGTCAGGTTCTTGTGCGACTGCGTGACGACGAGGCGCAGGCGGCACTGGTGCAGGCCCGCGCGGCCGTGCTGGAAGCGCGAACGCGCATGCGCCAGATTCAGACCATCAGTGATCCGGTCAGCGTGCAAGTGCTGGTCCAAGCCAAAGCGGCAGACCTGCAGGCCCAGCAGGAACTGGTTCGCACCCGGGATCTGCTGCGCCAGGGCTTTGTCTCGCAGTCGCGCCTGGACGACGCCGAGCGCGCTGCCAACGCCAGTCGGGCTGCGATGCTGGCAGCCAGCATTCAAGCCAAGGGCAATCAGCGCGACGGCGTTGAACTGGCTCTGGCCCAGTCCCGCCTCGATCAGGCCACAGCGCAGCAGCGGGCCGCCGCGGCGCGGCTTGATCAACTCAGTTTGCGCGCGCCAGCTGCCGCCACGGTCATCGTCCGCAGCGCCGACCCCGGTGACACAGCCCAAGCCGGAAAACCGATCTTGACACTGGTCAGTGGCGGCGAAACGCGCATCCAGGCCAGCGTGGACGAGAAGAACCTGAAGTACCTGCAACTCGGTCAGATGGCAAGCGCCAGCGCCGACGCTTTTCCGCAGCGCCCGTTCACGGCAAAGCTCATCTACATCGCACCAGCCGTTGACGCGCAGCGTGGCACGGTGGAATTGAAACTGCGCGTCGAACCCAGCGTGGACTACCTGCGCCCCGACATGACGGTGTCAGTGGAGATCGTGACGGCCCAGGTCGCCGACGCCCTGATGCTGCCAACCGACGCGGTGCGGCGCGATGCCAACGGCACGAGCTTTGTCTGGGTAAACCGGGACGGCCGTGCCAGAGCAGTGCCGGTGCAAACCGGTCTGCAAGGCATAGGCAGCACGCAGATTGTCAAGGGGCTGGTCCAGGGTGATCACGCCATCCTGCCCGGCAGCACGCTGGCCGAGGGTGACAAAGTGCGCGAACAAAGCACCCGAGCTGCTCCGGGCAACGTGCCGGCCATGCCGGGCTTTACCAGCTGACGGTCACCCTGCCGATGCGACTCCCGTTTGCCTGGATGGTTTGCCTGCGCTACCTGCGCGAGGGCCGCATGCAAACGCTGCTGATTCTTGCCGGTGTCACGGCCGGTGTGGCGGTCATCATTTTTCTGACGACCCTGATCAGCCAGTTGCAGGCCTCCATCATCGACAAGACGCTGGGCAGCCAGGCGCACATTGTGATGAAGCCGCCGCGCGCCGAGAATCTGACCATCCTGCCCGCAAGCAGCACTGCCGCCATCGTGCAACCGAGGGCGCAGCGCCTTCGCTCGATCGACCAGTGGGAGGCCGTGGCACTCCTGGCAGCGCAGACCCTTGGCGTGCAGGCAGTCTCCCCTATCCTCTCGGGCGCCGGTTTTGCCGCACGCGCTGAGGCGAACCAGCCCATCTCTTTGCTGGGCGTCGATCCGCAGGCCTACCAGCGCATCGTGCGCATGGACAAGTACCTGACGGCGGGACGCTTTGACGTGAGCGGCGCCAACACCGTGATCGGCGTTGAGCTGGCCAAGGATCTGGGCGTGACGGTGGGCGACAAAGTCCGCATCATCACCATGGATGGCACCAACGACCTGCTCACCATCGCCGGCATTTTTGACATCGGCAACCGCGACCTGAACCGGCGCTGGGTTTACAGCAGCATCAAGATGGCGCAGTCGCTGCTTGACTTGCCAGGCGGCATCACCCAAATTGATTTGCGAGTGACGGACCTGTTTCAGGCCGAGCGCAGCGCACTGGAGTTGCAGGCGCAAACGGGTCTCACCGTGGAAAGCTGGATGCAGACCAATGCGCAGTTGCTGACAGCCCTGAAAAGCCAGAGCATGTCGAACAACCTGATCCGGCTTTTTGTGGTGCTGATTGTTGCCGTCGGCATCGCCAGCGTGCTGGTGGTGTCGGTAGTGCAAAAGCAGAAAGAGATCGGCATTCTGCGCGCCATGGGTGCCACGCCGAGTCGCGTCATGTCGGTCTTTCTGATGCAAGGCGGCTTTTACGGTCTGCTGGGTTCCGTGCTGGGTTCCGCACTGTCACTGGCCCTGCTCAATTTCTTTTCCCGTGTTTCGCGCAACGCCGACGGCACCCTGCTGATCAGTCCTGACATCGAGCCCTCGGTCGTGGCTTGGGCCTGCGCACTGGCACTCGTGGTCGGCCTGCTGGCCGCTGCCTTGCCGGCGCGGCGCGCGGCCAGCATGGACCCGGTGCAGGCGATCCGCTCATGACGCGAGAAGTGACATGAGCGCGATCGTCGAACTGCAAGGCATTCGCAAGAGTTACGGGCAGGGCACGCCGGTGGTCACCGAAGTGCTGCACGGCATTGACCTGTCGATTGCGAACGGCGAGTTCGCCGCATTGACCGGCCCGTCGGGATCCGGCAAGAGCACGCTGCTAAACATCATCGGCCTGCTTGAAGCACCGAGCAGCGGGCGGCTCAGCGTCGATGGTCAGGATACGGCGGGCATGAGCGACGCCACACGCACCGCGCTGCGCGGACGCAGCATTGGTTTCATCTTCCAGTTTCACCATCTGCTGCCCGGCTTTAGCGCACTTGAAAACGTGATGATGCCCTCCATCATCGACCTTGGCTGGTCAAGCGATCAGGCAGAGAAAACGGCGATGCAATTGCTGGAGCAGGTCGGCCTGAAGGACGCCGCGCACAAGCGCCCCTCGGAACTCTCGGGCGGCATGCAGCAGCGTGTGGCCATCGCGCGCGCCCTGTCGCTGTCACCGCGCCTGATCCTCGCCGACGAGCCCACCGGCAACCTGGATACGCACAGTGCCGACGAGATTTTTGAACTATTGCAAAGTGTGAACCGCGAGCGTCAGTCAGCCTGCCTGATCGTCACGCACGACCCGCGGCTGGCAGCGCGCTGCCAACGCCAGATCCAGATCGTCGACGGTCAGCTTATTTGATCAACGCCTGCGCCGCCTTGAAGGCCGGGTGCTCGGCGCTGCGCAGCCACTCAAAGGCCACCATCTCGGTCGTCACCAGTTCCACACCGGCACCAGCCAGGCGGTCAAAGGCAGCGTCACGGTTGCGCTCGGTACGCGAGCTGCAGGCGTCCGTCACCACCCAGACTTCAAACTCGTCTTCCAGCAAGTCGAGCGCCGTCTGCAGCAGACACACGTGGGCCTCGCAGCCGGCAACAATCACGGTGTTGCGCTCGTCCGCTGGCGCTGCTGGCTTCTGTAAATGTTTGGGCAGACTGCGCGCGTTGCCGGCAACCGGTTTGGCCGGTGGGCGCAGCCATTCACCCAGCCCTTCCTCGACGCCGCTGAACTGCATCTTGGCCAGGGTCTGATCACACAACGCCCTGATCTCGGGCGCGTTCTCGCCCAGGCGCGACGGGTTTTGCTCGGTGCCCCACACCGGCACTTCCATCAGCCTGGCCAACTGCGCCAGGCGCATTGCGTTGGCCAGCACCAGGGTGTTTTCAAAAATGGCGGGCATCAGGCGGCTCTGGTAATCGACCAGAACGAGTTGGGACTGGCTGGCGTCTAGCAACATGGCATTCTTTCTGAAAGTTGGCTCTGTTTCGGCAATACGCTATTAAACCGCAGTCGGGTAAGCCCGGTCCACCGGATTTGACACAGCCCCTATACTGCCGCTATGCTCCGCCCGATGCGAATTCCCGCCACTCTTGCCGCCCTGCTGTTTGCTGCCAGCGTGCACAGCGCACCAAGCGCGCCGACCGACGACCTGGACAAGTTCCTGGCCGACAAAGGCTTGCTGGCACAAATTGACCAGGTCCGCCAAACCGTTGGCGTGAAGGCCTCCGAGCTGGTGATCACTGCCATGGGCTTTCTGGGCGTACCCTACCGGCGCGGTGGCAACACCCTGGAGAGCGGTTTTGACTGCAGTGGTTTTGTCAAGGCCATGTACGAGCAGACCGTCGGTCTGATACTGCCACGCAACGCTGCGCAGCAAGCCGCCGCAACGCAAAAGATTGACCGCTCCGACCTGCAGCCCGGTGATCTGGTGTTCTTCAACACCATGCGCCACGCTTTCAGCCATGTTGGCATCTACATCGGTGAAGGCAACTTCATCCACTCGCCCAAGCCCGGAGCAGAAGTGCGGGTCGAGAACATGGCCGTTGCCTACTGGAACCGCCGCTTTGACGGCGCGCGCCGCGTGAACACCACCGCGCCCGAGGCGCCGGCAGCTCAGACCAACTGATCCGGGTTCGGGCTCAGGTCGCCGGCAATCAGGCGGAACTGCTCCAGCGCTGCTTCAAGGTCATCCACAATTTCCTGCGCAATCACATCCGGCGGCGGCAGGTTGTCGCTGTCAGCCAGTGAATCATCCTTGAGCCAGAAAATGTCCAGACTGGCTTTGTCGCGCGCCATCAGCTCGGCGTAGTCGTAAACACGCCAGCAACCTTCAGGTCCGGTGCCCGCGCCGTCGTTTGTATTTGCGCTCCACGTCGCCTTGCGCTCATGCCGATTGGCCGGTTTGTAGAGCCTGACGAACTCGTCCAGATGTTCGCGCTTGAGTGGATTGGTCTTGAGCGTGAAGTGCTGGTTGGTGCGTAGGTCATATATCCACAGCTTCTTTGTCCACGGTATTTCGCTGGCCGGTTTGCGCTCGAAGAAAATCACATTGGCTTTCACGCCCTGCGCATAGAACAGCCCGGTGGGCAGCCGAAGCAGCGTGTGCACATCGCACTCGTGCAGCAGCTTCTTGCGAATGGTCTCACCGGCGCCGCCTTCAAACAGCACGTTGTCGGGCAGCACCACGGCAGCGCGCCCGTGCTGCTTGAGCAGGGTCTTGATGTGCTGCACAAAGTTGAGTTGCTTGTTGGACGTGGTGGCCCAAAAGTCGTCGCGCTCGATCACGTCTTTTTCAGTGCTGACACGCCCTTCAGCCCCCGTGATCATGGTGCTGCTCTTCTTGCCGAAGGGCGGATTCGCCAACACCACGTCAAAGCGCTCGCCTGGGTCTGCCGCCAGCGCATCAGCCACCACGATGGGCACCGACTTGTCCGAGCCTATGCCGTGCAGCATCATGTTCATCGCCGCCAGGCGCGCCGTGCTTTGCACGAGTTCCCAGCCACGCAGTGCGCTTTCTTTCAGGTGCTTTTTCTGCTCGCGCGTGAGGTTCGGGTTGTGATCGGCCACATGGTTGTGCGCAGCAAACAAAAAGCCGCCAGTGCCACAGGCCGGGTCGCAAAT
>CAIYMN010000059.1 GCA_903927295.1 uncultured beta proteobacterium | reverse complement strand
GAACAGGACACTCGATCTATGCAACGCAATCCAACAAAAGGCACCGCTTTCCGCAGGGGCGAAGCCGGCTTCGAACAGGCCGTTCTTGGCACCAGTTTCACGGCCCGTGATCCAGGCCGTCGTCCCGGTATCGTGGTGCAAGTCAATGATGTGGATGAAGTCATCGCCGCGGTACTTCAAGCCGGGCGTGACGGTCTGCGCATTGGTATGTGTTCGGGCGGCCACAGCTGGGCGCAAAACCATATTCGCGAAGGCGGCATGATGCTTGACCTCTCGCGCCTGAATGCAATTGAAATCAACGCCGCCAGAATGACTGCCGTGGTGGGCCCCGGTTGCCTGGGAGGTGACTTCAATCTGGCGTTGGTCAATCACAAGCTGTTCTTCCCAATGGCGCACGCCTACACCGTGGGCATCGGCGGCTTTTTGCTGCAGGGCGGTTTTGGCTGGAACAGTCCGCAGTTGGGCGTCGGCTGCCAAAACGTGTTCGGCATCGACGTGGTGCTGGCCGACGGCACCTTGGTGCACGCCAGCGAGACTGAGAATGCCGACCTGTTCTGGTCAGCCCGTGGAGCCGGCCCCGGCTTCTTCGGCGTCGTGGTGCGCTTCCACCTGAAGCTGCACGCCCGCCCCAAATTTATGGGTATGAAGATGCAGGTGTTTCGCATCAAACATCTGGAACAGGTGATGAAGTGGGCTGACGGTGTCGGTCCGACGGTTGCGCGCAACGTCGAGTTCCAGATGGTCATGAATCCGAAGGCGGCCATCATCAACGCGCACGGCATTGAGGTCATAGCGCCGGTGTTTGCGGATAGCTGGAAAGAGGCACGCGAGCACGTGGACTTCATCACCAACAGCCCGGTGCGTTCGCTGGCCAGCGTGACCTTGCCCTTGCTGCCGATGTCGCTCAACTTCATGATGAAAGCGGGTGAGAAAACCCTGTTCCTGTCCAATACCCGCTGGAGCGCCGACAACATGTGGATGGACGGCCCGATCGATCCAGTGTTGCCGGGACTGCAACGCATCGCAGAAACCCAGCCGCCTCACCCCAGCCATGTGCTGTGGCTGAACTGGAACGCTCCACCAAAACGACCGGACATGGCTTTTTCGGTGGAGCACCGCACCTATCTGGCGCTGTACTGTGGCCTGGGACAAGGCGTTGACGAAGCCAAGCACGCGAACTGGGCCACAGAGCACATGCGCTCGCTGGAGCCATGGAGTCGCGGCATTCAACTGGCCGACGAAAACTTGGGAAAGCGACCGGCACGATTTGTGACCGACGCCAACATGGCGCGGCTTGATCAGGCACGTGCCAAATACGATCCACAGGGGCGATTCCATCCGTGGATGGGACGCTTGCCCGCTCAAAGCACCTGAGACACAAGCCAGCAATGATTCCTGCGCTGGAGCGCAGCCGCCTGACTTCGGCCCGACATGGCGAACCATGGAACATCGACACAAGGAAGACAAATGAGTGAAGACATCAAAACACCGCTGGAAATGCTCTACCACTGGGAGCGCGAAACACCCCAATCCGTTTTTCTGCGCCAGCCCAAGGCGCTGCAATGGACCGAGTACACCTGGGCACAAGTGGGTGATGCGGTCAGGCGTGTGGCCACATTTCTGCGCGCCAAGGGCTACCCCGCGGGATCCAGCATCGCACTGTGGTCCGCCAACAGCAAGGACTTTGTCATAGCTGACCTAGCCATCATGATGGCCGGGCACGTTAGTGTTCCGCTGTACCCGGGGCAGGATGTAGCTTCCGCACGCTACATCCTGGAGCACAGTGAAGCCAGGCTCATTTTCCTCGGCGCTTTCGACAACGCAGCTCGGGTTGACGAGTGCATTCCAGTCGGTGTTGAACGTGTCGGTCTGCTGGGTTGCATCTGTCCTGCGGAATCGACACTGGACTCAGTGTTGGCCAGTCACGTTCCGCTGCAGGACTCCCCACTTCCTGACCCGCAAGCACTGTTCACACTGGTCTATACCTCCGGCACCACTGGCAACCCCAAGGGCGTGATGCTGGTGCACGCCACGCCGGGGCGGGTCGTTCCCGAGTTGGCGGTCTCAGCCAAGCAAACACAGGGCGACTGCCGGCTGTTCTCGTTTTTGCCCATGGCGCATATCGCTGAACGGATCATGATAGAGATGATCGCGCTCTACATGGGTGGCAGCATTTCGTTTTCAGAAGGATTAGCCACATTCGCTGAAGAGTTGCGCTCGGTGCAACCCACTTTTTTCTTTTCGGTGCCGCGTCTGTGGATCAAGTTCAAGGAAGGCATCGACGCCAAGGTACCGCCGGCAGCGCAGAAAGGTCTGCCTGAAGCGCACAAGGCCGGCATCCGCCAGATGCTGGGGCTGGCCAACGCGCGCTTCATCCTCACCGGTTCCGCTCCCTGCCCGCGCGACGTGCAGCAGGCCTTCATCGACCTGGGGATCTGGGTGCGCGATGGCTACGGCATGACCGAGAACTGCATCCACGGTTGTGGCTGGGTGCAGGATGGACCGCCGGTAGCTGGTTGCGTGGGCAAGGGCATCAGCCCCAGCGTTCAGATTCGACTGGGCGAAGACAACGAAGTGCAGTTCAGCAGTCCGGCGTTGATGAAGGGCTACTACAAGGAGCCTGAGAAGACCGCCGAGGTGTTGGTCGATGGCTGGTACCGCACGGGTGACACCGGCCGCTTTGACGAGGACGGCAACCTGTGGCTCACCGGACGTCTGAGCGAGGTGTTCAAAACTTCCAAGGGCAAGTTCATCAAGCCCGGAGCGCTTGAAGACCGGTTCGGTGGCTGTGCGTTGCTGGCCCAGGTCTGCGTTCTTGGCCACGGTCTGGACCAACCCGTTGTGTTGGCCAGCCTCTCAGAAAGCGGTAGGAAGCTTGAGCGAGCGGAGTTGATGCATGCGTTGGCCGTCTACCTTGAGGCGCTTAACGCCGCTTTGCCACCGCACGAGCGCTTGTCGCAGATCTTCGTCACGCGCGAAGACTGGAACATGGCTAACAGCCTGCTGACACCAACGATGAAGCTCAAGCGCAAGGCGGTGGAAGCGAATTACCGACCGTGGGTGCAGAGCTTG
>CAIYMN010000058.1 GCA_903927295.1 uncultured beta proteobacterium | reverse complement strand
TGTTCCCACTTTGATCACTCCTGTTTCTCCTGTGCATAACTTCGTACGCACAGTGCTTCTAACAGGGGTCAAATTTGGATGAAAAAAACTGCCTTCAGGGGGTCAATTCTGGTTGGCATTCAACAACAAGACTACCCGCATCGGTTGGGACAAATATGCGCAGCTCCTGCACGCCGCTTGATCGATTCTGCGATGCTGTCGTGAGCGCCAGTTACGGCGTCATGTCTGCTCGTTCAGGCCAGCCCCGGACATCGGTCACGATAAACCGGAATCAGCGGTCACGATAAACCAGAACAGCCGGTCACGATCAGCCGGAACGACTGGTCACGATGAACCAGAATCGCCGGTCACGACAAACCGGAATGACCGGTCACGATCGACCGGAATACCCACAATGGCACGGCGGCGGCGCGGAATGGGGTAAAAAGGCGAAACAGGGACAAGCAAAGGATATCTCAGACATGCCCACGACAACGTTCACCAATGGCCGCATCAAGAAAGCCGTCTACGACCTCGCATCGCGACAACTGGACCTGCATTGGGACAGCAAGACCATCCTGGCCTACAAGCAGGTTCCGCAAGAGGTGTACCGGAGGCTTTGCAGCGCACCCAACCCGACAACCTACTGGGAGGACCGCATTGCAGAGGAGTATCCCAAGGGTGTACCGATGAAAGCGGGCAGCGGGTCGGACGGCGCTAAGCATCCTGGTGACCTGTTCGGGAGCGGTGACTGAGCGGCCTTTGAACCGGCGGATTTCTCAGCAGCAGTCAGTCACTTCGACAAGGCCATCATCTGGCAAAGTCGGACCCAGCGGGTCGGCGACGATAAAGCGGTTTTGACAAAATCTCAAATGAGATACATACTCCGAGAAACTTTGGAACAATCACCGTGACCGCACAAACCTCCATGCTCCACATTCGGGTGGACGATGACATCAAAGAGCAAGCGACGCAGGCGCTGACTGCGATGGGCATGTCTGTGTCGGATGCCGTGCGCCTGTTCTTGCGCCGCGTCGTTGTTGACCAGGCTTTCCCGCTTGAACTCAAGGTGCCAAACGCTGAGACTCTCGCTGCAATGGAAGAGTCGCGTGCCATGATGACCAAACGCCGCGCTCGCTTTACGTCTGCTGACGAACTGTTTGCCGATCTTGAAAAAAACAGCAGCAAGTAAACGCGCAACGCCGCCTCGGGCCGCCGACTACTCCAAAGCGTTCCTGAAGGATTGGCAACGGCTGGCACACTCCGGCCGTTTTGATCTGGTGAGGCTCAAAGAGTCAATGATGTTGCTGATCACCAATGACGCAACCCTTGGTCCTGAATGGCTGGATCACCCGTTGAAAGGTGCATGGGCCGATCACAGGGAATGCCACATCGGTGGCGACTTCTTGTTGATTTACCAGATCGAAGCCAACGCTATCAACTTTGTGCGATCGGGCACTCACTCCGAACTCTTCAGCAACTGACAGACTCTTGACTAGTGACGCAGTTCCTTTGCCAGCGCGCTGGCGTTCTGGGCGCTCAGCGCGTAGACCGAGAGTTGCGGATTGGCGCCTATGCT
>CAIYMN010000057.1 GCA_903927295.1 uncultured beta proteobacterium | reverse complement strand
GTCAACCCAGTCACGCTGGGTGGCCGTACGCCTGCAGGTACCGCAGCAGGACATGGCGCCAGGATCGCATCCGATTACGTTTGAGATTGAATCGCTTGATACGCCAGGACACCTGACAGAAAAGTCGGTATTCTTGGTACCACAATAAGGACTTGACATGAAAAACGATACTTTGGAAAGCGGCCTTCCCTGGTGGAAATATGGTCACGTCTGGCTCGTTGTGGCCGGACCTGCGCTGGTCGTCGTGGCCAGTTTTGTGACGCTCTATATCGCCGTGACCAGGATTGACCCGGTCGTCACCGAGGACTATTACCGCAAAGGGCTGGAGATAAACAAGACCTTGAACAAGGAAGCCAATGCGGCCAGCCTCGCGCCGGCGATTCAGGCCAGAAATCATGCTGCGACAGGAGTCGCGCCAGAGAACAAAAGTGTACCCAAACCCTGAGACGGACGACCTTGCTGAGGCGGTTCACATTTTGGCATGGACCGCCGTGCGCTGCTCGCCGCCAAGCAACGGGATGAGTGTTCGAAATCAGATGGGTGCTTTGGGGCTGACAATGTCACGCAGCCCCGAAGTACTCAATATCCGGACGTGACGCTGCTTGACTTCAACGATCCCGTCTTCGACAAATCTGGAAAATGTCCGACTGACCGTTTCAAGTTTCAGGCCCAGGAAACTGCCGATTTCCTCACGCGTCATCCGTAGAATCAGCTCCGACTGCGAAAAGCCGCGGGCATGGAGCCGTTGCACAAGATTCAGTAGAAAAGTGGCGAGACGCTCCTCGGCGCGCATGCTGCCAAGGAGCAGCATCACGCCATGCTCGCGAACGATTTCGCGACTCATGATCTTGTGAATGTGATGCTGCAGCGCGTTGACTTCGCGGGAGAATTCTTCTATCCGGTCAAACGGCATCACACAGACTTCGGCGTCTTCCAACGCCACGGCATCACAGGTATGATGATCGTTGACAATACCGTCCAGTCCCACAATCTCGCCAGCCATTTGAAACCCTGTGACCTGATCCCGACCATCCTCAGAGGCAACGCAAGTCTTGAAAAAGCCGGTCCGAATCGCATACAAACTGGTAAATTTCTCACCGTTTCTGAAAAGCGATGTCCCTCTCTTGATCTTGCGTCTTGCTCCAACCAGTTCATCAACGCGATCAAGTTCCTCGTTGCTCAAGTCTACCGGCATGCAGAGTTCCCGCAGATTACAGTTGGAGCAGGATACTTTGATGGTTTGAGGATTCATGCCCCTCATTTTGGCACTAATTTGTAAGCTATCCTGATGTCAGTCAAATTTGTGGGTTTGCAATCCCTGCGAAACTTGACGGGTATCAAGACTATTTTTTCGTTTTGAGGCATATTTGAATGTCTTGTCAAGGAGTAACCATGAATGCAGCAGTAGCTGAACCCATTTCCGAAGATCTGTTGCGTCGCTTTGATGTGTCGGGCCCGCGCTATACCTCCTACCCGACGGCCGACCGTTTTGTCGAAAGCTTCCCGGTTGATGACTACCTACAGGCCCTGACGCTGCGCAGTACGGGCGGCGTCGCCTCGGCAACGCCTTTGTCACTGTACGTGCACATCCCTTTTTGTGAGTCCTTGTGCTACTACTGCGCGTGCAACAAGATCATTACGAAGCACCATGACCGGGCTGCGCCGTATCTGAGTTATCTTGCTCGTGAGGTGGCCCTGCACATTGCCAAACTGGGCACGGGACAAGCGGTCTCGCAGTTGCACCTGGGCGGCGGCTCACCGACGTTTCTGACCGACGATGAACTGCGCGAATTGATGACGATGTTGCGGAACAATTTCACGATGGTGCCAGGCGGCGAGTATTCGATCGAGGTTGATCCGCGCACCATAGACGCCTCAAGGCTCGATACGCTGGCCGAACTCGGTTTCAACCGCCTGAGCTTTGGTGTGCAGGACTTTGATCCTGCAGTGCAGAAGTCCGTCAATCGCGTCCAACCGGCGGAGCAGGTTTTTGCTCTCGTGGCGGCCGCCAGAGAGCGCAATTTTGATTCCATCAATGTCGATCTGATTTACGGCTTGCCGCTGCAGAACCCGGAGTCGTTCGACCGTACACTGGCACAGGTGGTGGAACTGCGACCCGAGAGAATCGCCCTCTACGCGTACGCGCATCTGCCTGAGCGCTTCAAGCCGCAGCGTCGTATCGAGACCACCGAAATACCCAGCGCCGGTGCAAAAGTGGCGATGCTGGCGCGCTCCATGGCCGCGTTCATGGGGGCGGGCTACGTGTACGTAGGTATGGATCACTTTGCGCTTCCAACGGATCCGCTGGCGATTGCCAAGCAGCAGGGTCGCTTGCATCGCAATTTCCAGGGCTACAGCACACAGCCAGACTGTGACCTGATTGGCTTGGGAGTTTCATCCATTGGCCGCGTTGGTTCTACCTACAGCCAGAACGCCAAGACCATGGAAGAGTACTGTGACTACCTGGATCAGGGTCGCTTCCCAGTCGTACGTGGTTTGAGTCTGACTGCAGATGACCTGTTGCGTCGCTCCGTCATCATGGCGGTCATGTGTCAAGGGCTGGTCGTGTTCAAGTCCGTTGAAGCAGCTTACGCGATCGACTTTCGCAGCTATTTCGCCGCGGAAATGGTGACGCTTGAAAAACTTGCCGAGCAAGGGTTGGTGAGACTCAACGAGAGCAACATTGAGGTCACAGGCACTGGCTGGTTCTTCGTCCGGGCCGTTGCCATGGTGTTTGATCGTTATCTGCAGACGGACCGTACCAGCGCGCGTTTCTCGAAGATTCTATAGCACCGTTCGATGCAGTCCTCCCTGGCGCTGACCGCATTCTTGATGGGACTGGCTGGTGGACCGCATTGTGTTGCGATGTGCGGCGCGGCCTGTGCAGCGATCGGCCAGTCGGCTGGAACTCGCGGCAGTGTTGCGATGTGGATTTTTCAAATCGGACGGGTGCTTGGTTATTCAGCGCTGGGTGGCCTGGCGGCAGCTTCGATGCAGGGTCTTGGATGGCTCACGGTCCAGTCGGCGGCGTTGCGCCCGGTGTGGACGCTGTTCCACGCGGCGACCTTTGTGCTGGGCATGCTACTTCTGTTGAAAGCGCAGCAACCGGTGTGGCTGGAGCAGGCTGCTCGGCGCGTCTGGTACCGCGTGCGGGCACTTGTGCCGGGGCGGGGCGGTGGCGCGCCGTTGCTGATGGGAATGCTTTGGACCTTTCTACCTTGTGGCCTGCTCTATTCGGCACTGATGGTGGCCGCCTTGACCGGCAGCGCACCCTCTGGCGCGGCCGTCATGGCCGTGTTTGCACTGGGTACCAGCGTCTCCATGATGGCGGGCCCCTGGTTGTGGTTGCGCTTGAAAGCCGCCGGCAACGGAGACTGGGGCGTACGCGTGGCCGGACTGGCGTTGGCCGCAAGTTCCTTGTGGGCCTTGTGGATGGCCTTTGCGCACGATGTGGCGCCCTGGTGCGCCGTACCCTGATTGGCTGGCTGGGTGAGTGAAACCGGGATAATCGATCGGATGACAGGTCCGTCAACCGCACTCCCGAAGCACTACAGGTTGTCGGTCGCGCCCATGCTGGACTGGACGGACAGGCACTGCCGCTATTTTCACCGTCTGCTTACCAAGGATGCGTTGCTGTATACCGAGATGGTGAGCACCGGCGCGCTGCTTCATGGTGACGTACACCGTCATTTGGACTACAGCGAGCAGGAACACCCCTTGGCACTGCAACTCGGCGGAAGCGAGCCAGCGGAACTGGCCCGTTGCGTCAGCCTCGCTGCGAAGTGGGCCTATGACGAAGTCAATCTGAATTGCGGTTGCCCCAGCGAGCGGGTCCAGCGCGGTGCGTTTGGTGCATGTCTGATGGCTGAACCTCGCTTGGTAGCGGACTGTGTCAAGGCGATGCTCGATGCCGGGTCGGTCTCAATTTCGGTGAAGCACCGCATCGGAATCGACAAACTGGAGAGCTATCCCTTCGTCCGCGATTTTGTCGGCGCTGTCAGCCGAGCAGGATGCCAGACATTCATCGTGCACGCACGCAATGCCTGGCTCAAAGGCCTTTCACCAAAGGAAAACCGTGAGGTGCCACCTTTGCGCTACGAGATCGTGCACCAGTTGAAACGGGACTTTCCACAACTGCTCATCATCATCAATGGCGGCATCCGCACTACATCTCAAGTGCTGGAGCAGTTGGGTGAGGTGGACGGCGTTATGGTTGGTCGCGAGGCTTACCATAATCCATGGTGGCTCAGTCAGTGGGACGATGCCATTCTTCAAAGCTCCCCGGCTGACGCAACAAGGCGGGCAACGCGCGAACAGGTGGAAGTGGATATGGTGCTCTATATGGAGCGCGAAATGGCGACACGCGGCACACCCTGGTTCTCGGTTGCTCGCCATATGCTGGGCTTGCGCCACGGTCTGCCCGGCGCGCGCCGCTGGCGTCAAGTCTGGAGCAACAGCAAATTGAAGGATCTGGCGCCACGCCAGGTGCTGGCGCTGGCACACGGCGCAGGCAGTGCGGGTCAATCCCTGCGCCCAGTCAAGTTATCATGATGACCTGTCTCGTAGGTCGGGGTTCAGCCGCCGATTCTGCTATTTCAATTGCTTAATTTGTCAGCGATCCGTGCGTCTAAATTCAATCAAGCTATCCGGTTTCAAGTCCTTCGTTGATCCGACCAATTTCCTGCTGCCTGGACAACTTGTTGGCGTGGTCGGTCCCAATGGTTGCGGCAAGTCCAATATCATGGACGCGGTGCGCTGGGTGCTTGGTGAGTCCAAGGCGTCGGAGCTGCGCGGTGAGTCGATGCAGGATGTCATTTTCAATGGCACAGCGAGTCGCAAACCGTCAAGCCGTGCCAGTGTCGAACTGGTATTTGACAATGGTGATCACCGTGCAGGGGGGCAGTGGAGCCAATTTGCCGAAGTTGCCGTCAAGCGGGTCTTGACGCGTGACGGCACCAGCAGCTATTACATCAACAATCAGCCAGTACGTCGGCGTGATGTGCAGGACGTCTTTTTGGGAACCGGTCTCGGGCCGCGCGCTTACGCCATCATTGGGCAAGGCACCATCAGCCGCATTATCGAGAGCAAGCCGGAAGAACTGCGGCTATTTCTGGAAGAGGCTGCCGGTGTCTCCAAGTACAAGGAGCGACGCCGCGAGACGGAGAGCCGTCTTCAGGACACTCGGCTCAACCTGACACGGGTTGAGGACATCCTGCGAGAACTTGATGGCAATCTGGAGAAGTTGCAGGCGCAGGCTGAGGTGGCGCAGAAGTTCAAGGCCCTGTCCTCAGATGCCACGCTGAAACAGCAGCAACTCTGGTATTTCAAGCGCAGTGAATCCGAAGCCGAGCAGGCCAAAGTAAAGTCCGATGCACAGCTTGCCGTCAATGCGCTGGAGGGACGCCTAGCCGAATTGCGACATGTCGAAGCGGAATTGGAGACGATTCGCCAGGCCCATTACGATGCTGGCGATCAGGTCAACCAGGCCCAGGGGCACTTGTACGAAGCCAGTACCGAGGTTGGCAGGTTGGAGGCTGAAATTCGCTTTGTAGTGGAGAGTCGGCAGCGCGTTGTCCAACGCCTCGCCACACTCAAGGAGCAGACTGCGGACTGGGCACAACGCAAAGACGATGCTTTGCGGGAGATGGCGAGCCTTTCTGACCTGTCACTTCGTGGGGAAGAGAAAGCCGCGACGTTGGGGACACAGGTGCAGGAACAGGCAACCCGATTGCCGGGACTGGAAGGCACTTTGCGGCTGGCTCAGCAGTCGGCCAACGGGCAGCGCTCCGGCGTCGCCGAGGTGCAGCAGAAGATTCAGGTGCTTGCGGCAGAGCAGCGGGGCATTGAGGAACAGTCACGTCAGCTCGGCGCGCGCCGCGAACGCTTGAGCCTGGAAAACAGCAAACTGGGTGCACCGGACGAGACGAATCTGGCGCGATTGCAGAGCGAGTTCGAACAGGCTCGGGAGGATGCCAAGGCGACGGAGGTACGGCTACACGAATTGCAGGAAGCGGTGCCACGATTGGACGATCGCCGACGCCAACAGCAACTGGTTGTCAATACGGAATCTGACCGCCTGGCAGCGTTGTCTGCGCGTCTGGATGCGCTCAGGGCGTTGCAGGCGAAGGTCAAGACCGACGGCAAACTGCAACCATGGCTGACGCGACATGGGCTTGATAAGCTGTCGGGTTTGTGGAGCCGCATTCACGTCGAGCCGGGTTGGGAGAACGCGCTGGAGGGAGCACTGCGCGAGCGTCTCGGAGCGCTGGAGGTGTCGAGGCTCGACATGGTGAGCGCATTTGGTCGTGACGCACCTCCTGCAAAGCTGGCTTTTTATTCAGCGCCAGTTGCCTCGTTGTCAAAACCCTCGCCGCCCAAGCTGCCGCTGTTGTCCGCCCTGTTGCGAAATAATGATGTTGCTCAGGCCGCCCTGTTGACCGATTGGCTGCATGGTTGTTTCACCGCTTCCGGTTTTGAGGAAGCGCTGGCCAATCGCGATCAGTTGCAGCCTGGCGAACTCATCTTTGTCAGAGCCGGGCACGCTGTTGGAGCATGCAGCGTCAGTTTTTACGCACCTGACTCGGAGCAGGCCGGTCTGTTGGCGCGCGCTCAGGAAATTGAGAATCTCGAAAAGCAGCTGAGGGCGCAGGTCCTCATCAGCGATGAATCGCGGTCAGCCCTGGTGCGCAGTGAAACTGCCTATGCGGAAGCGTCGCAGAGCTTGATGGCGAGCCGCCGGGACGCCGCTGCAAGTCAAAGTCTTGCTCATCAATTGCAGGTTGAGGTTCTGCGATTGACGCAGGCAGCTGAGCAGATGCGTCTGCGTGGTCAGCAAATCGCCGTCGACCTGGCTGAGGTCGATGCTCAACTGCAGGCACTGCAGGAGCGCCGTGTGCTGGCAGAGGGCGATTTTGAAGTACTCGATGCGCGACTTGCCGATAGCCAGGAGCGGCATGCCGAACTCGACGACAGCGTGATCGTTGCAGAGCGTCAGCTAACTGATGCCAGAGAGCAGCAGCGCCAGCTTGAGCGCCAGGCACAGGAGGCGGCGTTTGCGTTGCGAACCCTGTCGGCTCGCCGCGAAGAGTTGTCCAGAGCGGTCCAGACCGCGACCGACCAGGCCGGGGCACTGGGCTCCGAGATCGACAAGGCGGAACAGGAACTGGGACAACTCAATGACGCCGCTGCGCAGGCAGGATTGCAGAGCGCGCTTGCTGTCAAACTTGAGCGCGAACAGGTGCTCGCAGCCAAGCGCAACCATTACGAGGAATTGACGGCGACATTGCGTTCGACTGAAGAGCGTCGACTCAAGCTTGAACGTGAGCTTGACCCAATGCGACAGCGCATCACGGACTTTCAGCTCAAGGAACAGGCTGCACGCCTGGGCTTTGAGCAGTACAACCAGTTGCTGGTCGAGGCGCAGGCCGATCTGGAAATGATCGCGCAATCACTGGCCGATGGTGCGGTTCGAGCGGGGCGCCTGCAAGCAGAAATAGACAGCCTGCACCGCGACATTGAATCTTTGGGAGCCGTCAATCTGGCAGCGCTCGATGAGTTGGGTTTGGCCAGTGAACGAAAGCAATTTCTCGACGCGCAGTCGGCGGATTTGAACGAGGCCATGTCAACGCTGGTTGAAGCGATTCGGCAAATTGACGCTGAAACCAGGGATTTGCTGGCGGCAACTTTTGACGCCGTTAACCAGCATTTTGGCCGGATGTTCCCGGAATTGTTTGGTGGTGGCAACGCGCGTCTGGTAATCACGGGGGATGAGATTCTTGACTCGGGGGTGCAGGTTATTGCACAGCCACCCGGCAAGAAGAATCAGACAATTCATCTGCTCTCAGGTGGCGAGAAGGCACTGACCGCGATTGCACTCGTGTTTGCGATTTTCCAGCTGAACCCCGCGCCATTTTGCCTGCTCGACGAGGTCGACGCACCGCTTGATGACGCCAATACGGAACGTTATTCCAAGCTGGTGCTGAGCATGAGTCGTGAAACGCAATTCCTGTTCATCAGTCACAACAAGATTGCTATGGAAATGGCCGAACAACTGATCGGTGTAACGATGCAGGAACAGGGTGTTTCTCGCATTGTGGCGGTTGATATGGACGCGGCTGTGTCGATGGCGCAAGTCGGCTGATTTCAATGAGGGATGGCCATGAGTAGTCTTCAGATCGGATTGGCAATTGCCGGTGGGCTGGTTCTTGCAGCGATGGTCGGACACAGTGCATGGTCCACCAGCCGCAACCGCCCACGTCAGCCTGTCGCGTCTGCACCGGAAGATGTACACGTGAGCGGGCACGAATTCGGCTCCGGTATTGAGCCAGAGCTTGACGCGGCAGCGTTCGAGCTGGCGCATTTTCCATTGGCTGCGCCCGAGGCCAAGCCGGTACTGGACGCACTGATTGACGTGATCGCTTCGATTGAACTGGATGCACCGGTTTCGGGTGATGCGGCACTCGCGGCGATGCCGGCAACGCGCCGTGCCGGCAGCAAACCGTTCTTTATCGAAGGATATTGCGAAAGCAGACAATGCTGGGAAACCCCGGCCGCCGGCCAGCGTTACAGCACTTTTCAGTCGGGTGTCCAGTTGGCCAACCGCTCGGGTGCGCTCAACGACATCGAGTACTCCGAATTCGTCATGAAGACACAGGCATTCGCTGATGCCATCAACGGCACTCCGGATTTTCCGGAAATGCGTGAAGAGGTTGCGAGAGCGCGCGAACTCGACCAGTTTGCCAGCGAGCACGACGCACAACTGGGTTTTGTCCTGCGCGCCCGCAACGCCGCCTGGAGCCCTGGCTATGTTCAGCAAAATGCGTCGCGCCTTGGCTTTGTCGCTGGCGTCATTCCCGGCCGGATGGTAGTGCCGGCAAGTTCACCTGGATTGCCGGCGGTGCTCGGGCTGAGCTTCAACACGCAGGCCGCCATGGCCGATGATCCGGCACTGTCAGCCATTCGTGAGCTTGCCATCAGTCTGGATGTGGCTCAGGTTGACCGCAATGAGCATGCGTTTGCGCGCATGCGCGACGCTGCCCGTACATTGGCACAAAGCATGGACGGCATCGTGACGGATGACAACGGGGTTGGACTCTCGATCGAAGCCATGGAGCAGATCGGCAGAGAACTGGAATTGCTGTATGACAGACTTGACGAGCGTGATCTGTCGGCCGGATCGGCAGCGGCAAGACGACTTTTTTCCTGAGCCGTGTCGGACAACTTTTGAGCAAGGGGGTTAGTCGTTTCCGGGCAACTCACCCGTGTCGATCAAGTCGCTAAACTGTTGCTTTGTAAGGAATGGGACCCCTTGATCTCGAGCCCTTTGCACTTTGGCATCACCAGGATTTTCACCTACACACAAGAACTTTAGACCCTTTGTCACCGATCCGACGACGTGCAATCCAGTCGCAGTTGCTTGTGCCACAAGAACGGACTTGTCGGCAAGGCAAAACCCAGTGAAGCAAATCTCGATACCTGTTTTTTTTGCCTGCTTTGGCGGCATGTTGCTGTATACCCAGTTCCACCCCTCTTGCTCCGACAGACCGGTGATTTCGACCTCCGACATTTGACTTTTGGCTCTCAGGATTTGAGTTAGCTTCTGACTCAGCATGTTTATCCTCCATTAGACGATCAAGCCATGTGAATTGAGACGGAACATGCTTTTCTTTGCATCCTTTCCGGGAACATACACAGCTTGCTTTACCAACTCTTCCAATTGAGAGCGGTCGATTCCTGTTGTGGGAAAGACAGCGATATTGACGGTGGGGGCAATTAGTTCCCAATTGGACAGCTTCCCATCATGTGGTGTTATGACGATTGGAGGCTGCGACATGTGAGGACGGAGCTTGGTTGAAATTTTTTGAAACTTGTCGCGCGAAATACTGTTACAAATGTCGCGCACCATTACGAACGTTGTTTGTCCTGGCGCCTGAATTTGAGCGACCCGGATCAACTGCTCGATATCCTTAGATGTTTGATGGGCGGTTACTGGCTGGCTCGGACTAGGTGTTCTTTCTGTAAATAGCACGTCTAAATGCCCCTTCCACAACGTTGTGTAGAGCCTTCCCTGGGTGGTCCAAATTTGTGCGGTCTCGACCTTTTTTAGATGTGAAAATAGTTCAATTCGCACTTCGGAATCCCAATTCCGCGTGAAGACATCGCGCACTGACTGATCAATTGTGTCGCTCGACCGAGTCGGTGCCCGCACCTGGATCGTGTGTTTGATAGCTGGTGCTGCGGTACGCCAATCAGCCGTGTAGGCAACCGAATCATCATAAAAGATGTCGCCTTCGACAAACCGGGCCTTTCCCAGCGAGTCAGCGAACGCCATTGGCATGGCCCATTGAAAACCTGAAATAAATTCCATATAAATCCCAAGTATGTGATGCGCAAGCGTTGATGTAGCGCTGTCGAAAGCAATTTCCGAGGACTGTTCTAAACTATTCCCATGAACCGCGAAATATGGCCGAACAGGCCGCCCACCCCAATCGAAGATGCTCGCGCTGCAGAGCTTAGGAGGATACTAAACCACTACGGGCATGCTTACTATGCGCTCGATAAACCTGAAGTGCTCGATGCCGAATATGACCGATTGTTTCGGGAGTTGCAGGAACTTGAGCAGAGTTTTCCAGATCTTCGGATGCCTGACTCTCCTACTCAGCGCATTGGTGGCGCACTGTTGGAAGGATTTAAGCCGGTTCGCCATCGCGTACCGATGCTGTCGATAAAAACGGTTACTGATACGCAAGCATCTGGCGCTATCAGTTTTGATCAAGAGGTCAAAAAGAAGCTTTGGAATACCTCACACCAACCGGCAGAGGAAGCAGTAGGAGAGTCAGAGGAAATTGAGTATGTGGCTGAACTAAAGTTTGATGGGTTGGCAATGAGCCTTCGCTATGAAGACGGTGTCTTGGTACAGGCAGCCACGAGAGGAGATGGAGAGATCGGGGAGGATGTTACGGAAAACGCAAGAAAGATTTCGGAAATACCGCTACGTTTGATGGCTGACTACCCGGAAGTATTGGAGGTTCGGGGTGAGGTTTACATACGGCATGACAGCCTTGAGGCGATCAACGCCAAGCAAAGAGCTCTTGGTCTGCCCGAGCTTGTGAATCCACGAAATACCGCGGCGGGAACGATTAGGCAACTTGATTCTTCGATTGTCGGGCAACGACGTCTTAGTTTCTTCGCCTATTCCGTTGCAGAAGTTCCCACCTTGAGCGACGGTCGGGCGATGTTTGACACCCATTGGGACGCTCTCACTGCATTGCGGCGCTGGGGATTCGTTGTTTGCTCGCATGCGAAACGCCTGACAGGTGCTTCGCAGCTAGTAATGTTTCACGAGGAGGTGGATCGAATTCGCCACACGTTTCCGTATGACATAGACGGGGTCGTCTACAAGGTCAACAAGTTTGAATTTCAAAGACGGCTTCGCTTCAGAGCACGAGAGCCGAATTGGGCAGTGGCCCACAAATTTGCACCAGAAGAGCAGCCTGCATTGGTAATGGACATTGATATACAAGTTGGACGAACGGGCAAGTTGACTCCGGTTGCGAGACTTAGACCCGTCAAAGTGGGAGGCGTAACGGTGTCCAACGTGACCGCACATAACGATGATGAGGCGCTATGCAAAGACATACGTGTGGGTGATACGGTGATTGTTCGCCGTGCTGGCGACGTTATTCCGGAGATTGTTCGCGTTGACATCGAAAAGCGCCCTGTCGACGTTGGCGCACCCTTCGAGACATACGTTTTGTTGTCCGGCCGGTGTCCGATATGTGATAGCGCTGTTGTTCGAGAAGAAGGTGAAGTGGACTACCGCTGCACTGGTGGTCTATTCTGTGGCGCGCAACGAAAGGAGGCTATCCTCCACTACGCACAACGTCGCGCGTTGGATATCGAGAAAGTCGGTGAAAAACTGGTCGAGCAGCTCATCGATAGAGGTCTCGTCAAAGTTGCTTCTGATTTGTACCGCCTTGGCCTGCGCTCGCGCGCGGATTCGCGAGGGCTGACGATCGAACAATTGTCAGCGGAACTGACTGATGATGAAATGCGCGAGATGGCGATCCAGTCGCTGACGGCTCTTGATCGGATGGGGGACCTATCGGCCCAGAACGTGCTGGATGCGATAGAGCGATCCAAAGATACCACGTTGCCGCGCTTTCTGTTTGGACTCGGCATCCGCCATGTCGGGGAGGCTACTGCCAAGGAACTGGCGCGCCATTTTGGTACGCTCGAGAGAATCATAGGCGCTTCAGTTAAGGACTTGCTGGAGGTCAGCGACATCGGACCGACTGTGGCTCAGAGCATCTACACCTTTTTTGCCCAGGCCCACAACCGTGACGTCATCAAGGAATTGCGCAAGTGCGGTGTCTCTTGGCCCAAGAGTGAGCCTGCTCCCGTTGTCAGCAAACCCCTTACCGGCAAGACTTTGGTCATCACCGGGACCCTGCCTTCGCTGAGTCGTGACGAGGCTAGGGATCTGATCGAAGCAGCCGGTGGCAAGGTCGCCGGTTCGGTCAGCAAGAAGACATCGTTCGTCGTGGCCGGTACCGAGGCTGGCAGCAAGCTCGACCGCGCACTGGAACTCGGAGTGGCGGTGCTGGATGAGACGGGTTTGAGAGGATTGCTTGATGGCAGTGCGTGAGATTCTCCTGATGGGTGATGCGCGGCTGCTGCGTTGTGCTCAGCCCGTCACAGCCTTTGACACCGATGAGTTGCACCTGTTGGTGACCGACATGCTTGACACCATGCTGGCGGCCAATGGCGCCGGGCTGGCGGCCCCACAGATCGGGGTTGACCTTCAACTTGTGATCTTTGGCACAGGCGCCCCCAATCCGCGCTATCCCGAGGCTCCGCCGGTGCCAAAAACGGTTCTGCTGAACCCCGTCATCACCCCCTTGGCACCAGACCATGGACCGGCCACTCCGGTTGAAGTGGAAGATTGGGAAGGCTGCCTGTCGGTACCCGGTCTACGTGCTGTCGTGCCGCGTTTTCAGCGCGTTCGCTACACCGGGTTTGACCAGTACGGCGACCCCATTGATCGAACCGTGGATGGCTTTCATGCGCGTGTGGTACAGCATGAATGTGATCACCTGATTGGCAAGTTGTACCCGATGCGAGTCCGGGATTTCAGCCGATTTGGCTTTACCAGCGTCCTCTTTCCCGGACTTGATATACCATCGCGAAAATAGCGATAGCAAAATCAGAAAGAGGTCAGCATGGAGAGGAACACAACGATACCGTCAAGTTTGGCGCCCGCGGAGTTTGAGGTCAAGCCAAAGCGGCGCTCTGGCGCGCACCCGATTTTTCTGATCATGCTGGCTCTCGTTCTCCTTCTGTTCGTTGTCACGTTAGTAAAGCGTTATTGAGAATTGAGCGTGATCGAAAACAATCCACACTACAAGGTAGTCAGCGCGGCTTTTCCGCACCTCGGCAGGAAGCTGAAGCTGTTTTGGGGTTGCCCGGAGTTCAACGCATTGATGGATGAGTTGCAGACCGATACGCGCGGTGGCAAGAGAGCCGGATTTCCTGGTCCCGTACTCAACGCCTTGTTTATGCTTGCCATGGAACATGAGGTTGCGTTTCCCCAGTTGATGATCAAACAAACGGATCAATGGGTGGCGACCAGGAAGAGATGATTTGGTCGAGCGCTCACGGCCGCATGGCTTTGGCGACCTCCTGGCCCAATTCGATGACGGCCATCGCGTAATAGCTGCTCCAGTTGTAACGCGTGATGACATAGAAATTCTCCGTCCCCGCCACGTAGCTGGGTGAGGCATCACCGTTCTGCAACTCGATCAAGGCCATCGGACCTGCGTGCTGCGGTGCGGCATCTTCCAGCAGCACACCTTTGGCCGCCAGGCCAGCGCTGCTGTGAGTTGGCAGAATGTCACTGGCCAGCAAGCTGTCGAGGTCCAGTTTGCCTTCGTCAAAACGCACGGTGTAATGGGTTGGCATGCCGGGTTGCCAGTGGAAGGCCCGGAAATAGTTGGCTACCGAGCCGATCGCGTCGGCAGGACTGTTGAACAGGTCAATCTTGCTGTCACCGTCATAATCAATCGCGTACTTGACCCAGCTCGAAGGCATGAATTGGGACATGCCCATCGCCCCAGCATAGCTGCCAAGTGGAATCAAGGGGTCGATGCCGGTGCGATGCATCAGACTCAGGAACTGCTCGAGTTCGGATTTGAAAAATGCGCTGCGCTCGATGGCGCGAGGGTGATTGGCCGGAAAATCGAAGGCCAGAGTGGTCAGTGCATCGATGACCCGATAGCTACCCATGTGCTGGCCGTAAATGGATTCAACTCCGATGATCCCGACAATGACTTCTGCGGGTACACCGGTCTGCTTTTCCGCCCGATCCAGACTCTCCCGATTCGCTTGCCAGAACTTCACACCGGCTTTGATCCGGATCGGCTCCACGAAGCGGCTGCGGTACAGACGCCAGTTCTTGGCGATGCCCGCTGGCGGCGGCAGGATCAGCTTGGCAATCTGCGGAGAATAGTGTGCCCGGGCAATGGCACGGCGCACCCATTGCAGACTCAAGTCGCGTCGGTTGGCGATGTCGCTGGCAGCCGCCATGGCGTCGTCGCGCTGCGCGTAGGCGGGTCCGCTGGCAGTGTTCTGCTCGGCAGTTCGGGTGGGCACCGTCTTCTTCTTTGGCCTCGGTGTCGTGTGCGCCGCACTGCAGACAAGCGCACAAGCGAGAAATACGACAAAAAGATGAAGGGGTTTGGTGGTCACGGGCGCTGGATCAATCGTTTGAATTCTGCTCGCAGTTTAGCCAGGCCGTCGGGCTGGTGGTTTCCGGGTGCATAGCGCTGCGCTTCGAGCCGCAACAACCAGGACTGCAGTGCCATCCGTGCCGGTTCACTCGAGCCGCGTTGCTGACTCAATTGTTCAGCCAAACGGCGCGGCGGGCTGTTGGGGGCGACGCTCAGCCCCAGTTTCTGCAAGTGGCTGGTCGCTGCTCCGAGCAATCGAAGCCAGGGGTCCTGTCGACTCCGATCCCACAGGGTCCATGCAGCGCCGGCGAGGCTGGCCAGAACTACCATGCCAATCAGCAGATAGCTCAGATCTTCCCAACTGGGTGAGACAAAGCCGAGCCCGCGCAGCAGGTCAAACTGCTTGCCTTGGGTGTAGTTCAAGACCCACTGGTTCCAGCCGTTATTGACCGCCTCCCACATCGCACGCGCCCTGAGCGCCAAGGCGGGGCTGACGCTGCCGAACAGCGCGCGTGCGATGGCGCCCGACGGGGCCTGCAGTCGTTCCATGGCCCCGGTGCGTCCGGGTGCCACGGCGGCGGTCGGGTCAATACGTGCCCAGCCGATGCCGGCGAGCCAGACTTCGGCCCAGGCGTGTGCATCACTCTGACGCACCACCAAAAAGCCGTCAATGGGGTTGATTTCTCCGCCCTGGTATCCGGTGACAACGCGCGCTGGAACGCCCAGTTCGCGCATCAGAATCACAAAGCTTGATGCAATGTGCTCGCAAAAACCTTCCTTGCGGTCAAACCAGAATTCATCGGCGCTGTGCTGACCGTAGACACCCGGGTCTAGCGTATATCGGTAGCCGCCATGGCGTAGACGCTCCAATGCCGCGCTGACCAGCGCTGCGCCGTCGGCATTGGCGTAACGTGTGTCGCGTCGCAGATCAGCGGCGAGCTGCGCGGTGCGCGGGTTTGACCCTCTGGGGAGAGCCAGATCGTCTTGCAGCGCCGGGACCTGCTGCAGCGGTCCGTGCCTGAAGTCGGGATAGCTCTGCGCGTCATAGCGCAGCAGTTCCGTGATCGGGCGGTCGGCAAGCCATTGCAGCTCAGGGGTCATGGTCGCATCAAAGCCGCTCATGACTGGCTTGCCCGGGGTTGCGTCGAGCAGCATCAGCCAAGGTCGGCTGTTGGGCTCCAGAGTGACCTGGTACCTGATCCCCTCACCCCGAACTTGCAGGTTGGCAGGCGCTGGTCGACGAGCGGGAAAAGCCGTTGACAGTACGCGCCACTCACGGCCGTCATAGCTGGACAGCACCGGACCGCGGAAGTAGAGGTCGGACGCTGCCGGGGGAGAACCATGAAAGCGGATGCGCATGGCGATGCTGTCGTCAAGCGCCAAATCGGCAATGGTGCCGACCAACATGCTGGCCGAGAGTCCGCTGCGCCCACGCATTGCATCATTCGGAATACCCCACAGCGGCGCCATTCTGGGAAACAGCAAGAACAGTGCGACCATGATGGGTGCGCCCAACAGCGCCATCCAGCCAGCGGTCCGGGCGGCCTGAAGCAACGGCGGTCTACCGACCGGCATATGGGCATTGACGAGAGCAGTCAGCATCCCCAGGACGGCCAACAGCATGGCCCCGGCAGTGAGCAGCGATTGCGAATAGAAGAAGTTGGTGAGCAGTGTAAAAAAACCGAGGAAGAACACGACGAAGGCGTCACGCCGGGCTCGCAATTCCAGCATCTTCAATGCCAGCAGGACGACGATCAGGGTCACTCCGGCATCACGCCCGAACAGAGATTTGTAGCTCAGCAGCGTCGCGCCCACGGTCAGCGCCAGCAGAGCGAACAACCACCAGCGCGAGGGTAAGGGTCGCGCGGCTACCGCCAGTATGGCCCGCCAGAGCATGAGGGCCGCGGCCAGCAAGCTACACCACAGCGGAAGATGACCGACTTGCGGCAGAAGCACACAGAACGTGACCAACAGCAGGAACAGCGTATCGCGCGCCTCACGTGGCAGCTTGCGTAGTGACGTCAACATAGGGCCAGCGCCTCCAGGCAACGCTTCTTGTGGGTCTCGCCACAACCCGGAACAATCTCCATGGTTCCCAAACGCAAACCATAGTCAAGATCCCGTTGCTCCGCCTGAAGCACCCAGGCGCACAGACGCGATAGTTGGCGTTCGGGATCGCTTGTGCCGCAGTGCTCCCGGTCGAGCCATAACTCCGTGTGTTGCACTTGTTGCGCGTCACGACTCACCAGTTGCCCCGCCTTCGCAAGCTTCTTCCAGATAATCAGTTTCAACGGATCACCGCGCCGATAGGCGCGCACGCCGTCGTACTCGCCGCTGCTTGAAATGTGGGAGCTGGCAGTGCCATTGGAGCGTGGTTGCCCTGCTGGCAGTGGCGGCGGTGCCGACTCAGGCACAGGATAGACCAGCACTTTGGTGGCTGGCCGCCAGACCGTCCAGACGCGAAATGTACCAAGCGGAAAGCGCGTTTCAGCTGTCAGCGTAGGTACGGCGTGCAGGCCACGGCGCGTCGGTTTGAATGCGAGATGCACTGTACTGCTTCCCTGAGCGGGAAGGTCAACCCAGAGCCAGTGGCTCGAATGCAGAACTGACAGACCGATGCCATAGCGGACGGCGCGTCGCTGGCTTTGCAGAAAGATGCCAACCATCGCAACCGACCCGGCAAATTGGGGCTCTGGCGCGATCAGGCTCATCGTGACGCCGCGCAGTGTGGCGTGGCCCACATGCATGCCGACAATGACACTACCGGCCAACAGAAAGGTCAACAGGTAGCCAAGATTGAGCTGGTAATTGATTGAGGTCAGCAACAGCAGCAACAAGGTGGCACCCAGCATCAGCCCCGGCCCGGTCGGCAGGATATAGACGTTGCGCTGCGTCAGCGTGATGCTGTCGCGCAGCGGCAGGCGCTTCTCCAGCCAGCGCCCAAACCAGCTCACGGCAAGGGTACCGCATCGATCATGGCGCGCACCTGTTCCACCGGCCCCCGCCCGGCATCTCCCACGGGGATCAGACGGTGGGCCACGGTTTGCGGCAGGATCGCCTGTACATCGTCGGGCGCCACATAGTCGCGCTCGCTAAGCAGGGCCTGGGCCTTGGCTGCTCGCAGCACTGCCATGCCCGCGCGCGGACTCAGACCCTTGACAAACCACTGACCACTGCGCGTTGCGGCGATCAGGTCTTGCACGTAGTCCAGTAGCGGCTCTGCGGCGTGAATTGCCAGCACGCTGTGCTGCAGCGCCAGTAACTCTGCGCCAGTGAGCAGACTTGGCAGCGTGTCCGCCAGGTCCCGGCGGTCCCGACCTGCCAGCAGATCGCGCTCGGCGCGCCGGTCCGGGTATCCGAGCGAGATCCGCATCAGGAAGCGATCCAGCTGAGACTCCGGCAAGGCGTAGGTGCCCACCTGATCAAAGGGATTTTGCGTTGCGATGACAAAGAAGGGCGAGGGCAGCGCGCGCGTCTGCCCGTCCACGCTGACCTGCTTCTCTTCCATCGCTTCGAGCAGGGCGCTCTGCGTCTTGGGGCTGGCACGGTTGATCTCGTCGGCCAGCAGCACCTGCGTGAACAGCGGGCCCGGGTGAAAGACAAAGGACTCCTTGCCGCGCTCGTAAACGCTCACGCCCGACAGGTCGCTGGGCATCAGGTCGGCGGTGAACTGGACGCGGCAAAACTGCAAACCCAGTGTTCTGGCCAAAGCGTGGGCCAGGGTGGTTTTGCCGACGCCGGGCACGTCCTCGATGAGCAGGTGCCCCCCCGCCAGCAGGCAGGCCAGGCAGTCGCGTGTCTGTGCCGGCTTGCCGACAATCACCGTGTTAAGCTGATCAACCAGTGATTTAAGTTTTTGCTGTGCATTCATGCCATGCACCTTACCAAAAAATTCGAGAGACGGACGCACATCGTGACTATGACCGGATACTTTACTCACCCTGATTGCTGGAAACATGAAATGGGGCCTGGGCATCCTGAATGCCCGGAGCGACTCGACGCCATCGAAGACCGCCTGCTCATATCAGGGTTGGACGTTGCGCTGGATCGACGACAGGCGCCGGTCGCGTCGCTGGCGGACATTGAACTGGCGCATGGTCGCATGTATGTTGCGGCCTTGCGCGGTTTGAGCGATGGCCTGCGGGAGGAAATTGAGGCAGGTGGACCCAGCCACGCGCAGATTGACCCGGATACTTCGATCAACGTCAACACTTGGGACGCCGCGTTGCGTTCCGCCGGCGCCGCGCTGGCTGCCACCGACGCAGTGCTGGCAGGCGAGATGGAGACCGCTTTTTGTTCGGTTCGTCCGCCCGGCCACCATGCCTGCCGCGACAAGGCAATGGGCTTTTGTTTCTTCAACAATGTGGCGATCGCCGCCAAGTACGCACTGGAGCGCCATGGCTTGAAGCGCGTGGCGATTGTCGATTTTGACGTGCACCACGGCAATGGGACTGAAGACATTGTGGCCGGTGACGAGCGCATCCTGATGGTGAGTTTCTTCCAGCATCCCTTTTATCCGACCGACTGGGCTCATAGCGGTGCCAGCAATCTGGTCAATCTACCGGTTCCAGCCTATACGAAGGGAATGGATGTGCGCGAATTGATAGAGAGCGCATGGATACCCCGGCTGGAGGACTTTGCACCCGAAATGATTTTTGTCAGCGCCGGCTTTGATGCGCACCGCGAAGACGACATGGGACAGATGGGCCTTGTCGAGCAGGATTACGCCTGGATCACCCATCGCATCAAGGACGTGGCCCGGCGCCACGCCCGGGGACGCATTGTGTCCTGCCTGGAGGGTGGCTATGCGATGAGTGCGCTGGGCCGCAGTGTAGAGGCGCACATCAGGGTTCTGGCGGATGTTTGACCCCCGCATTACGGACCTGGAGAGCTGGATTGCAGCATTGACCAGGCCCTCTGCCTTGATGGAACTGGGCGCGCTGATCTTGTGTCTGGCGATGGCCTGGGCGGTCGCCGCGCTGGTCGGACGAAGTCTGGGTTCGCGCGACAAAACTTCCATCCTGTTTGGCACCCGTATCGTGGATGGGGTGCTGTTCCCGATGCTCTTGTTGCTGCTGGCCTACCTGGCCCGTTTTCTGTTGCAACGCTGGTTGCCCTTGGCCGTTTTCAAGATTGCGATTCCGGCACTGATTGCGCTACTGGTCATACGACTGGGCGTCAAGGTCTTGCAGGCTGCATTCCGGCAAACGCCTTTGGTGCGTCTGCTTGAGAGAAGCATTTCCTGGCTGGCCTGGCTCGCCATGGTGCTATGGGTTAGCGGCTTGCTGCCGGTGGTATTGGATGAACTTGACCAGATCAGCTGGAAGGTGGGTGGATCCGCCATGTCGGTGCGCACGATGATCGAGGGCGCCCTTACTGCGGGCGGCGTGCTGATGGTGACTTTGTGGATTTCCTCCGGCATTGAGTCCCGCTTGCTGCGTGCCGCGACGGGCGGCGAGTTGTCCTTGCGTAAGGCACTGAGCAACGCCACTCGCGCCTTGTTGCTGTTCGTGGGCTTGCTCGTTGCCTTGTCAGCGGTCGGCATCAATTTGTCAGCGCTGTCGGTGCTTGGTGGTGCGATTGGTGTCGGCGTTGGTTTTGGTTTGCAAAAGCTCGCCGCCAATTACGTGAGCGGATTTGTCATATTGGCTGAACGGAGCATGCGCATCGGTGACAACGTGCGGGTTGACGGATTTGAGGGGCACATAACGCAGATCAATGCGCGTTACACGGTCATCCGATCTCTCACAGGGCGGGAGGCCATTGTGCCCAACGAGATGCTGATCACAAGCCGCGTCGAAAACCTGTCGCTGGCGGACGCGCAAGTCTGGCAGTTCACGCTGGTAACTGTTGGCTACGACAGCGATGTCGATCTCGTAATGCGCTTGCTCAAACAGGCCGCCTTGAATCAAGAGCGGGTGCTGCGCAGCCCGGAGCCCTCGGCGTCGCTCTCTTCTTTCGGTACGGACGGGCTTGAATTCACGGTAGGTTACTGGATATCGGATGCGGAGAATGGCACCCTGAATATCAAGTCGCTAATCAACCTTGACATTCTTGCTCTGCTGCGTCAGCACCACATTGAAATACCGTATCCGCAGCGCGTCGTTCATACACGGTTGCCTGCAACTGGATAATCCTTGTCGAGTCACTCTTGCAGTTACAATAAAAAAGCACGATCGTACTATTCGGTGCGGTTTTCTTTGCTGATTGTCGTGTGGACGACTAGTCTGACAAAGGACAACGCATAGAATCCAGGTTGACGTGCACGTCAATCGTGGCACTGTGTTGAACCAATATTTAACCGAATTCTCAACAACTCTGGAGTGGAATCAATGAAAGTCCTGGTCGCAGTCAAGCGCGTGGTGGACTACAACGTGAAGGTCCGCGTCAAATCGGACAACACCGGTGTAGACATCGCCAATGTCAAGATGAGCATGAACCCCTTTGACGAAATTGCCATTGAAGAAGCGGTGCGCCTGAAAGAGAAGGGCGTCGCCACCGAAGTGATCGCCGTCTCCTGCGGCGTTACCCAGTGCCAGGAAACCCTGCGTACC
>CAIYMN010000056.1 GCA_903927295.1 uncultured beta proteobacterium | reverse complement strand
TACTTTGGTGGTCACAGCCACACCGTTGCGGTCACGCTTGCGACTTCGCAGGGCGATGTCAGCCACGGCGTGGACACCGGCTTTCTCGTGCTCAATGAACGCACCTACCCCCAACTGATCGCCCTGCTGGCCGAACTGGAAGTCGCCACCGCCAAATCCGACATGTCGTTCTCGGTGCAGGCCAAGGACTTTGCCAGTGGGCACCCCATGGAGTGGAGTGGCTCCAGCCTCAACACTGTGTTTGCCCAGCGAGCCAACCTGGTCAACCCGCGTTTTTGGGGCATGTTGCGCGACCTGTTGCGCTTTAACGCCTTGACTACCCAAATGGCTGCCAGTGGCAACGAAGCGCAGTTGACGCAGCCTCTGGGCGAGTTCTTGCGGGAGCACGGCTTTGGCAGCGCGTTCTGCGAGTGGTATTTCCTGCCCATGATGGCGTGCATCTGGAGTTGCCCGACTGCGCAGATGCTGCAGTTTCCGGTCTCCACCATGGTACGCTTTTGCCACAACCACGGACTGCTGCAAATCAGCAACCGTCCTCAATGGTGGACCGTGGCGGGCGGCGCCAGGCACTATGTGGAGAAAATCACTGCAGGCATTGCCGACAAGCGCCTTAACACGCCGGTGACGCGGATTGAGCATCTGGAAGTCTCACCCAGCGGCAACGCTAGCGTGCGCATCCACACAGCCACAGGCGTTGAACTGTTCGACAAGGTCATCATTGCAACCCACTCGGACCAGGCACTGCAGATGCTGGCCGCGCCAACGGCGCTGGAGCGCGAGATCCTGGGTGCTATCCACTACCAGTCCAACAAGGCCGTGTTGCACACCGATGCCTCCGTCCTGCCAAAGCGCAAGGCGGCATGGGCCGCATGGAACTATGAGCGCGCCGCGACATCCGGAGAAGAAGGTGCGCGCGTTTGCCTGCACTACCTGATCAACCGCTTGCAGCCCCTGCCGTGGGAGCAGCCGGTCGTGGTGTCCCTGAACCCGGTGCGCCCGATTGACCAGCACAAGATCATTGGCGAATACGACTATGCGCATCCGGTGTTTGACCTGGGCGCCGTGGCGGCACAAGGGCGCATGCCTGCACTGCAGGGCAAGAACAGTCGGTACTTTGCAGGCGCGTGGATGGGCTACGGCTTCCATGAAGACGGCCTGAAAGCCGGGCTCGCTGCTGCAGCGCAGCTGCTGGCGGACACATGACCGTCGCAACTCCGCTCATCGGCTTTGGCCAGGTGCGCCACAGCCGACTGCGCCCGCAGCGCCACGCGTTTACCTACGCCACTTACTTTCTGATGCTGCCGATGCGCAGCCTGCAGACGCAAATTCCACAGCCCGGTCAGTGGCACATCAACCGCCCGGGACCTCTAAGCTTCTTCGACACCGACCATGGCGATGGTCGCAGCCCGCAACGAGGCGGGGCGATAGCCTGGCTGGACGAGGTGCTGCAGCGCGAGGGCATCCATGATGCGACGGGTGAAGCCTGGCTGCACACCTACCCACGCGTGCTGGGCTATACCTTCAAGCCGGTGAGCTTCTGGTATTGCCACCGTGGCGCAGACGACCAGGGAGGTGCCCTGCGTGCCATCGTGGTAGAGGTAAACAACACTTTTGGCGAGAGGCACTGCTATGTGCTGGACGCGCCCCGCTATGGCGTGGAGCAGCGTGCGAACAAGGTGTTTCATGTCTCACCCTTCAACCCGGTGCAAGGCCACTACCGATTTCGCTTTATGCGCAGTTCGAACGGTGAACAGGCGCGCACGGTGGCTTGTGTGGACTTTTACGACGACAGCAGCGCCGATACTGTCGTGCTGCAAACCAGTGTGAGCGGTACGTTGCAGCCCGTTACGCCCGCTGTGCTGCGCCGCGCGCTGTGGCGTTACCCGGCCATGACGCTGGGCGTGGTGCTGCACATCCACACGCAAGCCTTGCGCCTTTGGCTGAAAAGTGTGCCCTTCTTTCGCAAGCCGGCCCCACCGCAAGCCTTTATTTCGCGCTAGTTCACACCCCAGGAGTCCAACATGAATACCGCCACCCGCACGGTACAAGGCATTACCTTCCCGAAAGACGCGCCAACTGCAGCCCGCAGTGCATTGCGCCTGCTGCAAAACCTGCAACACGGCGCTCTCACGCTGCACCTGCCGGACGGTTCGCAACGCCGTTTTGGCGAGCACCCGCAGCAGCACGCGCTACACACGCCAAAGCATCCCAGCGCCAGCATGACCTTGCACAACTGGAACGTGTTTGGTGCGACGCTCAAGTCCGGCGACATTGGCTTTGCCGAGAGCTTTATCGCCGGCGACTGGAGCACACCGGACCTGACCGAACTGCTCAAGGTCTTTTGCGCCAACCGCCAGGAGGTCGACGCCATGATCTTCGGCACCTGGTTCGGCCGGCTGCTGTACCGCGTCAAGCACCTGCTGCACCACAACAGCCGCGCCAACAGCCGCAAAAACATTCATGCCCACTACGACCTTGGCAACGCGTTCTACCAGCTGTGGCTGGACGAGACCATGAACTATTCCAGTGCCTGGTTTGACGGTGACCTGTCGGGCGCCCTGCCTGAGGCGCAGACCGCCAAAGTGCGCCGCGCCGTGGAAATGGCCGGCGTGAAACGCGGCGACCGTGTGCTGGAGATCGGCTGCGGCTGGGGCGCGCTGGCCGAGCAAGCCACGGTATGCCACGGCGCAACCGTGGTGGGGGTTACGCTGAGCACCGAGCAGCTCGCCTACGCCAACACCCGCATGCAGCGTCTGGGTGTGAATACCGGCGCAGCCGGGCAGGCCGACCTGCGCTTGCAGGACTACCGCGACATCACGGATGCGCCGTTTGACGCGATTTGTTCCATCGAGATGGTGGAAGCGGTGGGGCAAGCCTATTGGCCTGCCTACTTTGCAACCGTCAGCCGTCTGCTCAAACCCGGTGGGCGGGCCTGCGTGCAAAGCATCGTGATTGACGATGCGCTGTTTGAGCGCTACGTGGCATCCACTGACTTCATCCAGCAGTACATTTTTCCTGGTGGTTGCCTGCCCTGTCCGCGTGAGATTCGCCGTCAGGCACAGGCCGCCGGCCTGGAGGTGGTGGACGAATTTGCCTTCGGAGCCGACTACGCCGAGACCCTGCGTCGTTGGCGCGATGCCTTTTTGGAGCGCAAGGTCGAGGTCGCGAAGCTCGGCTTTGACGAGCGCTTCATGCGCATCTGGGAGTTCTACCTGGCCTACTGCGAAGCCGCGTTTGACTCCGGCGACATCAGCCTGGTGCAGTACACCTTGCAAAAGCCTACAACTCTATCGCCATGAACAGCGCAGCTGCTTGCGCCATCCTGACGCTGTCTGCAACCCTGTCTGGCTTGAAGCTCCAGGCCCAGACACTGCCGCAAGAGCTTCGCCTCGCCGTGCCTGCTGCCACCTTGTTGGGGCAGGCAAAGATGACGTTTTGGGGCTTTGAGGTTTACCAGGCCACCTTGTGGGTGGCGCCGGGATTTGCCGAAGGCTCCTATGAACAGAGCGCGTTTGCGCTGGAGTTGGCCTACCTGCGCGAACTCAGGGGGCGCGACATTGCCAGACGCTCCATGGTGGAGATGCAGCGCCAGGCACCCATGACCTCGGCACAAGAAGCGGCCTGGGAAGGCCAGATGCGGGAGTTGTTTCCAGACGTCAAGGCAGGCGACCGCATCACCGGCGTGAACCAACCCGGCACCGGCGCAGTGTTTTGGAGCAATGGCCGCTTGCTCGGCGAAGTGCGCGACCTCGCCTTTGCCAGGCAGTTCTTTGGTATTTGGCTAAGCGCCCAAACTTCCGAGCCGCAACTGCGCCGTGCGCTGCTGGCGTCTGCGAAGACCTCGGCCCCGGCTGGCATTGCACCATGAGCGCCCGCGGTGCAGCGACAGTGGAAGCCAAACCTCTTGAGTGGAGCGTGAGCGACG
>CAIYMN010000055.1 GCA_903927295.1 uncultured beta proteobacterium | reverse complement strand
GTCAACCCAGTCACGCTGGGTGGCCGTACGCCTGCAGGTACCGCAGCAGGACATGGCGCCAGGATCGCATCCGATTACGTTTGAGATTGAATCGCTTGATACGCCAGGACACCTGACAGAAAAGTCGGTATTCTTGGTACCTCGTTAAGGAGTTGAAACTATGTTGTCGCAGCGATTGATGTGGGTTGCCTGGCCGGCTTTCCTGATGGCTGGTGTTCTTGAAGTGCTGGTCTTTGGCATGGTCGATCCGCAAGATCTGCAGTGGTTCGGTCATCCTCTTGAACTGTCGCGCCAGGGTGTTTACAGTGTGGCCTTTTTTGTCTTTTGGGCCATCACGATCTTGTCCAGCGGATTGACTACCTTGCTTGCCATGTCGCCGTTCGAAGTCAACCGTTGCCCCTTGCCTGCCAACGAGCGCCCGGACGGGTGCCCGAAGCAGGGGTGTCGCTAGTTTTTTTGCCAGCCATGACCTTTTCGCTCAATGAGTACCTTTGATCACACCAGCTTGATTCAAAACATCAATCAGAACCTGGCTCCATTCAGAAAGTCCCAGTCTGAGGCCATGTTGGGCTTCGGTCAATTGGCGCGCGCCTCGATGGCAGATGGAACGTTGAACGCCAAAACCAAGGAACTGATTGCCTTGGCCATTGGTGTCACGCAACATTGCTCAGGCTGCATCGGCTTTCATGTCAAAGCCTTGCACAAGCTGCAGTGCACGCGCGCCGAGCTTGAAGAGATGCTCAGCGTTTGCGTCTATATGGGCGGTGGGCCGGCATTGATGTACGTGGCCGAAGTACTCAAGGCCTGGGACGCGATGGCTCCCGATTGAGTACCTCAACGGCCCTGCGCGTCAAGCAGCATGGCACGTCGGGTATGTGGAGTCGGACTGCCTGACAAACTCAGCGCCAGTCGTGTCACCAGCGAGTGCGTTGGCAAAGGTGGCACGTGAACCGGTGTGAGCAATATCCACAGCACAACCAGTACCGTCAGGCTTGCGCCGATCGGCGATCTCGGCATACCGGCCTTGGCTATGGCACAAGCACAGGCTGCACCACCTAGCAGCAGTCCGGCCAGGACTTCAGAGATCGAGTGGGCACCGACCTCCAGGCGCGACACGCCGACCAGCAGGGCCAGTGCAAAACCTGCTGCAACCGCGGCTTTCTGCACCCAAGGCGGCAGGCGTGATGTCAGGGTACCCAACAGCAGGGGATAGACGCCGGCGGCAAACATGGTATGACCCGATATGCCGGTGAAGTCCAGCCAGGCGCTGCCAATTCCCCAGCCAATGAAGGCAATCTTGCTTGCCGTCGTCAGCAGCGTCGTCAGGCTCAGCAAGCCCAGCCAGATGGTGGCCAGCGAACGTGTGTCGGTGCGGTGCGCCAATACCAGCATCGCCAGCAAGGCAGCGGGAAGCAGAATCTGCACTTCTCCCAATCGCGTGAGCAGGTGCCAATGGGATTGCAGGTGGGATGAGGCGATGGGCATGGCAGGGGCGATCATATTCCTACAATGCAACCATGAACTTCCGCAATATGCTGTGCGCCGCCGAGCGCGAAAACACTTCCCTGCTGTGCGTTGGGCTCGACCCCGATCCGGCCAGGTTTCCAGAGGGTCTGCGTGGCGATGCAAGCCGGATTTATGATTTTTGTGCCGCCATCGTCGATGCGACGGCCGATCTGGTGATCGCCTTCAAGCCGCAGATCGCCTACTTTGCCGCGCACCGCGCCGAGGAGCAACTCGAACGATTGATGGCCCATATGCGTCGCGCGGCGCCCCGGGTGCCGGTCATTCTGGATGCCAAGCGGGGTGACATTGGCAGCACCGCCGAGCAATACGCGATCGAGGCTTTTGAGCGTTACGGTGCTGACGCCGTGACGCTGTCACCGTTTATGGGTTTTGATTCGGTGCAACCCTATCTCAAGTACCACGGCAAGGGCGCTTTCCTGCTCTGTCGTACCTCCAACCCGGGTGGCGACGATCTGCAGAATCAGCGTCTCTCCAGCGTCGAGGGTGCGCCACTGCTGTACGAACACGTGGCACGGCTGGCGCAAGGTCCCTGGAACCTCAATGGCCAACTCGGTTTGGTGGTGGGTGCAACCTACGCCGCGGAGATCGAACGGGTCCGACTGGTCGCGCCAACCCTGCCACTGCTGATCCCGGGTGTTGGTGCCCAGGGTGGTGACGCGGTCGCGACAGTGAGGGCTGGCTGGCGCGAGCGGGACGGTGAAACAATGGCGCCGATTGTCGTTAACTCGTCGCGCGCCATACTCTATGCTTCAAGTGGCGCAGACTACATGCAAGCGGCGCGCCGCGAGGCACAGAAGACCCGTGATCAATTACAGGCAGCAAAAAAGGAGACACCATGACAACGCCGAAGCTGATTCTCGATTACGTTTACGACCACGAGTCGGCCTATGCCGACAAGGTCTTCCTGACCCAGCCTGTCGGCAAGGGCCTCGTGAAGGACTACACGTGGGCGCAGACACTGGACCAGTCCCGGCGCATGGCAGCCCACCTGCGCGGCCTCGGCTTCGAGCCGGGTTCCAGGATCGCCCTGCTGTCAAAAAATTGCGCGCACTTTTTCATGACCGAACTCGCGATCTGGATGGCGGGTTACACGACGGTTGCCATTTTTCCGACGGAGACTGCCGAGACCGTGCGTTACGTGCTGGAGCACAGCGAAGCCAAACTGCTGTTCGTCGGCAAGCTTGACACCTGGGGGCAGCAGATCAGCGGTGTGCCGCAGGGTGTTTCGTGCATCGCCTTGCCCCTGGGACCGCAGACCAACTTTGAAACCTGGGACGCCATTGTTGCGCGCACGCCGCCGCTGGGCGGACGGCCGCAGCGCGATACCAAAGACATGGCGATGCTGATCTACACATCGGGCTCCACCGGGCGACCCAAGGGTGCGATGATCAGTTTCGGCGCCATCACCCGCGCGGGAGAGGGCTTTTCCAGTTACACGCGTGAGCGCTTGGGGACGGACGCCGAAGTCCGGATCCTGTCCTACCTGCCACTGGCGCACAGTTACGAGCGCTCCTGCGTCGAGGCATCGTGCCTTATCGCCGGTGAGGCTCATGTTTATTTCGCCGAGACGCTGGACACGTTCTTGCAGGACTTGCAGCGCGCACGGCCAACGATTTTCATCTCGGTGCCAAGGCTCTGGCTCAAGTTCCAGCAAGGTGTTTTTGCCAAGATGCCGCCCAAGAAACTTGACCGCTTGCTGAGCATCCCGATACTTGGTCGCATTGTCGGGAAAAAGGTGCTCAAGGGTCTGGGTTTGGACCAGGTGCGCAACGCAGCCAGCGGCTCGGCGCCGATCCCGGCCGATCTGATTGCCTGGTACCGACGCCTGGGTCTGAAACTGTACGAAGGCTACGGCATGACGGAGGACAATTCCTTCTCGCACGGTTCCAACGAAAAGTTCAACGAGCCCGGCTATGTCGGGGTCGCGATGCCCGGTGTGCAGGTCCGCATCAGCCCTGAGGGCGAGGTTCTGATCAAGTCGCCCGGGCAGTTCGACGGCTATTACAAGCAGCCAGAGCTCACAGCTGAATCGTTCACCGAGGATGGCTTTTTTCACACCGGTGATCTGGGTGAACTGCGCGCTGACGGCCTGCTCAAGATCACCGGTCGCGCCAAGGAACTGTTCAAGACCGGCAAGGGCAAGTATGTGGCGCCTGCGCCGATCGAGAATCTGCTCAACGCGCATCCGCTGGTCGAGCTGTCACTGGTGTCGGGGGTTGGTCAGGTGTCTGCCTATGGCATGGTGGTGCTGGCTGAATCCATCCGGCCGAAGCTGGGCGACCCGCAGGTGCGTGCCGAAGTGGAGGGCCAGCTAAGCCAACTGCTCAAGGACGTGAACCGGCAACTTTCTGAATACGAACACCTGCGCATGCTGGTGGTGATGTCGGATCCGTGGTCGATAGAAAACGGAACCCTCACGCCGACCATGAAGGTCCGGCGCAGTCGCATCGAGACAGCGGTTGCGCCGCAAATCGAGGTTTGGTACGCCAGCACCGGCACGGTCCACTGGGCCTGAGAGAAAGTCACCCTTCATGTCAAACCAATCAGTGACACGCCACGGTGGCGATCGCGTTGCCGAAGCCTTGCAGGCGCACGGCGTGCGCTCCATCTTCACGCTTTGCGGCGGCCATATTTCGCCGATCCTGAGCGCATCCAAGGCGCGCGGCATTCGCATCGTCGACGTGCGTGACGAAGCCACGGCCGTCTTCGCGGCAGACGCCAGCGCGCGCCTGCTCGGCTTGCCGGGAGTGGCGGCAGTCACGGCCGGGCCAGGCATCAGCAACACCATCACGGCCCTGAAGAATGCTCAACTGGCGCAGTCGCCCGTGATCCTGATAGGCGGTGCTGCGCCAACGGCGCTGCAGGGTCGCGGTGCGCTGCAGGACATTGACCAGCGTCCCCTGGTCGAACCTCACGTCAAACTGTTCAGGAAGATCGTTTGCGTGAGTGACCTGGGGCCGGCGGTGGACGAGGCGTTCGCCGTGGCGCAAGCCGGCGTACCCGGTCCTGTGTTCATCGAATGTCCGGTCGATCTGCTGTACGACGAAGTCTCGATTCGGCAGTGGTATGCCGACGCTGCCGGCAAGGGCACGTCGGTGCCAGACCGCTTGCTGCGCTTTTACCTGAACCGCCACGTGAAGAAAATGTTTGCCGGCAGCCAGGAGCACGCGGCACCGCAAGTGCGTGCCGTCGCAGCGCCGCGGGCTTCGGATGCGAGTCTGCAAGCAGCGCTCGCCGCACTGGCGAAGGCCGAGCGGCCCCTGATGGTGATCGGCAGCCAGACGCTGGTGCTGTCCCAGGAGGCGCAGCGTGTAGCCGAGGCGGTGACCAGGCTTGGCATTCCGGTCTATCTCTCCGGCATGGCGCGCGGCCTGCTCGGGCGCGACCATCCGCTGCAAATGCGCCATCAACGCCGTAATGCGCTGCGTGAATCCGACTGCGTGCTGCTCTCCGGTGTGCCTTGTGATTTTCGTCTTGACTACGGCAAGCATGTACGTCGCAATGCGACCCTGATTGCTGCGAATCGCAGCGCGAAGGACGCGCGCCTGAACCGCAAACCCGACATTGCCGCCATTGGCGATGCGGGCTTGTTCCTGCAGGCACTGGCGCAGGCGCAGCCAGCCACTGCTAACGCGTCCCGCCTGGACGCCTGGGTCGCACAACTGCGCAAGCGTGATGCCGAGCGCGAGGTCGAGATCGAAGTCCAGGCGCAAGCGCCAGGGGAATATGTGAATCCGATCGCGCTCTTTCGCATGCTCGAAAAGGAGGCCGGTGAGAACGCCGTACTGGTCGCCGACGGCGGCGATTTTGTCGCCACCGCGTCCTACGTCATGCACCCGCGTGCACCACTGACCTGGCTGGACCCTGGCGCCTTCGGAACGCTCGGTGTCGGTTCCGGTTTTGCGCTGGGTGCTGCGCTGGCCAAACCCGGTAGCGAAGTCTGGATCATTTTTGGCGACGGTGCCTGCGGTTACGGACTGGTCGAGTTCGACAGCTTTGTGCGCCACGGCATTCCGGTCATCGCGCTGGTCGGTAACGACGCTGGCTGGACCCAGATCGCGCGTGAGCAGGTCAAGATGCTGAAGGACGATGTGGCCACTGTGCTGGCGCGCACCGACTATCACGAGGTTGCCGCCGGCTTTGGCGCCGAGGGCATCGTGATCAAGACCATGGCCGAAGTACCGGTCGGCCTGGCGCGTGCACGCGAACTCGCCAGAAGCGGCAAGCCGGTGCTGGTCAACGTCTGGCTCGACAAGACCGAATTCCGCGAGGGCTCGCTGTCGATGTAGTGGGGCGCACTATTTGGTGGACGAGGGCCGGGTCATCAAGCCACCCAACACCACGAAGCCCAGCGCCGCCACCAGCAGCGCAATGCCGGCCCATTGCCAGGCGCTGATCACTTCACCCAGCACCAGCACGCCGGCCGCGAGGCCCACCACGGGCACGCCCAGGCTGAAGGGTGCCACCCGATTCGTGGCGTGGCGCTGCAGCAGGCCGGTCCACAGGGCGTAGCCCCAGATCGTGGCCATCCAGCCCAGGTAGGCGATGGCCAGCCAGGACGTCCAGGGCACGCTGGCCCATTTGGCAGCGCTGGTCCAGGCCATCGCTGGCGTCGCAACATCTGGGTCAAACAGCAGGCTCATCAGGAGGAACGGGCCTATGGGCACCAGCGAGCTCCAGACGAGAAACTGCAAGGGCTCGTACTGTGGGCTGCTCTGCTGGGCCTTGCGCGCGACGATGTTGGAGGCCGCCCACATGGCCGCAGCACACAGGTTGAGAACAAAGCCGGCAACGGTGATGGCTAGCGTGCCGCCGCTGACGAAATTCATGCCGAAGCAGACCAGCCCGCCAGCGGCCAGACCCAGGCCGCCGAGCAGGGCGCGGCTCAATTTTTCATGCAAGAGCACGTAGCCGAACAGGGCGCTGAAAAATACCTGGGTTTGCATCAGCACAGAGGCCAATGAGGCCGTCATGCCGACCTTGAGCGCAGTGAACAGCAGACCGAATTGTCCGACACCTTGAAACAAACCGTAGAGCAACACCCACTTCCAGTGCAGGCGAGGTGCGCGGATGAAGAACACCAGTGGCAACACGGCCAGCGTGTAACGGGCAGCGCCCAACTGGAAAGGCGTGAAGTCGTGCAGCGCGAACTTCATGGCGACGAAGTTCAGACCCCAGATCACAATCACGCCCAGGGCGGCCGCCAGGTCCCTTCCGGTGAGGCTATTGTTCGTCATTGCGAGGAGCGCAGCGACGCGGCAATCCATGCTGGCATTCCGAAGGCATGGATTGCTTCGCTGCGCTCGCAATGACAAAAAAAGTTGGGTTATGCATTGCTTGCATCCTGGGGCAGCAGACGTTTGAGGTACAGGCCGGTATGACTTTCCGGATTGGCGGCAATGTCTTCGGGCGTTCCGATGCCCACCACCTGGCCGCCACCAGCACCGCCCTCAATGCCCATGTCAATCAGCCAGTCGGCGGTCTTGATGACGTCCAGGTTGTGCTCGATCACGACGATGGTGTTGCCGGCGTCGCGCAACTGGTGCAAGACCTTGAGCAGCAGGTCGATGTCGGCAAAGTGCAGACCGGTTGTCGGCTCGTCCAGGATGTAGAGCGTGCGCCCGGTGTCGCGCTTGGAGAGTTCGAGCGCCAGCTTGACGCGTTGCGCCTCGCCACCAGACAGCGTGGTGGCAGCCTGACCGAGACGGATATAGGACAGGCCGACATCGAGCAGGGTGTGCAGCTTGCGCGCGATTGTGGGTTGCGCCTTGAAGAACTCATGAGCCGCTTCTACCGTCAGGTCCAGGATCTGCGCGATGTTTTTGCCCTTGTAGAGAACCTCCAGGGTTTCGCGGTTGTAGCGCTTGCCGGCGCAGACGTCACATGGCACGTAGACGTCAGGCAAGAAGTGCATCTCGACCTTGACCATGCCGTCACCCTGGCAGGCCTCGCAGCGTCCGCCTGCCACGTTGAAGGAAAAGCGCCCCGCGCCGTAGCCGCGCTCGCGGGCCACTGGTACTTCGGCCATCAGTTCACGGATCGGCGTGAACAGGCCCGTATAGGTGGCTGGATTGGATCGTGGTGTGCGCCCGATGGGCGACTGGTCCACATTGATGACCTTGTCGAAGTGTTCTATGCCCTCGATTGCCTCATGGGCTGCCGGTTCGTCGTGGGCGCGGTACAGCGAGCGCGCGACCGCCTTGTACAGCGTGTCGTTGACCAGTGTCGACTTGCCGGAGCCTGAGACCCCGGTGACGCACGTGAAAAGGCCCACTGGAAACGCCACGCTGACGCTGCGCAGGTTGTTGCCGCTGGCGTTGATGACCCGGATCGCCTGCAGCTCGCCTTGTGTTGCAAGATGGGCGGCGTGGCGCTCGGCCCAGGCCAGTGCAGCCTTGCTGGCAGGTGCTTTCGAACTTTGCTTCTTCTCCGGCTTCGATTCCACGGTGACCGGCAGCCATGCGGTGCGGTGCTTTGGAACTTCAATCTTCAACACCTGGGCAAGATATTTTCCTGTCAGTGAATCCGGATTGGCCTTGACGTCGTCAAACGTCCCCTGCGCAATGACACGGCCTCCGTGAACGCCAGCGCCCAGGCCCATGTCGATCACATGGTCGGCGGCACGCATCATGTCTTCGTCGTGCTCCACCACCAGTACCGAGTTGCCGATGTCGCGCAGGTGTTTGAGCGTGTCGATCAGGCGCTCGTTGTCACGCTGGTGCAGGCCGATGCTGGGCTCGTCGAGCACGTACATGACGCCAGTCAGGCCCGAGCCGATCTGCGAGGCCAGCCGGATGCGCTGCGACTCGCCGCCGCTGAGGGTCTCGGCGCTGCGGTCCAGGCTCAGGTAGTTCAGGCCAACGTCGTTGAGAAACTTAAGGCGCAGACCGATCTCGCGCACCACCTTGCCGGCAATCTCGCCCTTGGCCCCCGCCATCTGCAGCGTGCTGAAGTACGCCAGGCTTTCCCGCAGCGTCAGGTGGCTGACTTCGTAGATGGCGCGCGCCTGCTCGCCGTCGCCAATCTTCACGTGACGTGCTTCCTGGCGCAGCCGGCTGCCACCGCAATCCTTGCAGGGTTGCGTGCTGCGGTAACGCGCCAGGTCTTCGCGCACCAGCACCGAGTCGGTCTCGCGGTAGCGCCGTTCCATATTGGGAATGACCCCTTCAAACGGGTGCTTCTTGTTGATCTTCTTGCCGGCAAAGTTGCCAGAGTCCATGACGTAGCTGAACTTGATTTCTTCTTCGCCCGAGCCATGCAGCACGGCCTGTTGGATTGGTGGGCTCAGCTTCTCGAAGGGCTGCTCGATGTCGAATTTGTAGTGTTTGGCCAGACTCTCCAGCAGCGCAAAGTAGTAACCATTGCGCCGGTCCCAGGCCTTGATGGCGCCGCTGGCCAGACTGAGCGTCGGGAAGGCCACCACCCGACCCGGGTCAAAAAAGTCCTGCGCTCCCAGGCCATCGCAACTTGGGCAGGCGCCCATGGGAGAGTTGAAAGAGAACAGGCGCGGCTCGAGTTCGGCAATGGAGTAGCTGCACACCGGGCAGGAGAACTTGGCGTTGAACAGGTGCTCCTGTTGCGTGTCCATTTCCAGTGCAATGGCGCGGCCGCCGGCCAGCCGCAGCGCGGCTTCGAAACTTTCGGCCAGGCGCTGTTTCAGGTCAGAGCGCACCTTGACGCGATCAATGACGACATCAATGTCATGCTTCTCGGTCTTCTTGAGCGTTGGCAGTTGGTCAAATTCGAAGGCCTGACCATTGATCCGGAAACGCACGTAGCCTTGCGCCTGCATATCAGCAAAGACGTCCAGGAACTCGCCCTTCTTCTCGCGCGCCAGCGGCGCCAGGATCATCAGCCGCGTGTCCGCCGGCAGCGCCAGCACGGCGTCCACCATCTGGCTCACGGTCTGGGCTTGCAGAGCCAAGTTGTGCTCCGGGCAAAAGGGTGTGCCGGCACGCGCAAACAGCAGCCGCAGGTAGTCGTGGATCTCGGTCACGGTGCCCACCGTCGAGCGCGGGTTGTGCGAGGTGGCCTTCTGCTCGATAGAGATGGCCGGCGACAGGCCCTCAATCACATCGACATCGGGTTTGTCCATGAGCTGCAGGAACTGGCGTGCGTAGGTGGAGAGGCTCTCCACATAGCGGCGCTGGCCTTCGGCGTACAGGGTGTCGAAGGCCAGGCTCGATTTGCCGGAGCCGCTCAGACCGGTGATGACCACCAACTGGTTGCGCGGGATATCGAGGTCGATGTTCTTCAGGTTGTGCGTGCGCGCACCGCGAATGCTGATGGTCTGCTGGCGCAAGGAGCCTGCCAGATAGCTGCCGTCGGAAGGGGAGTTCAAGGTGGTATTTGCTCGGGAAAACCTGACATGATAGTTAAAGATCGGCGCAATCGGGGACAATCGGTCCCTTTGTTGCCATGGCGGCGTCCTGATTGGCTTATTGGAGATACGCGTTTTGTCTATAGCTGAGGCCTCCGCGGAGGAAAAGAAGTCGGTTGCCGCTGGCAAGATGACAGCGCTGGAGTTGCGCGCCAGTTTTTCGCTGGCGTCCATATTTGCCTTGCGCATGCTTGGGCTGTTCCTGATCCTTCCGGTCTTTGCGATGGAGGCGAGCAAGTTGCCTGGCGGGGATGACCCGGCGCTGATCGGTCTGACCATGGGCATGTACGGTCTGACGCAGGCCATGCTGCAGTTTCTTTACGGCCTGGCCTCAGACCGGCTTGGGCGCAAGCCTGTCATTGTGTTTGGTTTGTTGCTGTTTGCTGCGGGCAGCTTCCTGGCGGCGTTGGCGCCGACCCTGACCTGGCTGGCAGCGGGTCGCGCCCTGCAGGGCGCCGGTGCGGTATCGGCGGCAGTAACGGCCTTGCTGTCAGACCAGACGCGCGACGAGGTCCGTACCAAGTCGATGGCGCTGGTCGGTGCCAGCATCGGGCTGATGTTTGCGCTCTCTCTGGTGGCAGCGCCGCTGCTGGTGGCCTACACCGGCCTGTCGGGCCTGTTTGTCATGACCGGTGCACTGGCTGTTCTGGGAATCGCAGTGGTCATCTGGTGGGTGCCGCCAGAGCCACGGCAGCACAAGAACATGCCGCGTGGCAGTCTTCGTGATGTGCTGGTGCTGCCGGCCCTGATGCGACTGAATTTCGGTGTGTTCATCCTGCATGCAGTGCAGCTCGCCATGTGGATGGCGGTGCCGCTGATGCTGGAGAAAGCCGGCCTGTCGCGCGAGCATCACTGGTGGGTCTATCTGCCGGCGGTGCTGGGTTCCTTTGTCGTCATGGGTGGCACGCTGTTTCCACTGGAGAAGCGCGGTTATATGCGCGCTGTGTTCCTGATTTCCATCGCCCTGACAGCGACCGTGCAACTGGGTTTGCTGCTCAGTGTGGATGGTGCCAGCATAGCCAGCATGGTGGTTTTGTTGTTTGTATTCTTTTACGGTTTCAATGTACTCGAAGCCAGTCAGCCCAGCATGGTCTCGCGCATGGCGCCGGCCCACGTTCGTGGTGCCGCCATGGGGGTTTACAACACCCTGCAGTCGCTGGGTTTCTTTGCTGGTGGCGTCATGGGTGGTTGGCTGATGAAACACGGTGGCGCGCAAGTGCTGTTTGCTGTTTGCGCCGGCCTCATGTTGTTGTGGCTGCTGGTGGCCTGGCCGATGCGTCAACCAAAGACGTCATAATCAAGTTAATACCTTGCGGGACAGCCCGCAGCTAACCAAAGGGGACAACATGGCATCGGTCAATAAAGTCATTCTCGTCGGCAACCTGGGGCGCGACCCCGAAGTGCGTTACCTGCCCAGCGGCGACCCGGTCGCCAACGTCACGATTGCTACCAGCAGCAAGTACAAGAGCAAGACCGGCGAGATGGTTGAAGAAACCGAATGGCATCGCGTCACCTTCTTTGGCAAGCTGGCGGAGATCGTTGGCCAGTATCTGAAAAAGGGTCGCTCGGTCTACGTTGAAGGCCGCATCAAGACGCGCAAGTACACCGACAAGGACGGCGTCGAGAAATTCGCCACTGACATCATCGCCAACGAAATGCAGATGCTGGGCAGCCGTGAAGGCATGGGTGAGCCAGCGGGCGACGACGAAGCAGGCGGCTATTCCCGTCCGGCTCCGGCGTCGCGACCAGCGGCAGCTCAGCGTCCTGCGGCGTCGGCGTCAAAGCCGTCAAGTGGCTTTGACGACATGGATGACGATATACCGTTTTAGGCTGGCGCCGTCGCTTCTGTCAGCCAAAGGGTAACCGTGGTGCCGACACCGAGTTGGCTCTGGATCTCTACCTGACCTCCATGCAGTTCCATGATTTCCTTCACGATGCTCATGCCCAGCCCGGTGCCAGGGATGCTGCCTGAGCTGTCAGCACGGTAAAACCGCTCGCAGACCCGAGCTGCTTGTTCGCTCGTCATACCCGGACCTTGGTCGGTAACGCGGATGCCGATGGGTGACTGGGAGACCGGGCCTGCATCGATCACGCTGATCGATACCTCACCGCCCTCAGTGGAATACTTGTAGGCATTGGAGAGAATGTTGCGAACCGCCTGCATCAGCTTGCTCGCGTCGGCACGCACCCAGCAGGGCTGGGCAGGGGCGTTCAGGACAGCCGCCTGCTGACCGGCTGGAACGCCGAAATCCGCGATCACTTCACGCAACAACTGGCTGGCATCGATACTGGCAAACTTGAAATCCTTGCCGCGACGGTCGTCGATGCGAGCCAGGTCAAGCAACTCATTGATGATGGAGATCATCAAGCCGCACTGGCGGTGGATGATGCCCAGAAACTCGCTCTGTTCGTCCTCGCCGAATTGTTGTGTCATCAGTATTTCCGCATAGCCATAGATGCTGGCCATGGGCGTGCGAAGTTCGTGCGCAGCGTGCGACAGGAACTCGCTCTTCATCCGATCCACTTCAGTTTCGTGGGTTACTTCACGGAAGTAGAGGATTTGCGAGACCGTCTCGGCTTCCGACTGGCGCAGGCTGAGCTCTAGCACATGGTTGCCGGGTCCGGCCAGTTCGATCAACTGACGCCGGCGTTTCCTCGCTGGCTGGGCCGACTCGCCACTGCCAGCAGGGTTGCTGGCTGCATGTTCAACCCTGAGTTCGGCGAAGTCCGGGAAAGCATCTGGATCCAGACAGCCTTTTGCAAGTCGCGCGGAAAAAACGGTTTCATCAAGTCCCATGATCTCCGTCGAGTCCAGTCCTGTCATGCGAAAAAAGGCCGGACTGGCGTACTTGACGCGATGCTCCGCGTCAAAAGAAACAAACCCGTCCGGGCTCAAATCAAAGATCGCATTGAGCTGCTCCGTTCGGTCCTGCAACGAGGCGGTCATGCGGGCAGTCTTTTCGTTGGCACGGGTCAACTGTTCAACGCGCTCGGCAATGGCACGCGACATTACGTTGAAAGCCGCGCCCAGCCGACCGACGTCGTCCAGACCTTCGGGGACGGGGGCGGGCGTCAACTGACCCTGCGCCACCGTCAGGCTGGCCGTGGTGAGCAGCGAAAGCTGACGCGTGATCATCAGGCCGAGCAGGGTCAAGAGGCCCGCCGACAAGAGCAGTTCACTGATGGCAATCAGGACGCCCTGCGTCAACAGATTCTTGCGCGCGACCACGATGCGCTTCAAATCCAGACCGAATTGCAGGGTGCCCAAGGTTTGACCGGCCAACTTGATCGGTAGCACCAGGTCATAGCGCGGCGGGTCGTCATCCAGGGAAAAGCGCGTTCCAACTGGTGGCAGTGGTTTGCCATTGGGCCAGCCGCTGGTCGCGACGGTGGTGCCAGTGGAGTCTGTAACCGCCACGTAATCGATGCCACGGATGGCATGACTTTCATTGAGTATCGCCTGCACCGTGGCGTAGTCATACTGCGCCAGCGGCGCCACCAGTGCGGCAGACAGCACCGGCGCAATCTGTTCCGCCTGCTCGCGTGCCTGATCTCCCATGGCCTCATGCAGCAGCCGCAGGCTGTTACCGACCAGAATTGCCAGCATGACCAGTTCGACCAGCAGCGCGGCCAGTACCAGCCGGCCGCGTACCGTCAGCCAAGGCTTGAAGTGCATCACTTGGCCTGCTTTAAGACCAGTCGAACTTCATTCGCATAGGGATCCAACGCGACCAATTCGCGTGCTTCCAGGGAGCGATAGCCACCGAGTTGATGCTTGGCGAAATACTGCTTGGCCTGGGGTGTATCGGCAAACGCCCACAGGGCCGCCAGGATGCTGGCGTGCTGTTTGGCATGACGCGCATTGAGAACGTAGACGCGGCCCGCCATTGGCAAGCTCTCCGCCAGCACGCGCAATTGCTCGCGCACCGGCGTGGGCAGGTTCTGGAAGTTGGCCAGCGACATGAAGCCGGCGCTACCCTCGCCCTTGAGCAGAAGTTGGCCGACACTGTCGGAGGCGCTGACATACTGGAGCGTTGCGTTGGCTACGGCATTGCGCAGCAGCCAGTGTTGCCCCCACAGAGTGACCAGTGACGAGGGCGAAAGACCGATCACGGTGCTGCCCGCCAGGTCTTGCGGTTCGCGGTAGCGACTGTTGGCGGCTACCAGCGCCACCGCCTTGAAATCGGCCTGATAGGTCAGTAGTGTCAGGTAGCGGGCGTCCGTCTGCAGGAGTCGCGCCTGGTGGCCGGTGGTGACGGCGATATCGTAGTCCTGTGCCATGGCGCGCCGCGCGAACTCGGTGAAATCCGGGGCGGTAACGATTTCCACGGGCCGTTGCAGGAACTGCTCCAGATGCAGGCGCAAAGGCTGGTACATCTCGATGATCACGCGTGCGCTGGAGTGCGGCGCGACACCGATTCGAAAAGGGGGGGCTGCTGCGCTTGCTGCCAGACCCCATGCAGGAACCAGCAATAGCATGGAAAGAATCCAGCGCAAGCAACGCATCGTGATCGCCTCTCAAGTGGGATGGAACTCGACGAACCGTCGGTTAGCTGCAGATTTTACTTGACGTGCCTTGGCGCAAGATGCCTGGCGCGTCATTGGTTATGATCTTCGCGAAGAAACAGGAACTGTCATGACCGTACTGAAAGACGCAAGCGCCCGCACCGATGTGCTCAATCGCCTCCGGCGCGCGGAAGGTCAGATCCGGGGTGTGCAGCGGATGATCGAGGAGGGCGAGAACTGTCTGCAGATCGCGCAGCAGTTTTCAGCCGTGCGCAAGGCACTCGACAGCACCTATCTGCGCATGACGATGTGTTTTCTTGAGCAGGAGCTACAGGTGTGTGTGCAACCGGATCAAGCGCAGAAGGAGGGTCTGGAGCACATGTTCAGGGACATGGAAACCCTGCTCGCCAGGATCGGCTGATTCAGCCGATCCGTGCGGCAGCAATGACACCGCCGCCCAGGCACACATCTCCGTCATACAGCACAGCCGACTGACCCGGCGTGACCGCCCATTGCGGCTCTGCAAAGCGCAGACTGAATGAGCCATTGGCGGCGGCTTCCAGAGTACAGGCGGCGTCCGCTTGCCGATATCGGGTCTTTGCGTTCAAGGGCCCTGCAGCCGGTGCCGACGCGGCCACCCAACTGGCGTCGTCGGCCTGCAAGGTTGTGGACTGCAGCCAGGCATGCTCGTGACCCTGCACCACCCACAAGATGTTCTTCTCCAGATCTTTGCGTGCCACAAACCAGGGCGCGTGCTCGCCGCCACCGCGCTGTGCCCCCTTGGCTTTGATGCCGCCGATACCCAGACCCTGACGTTGGCCCAGTGTGTAAAAACTCAGGCCAACGTGTTCGCCGACCGTGCGTCCCTTGTCGTCCTTGATCGGGCCCGGCTGGTGGGCGATATAGCGGTTCAGAAAATCACGAAACGGTCGCTCGCCAATGAAGCAGATGCCGGTCGAGTCTTTC